>NZ_JBAVDI010000073.1:0-51344 GCF_049587115.1 Aeromicrobium sp.
TGCAACGTCCACGACAGGGCCGACGCGGTCGTCTCGTGCCCCGCGAGCAGCAGCGTGACCAGCTGGTCACGCATCTCCTCGTCGGTGAGTGGGGTCTCGCCCTCGGTGTCACCGACACGGAGGAGACGGGACAGCACATCGTCGCGACCCTCGAGATCGTGTGCTTCGCGGCGCTCGGCGATCTCGGCGTAGAGCAGCTTGTCGACCTCGACCTGATTCTTGAAGTACGTGCTCCATGGCGGGATCTTGGCGAGCCTGGGGTAGGACCAGGCGAGCAGCGTCTTCGCGCCGATGTTGACCATCGTGTTGACCTTGGGGCGCAGCACCGCAAGACGTTTCTCGTCCGTCACGCCGAACACGACCTGCAGGATCACGTCGAGGGTGAGCGAGTTCATCCGATCGAGTGTCATCAGGGTGTCGCCGTCGCGCCACGAATCGATCTCGATCTTGGCGATGGCCTCCACCAGTGGCTGGTAGCCGCGCATCGACGGTCCGGTGAAGGCCGGCATCAGGAGCTTGCGGGCCCGCATGTGCTCGGCGTCGTCGGTCAGCAGGACGGAGTGCTCGCCCATGACCGGCTTGAGGATGCCATTGGCCTCTCCGGCATGGAACTGCGACGGGTCCGAAGCGAAGATCTCCTTGATGTCCACCGGATCGCTGAAGACCACCAACGTCTCGGGGCCGGGCAGGATCCGCACCGAGAAGGTGTCGCCGTACTTGGCGTGCAGCTTGGGCATGTCGGCGTAGCGACTGCGCAGGAACCTCCAGGTCATCAACCACGGGGGAGTCGTCGGACCGGGCGGTATGTCGTAGGTGCGGGACTCGCTCATGGTCAGGCCGCCCGTTCCCAGGCGAAGTCGGATCCCTTGATCTTTCGGGTCTCCCACCAGTACTGGAAGGTGAACTTGGGCCAGATCGTGCGGTTCTTGCCCTGGCTGTCGAGGTACCACGACGTGCAGCCGCCCTGGGTCCAGATGCCCTTCTCGACGAGCCTTTGGATCTCGACGTTGAAGGCGCTCTGCGCCTCCTTGGTCGCATCTGCGGCCGCGACGTCACGGCGGTCCATCTCGTCCAGCATCCGGATGATGAACTTGGTCTGCTGCTCGATCATGAAGACCACCGAGTTGTGGCCGAGTGCCGTGTTGGGGCCGAGCATGAAGTACAGGTTGGGGAAGCCGTTGATCGTCATGCCCAGGTAGGTCTCAACGCCGTTGTCGCGGAACTGCGCAGCGAGGTCGACACCGTCCTTGCCCTTGATGTCGAGGTAGTCGAACGCGTCGATGACGTGAAAGCCGGTGCCGTAGATGATGATGTCGGCCGGGTGCTTCACGCCGTTGTTGTCGATCACGCCGTCGCTCAGGATCTCCCTCACCCCGTCGGTGTTGAGCTCGACGTCGTCCCGCAGGAATGTCGGGTAGTACGTGTTGGACTGAAGCACGCGCTTGCAACCGAGCCGGTAGTCCGGGGTGAGCTTGGCCCGCAGCTCTGCATCGGGGATCGACTTGGCGAGTTCACGCTTGACGATCTTCTCGGCGAGCGGCAAGACGTTGAGGTGGCCGTTGAAGGCGATCGCTCGGGCTTCCAGCGACCAGTACAGCGCGTTGCGATAGGCGCGATGAGCACCGGGGATCGCCGCGAAGGCCTTCTTGCGCCACTCGGGAGTCGGCTTGTCCTTCTTGGGCAGCACCCATGCGGCGGTGCGCTGGAAGACGGTGAGCTGCCCGACCTCCTGCGCGATGATGGGGATGAATTGGATCGCGCTGGCGCCGGTGCCGATCACGACGACCTTCTTGCCCTTCAGGTCGACCGAGTGGTCCCACTGGGCGGAGTGGAACTTCGGGCCCTCGAAGGAGTCCGCGCCAGCGATCTCCGGCACGTTCGGAATGTGCAGACCGCCGACTCCGGCGATCAGCACTCGGGCCTGGTAGTCCTCGCCGTTGGTTCGGATGGTCCAGACCTTCTGGTCCTCGTCCCAGGTGGCGCCGGTGACTTCGACGCCGAAGGAGATGTAGGGACGGATGCCCTGCTCGTCGGCCACCTTGCGGAGGTACGCCCAGATCTCCTCCTGGCCGGAGAAGCTCTTGCTCCAGTCGGTGTTGAGCTCGTACGAGAACGAGTACATGTGACTGGGGATGTCGCACTCGCAGCCGGGGTACGTGTTGTCGCGCCAGGTGCCGCCGACGTCGTGGGCCTTCTCCAGGATCACGAAGTCCTCGCGCCCGGACTGGCGGAGCTTCATGGCCGCGCCCATGCCGGCGAAACCGGTACCGATGATGATGACATCCTTTTTGATCACCATTCAGATACTATCGGTATCTGAGTACGATGCAAGAGTGTTTTGGGCCACTCGGCCCGGTGGTCGAGGGAGTGGCGCGTGACGGTGGATGGGTCGAGGATCAGCAGGGCCGAGCGCCAGGCGCGCACCAGGGAGAGCCTGATCGCGGTCGCTCGCGAGATGTTCCTGTCCGACGGCTATGCCGCGACCTCGCTCGACAAGGTCGCCGTGCGCGCGGGCTTCTCCAAGGGGGCCGTGTACTCGAACTTCGACGGCAAGGAGCAGCTCTGCATGGCGGTGCTTGACAGCATCCACGAGGAGCAGATCGAGGGCGTGGTCAGTGCGTTCACGGCCGACACCGATCTGGACGGGCGCATCGAGGCGTTCGCTGCCTGGGCCCGTGAAGGGCTGGGTCAGCCACGTTGGACCGCGCTCGAGGTGGAGTTTGGGGCAATCGCGCGGCAGAGCCCGTACGTCGCGACCGAGCTGATCAAGCGTCACCGGGAGATTCGTGCGGCGATCGCCGACCTGGTGCGTCAGGTCACGACCGAGGCGGGCCTCGGCGACACGGTCGATCCGGAGAAAGCTGCCACCGCACTGCTGAGCCTGGGAATAGGGCTGGGCACCCTGCGGTCGCTGGACAGCAGCATCGACGTGGGGGTCTTCGCCGAGACCATGCGGGCACTGCTCAAGAGCTCGAACGGCTGACGCCGCTGCCCTGGTGAGCCGGGGCCCGTCCCCCGAGGCGGAGGCTCAGTAGCCGCCGTTGGTCTTGAAGCGGTCGTAGCTCGCCTGGATCTCGGCCTCGGCCTCGACCCGCCCGGTCCACGTCGAGCCCTCGACGGACTTGCCGGGCTCGAGGTCCTTGTAGACCGTGAAGAAGTGCTCGATCTCGAGCCGGTCGAACTCAGGTACGTGGTGGATGTCGCGCAGGTGCTCCTGGCGGGGGTCCTTCGCCGGAACGCACAGGACCTTGTCGTCGCCGCCGGCCTCGTCGGTCATGCGGAACATACCGATCGTGCGGCACGAGATGACGCAGCCGGGAAAGGTGGGCTCGGAGAGCAGTACCAGGGCATCGAGTGGATCGCTGTCCATGCCGAGGCTGTCGTCGATGAAGCCGTAGTCGGCCGGGTACTGCGTCGCAGTGAACAGCGTGCGGTCGAGGCGGATGCGATGCGTCGCGTGGTCGACCTCGTACTTGTTGCGGCTGCCCTTCGGGATCTCCACGGTGACGTCGAAAATCACTGGTGCCTCCGGCGGTTGAATTCTGGGTGCGCGCGCCATGGAGCGCAGCACAATGGTGTCTCTATAGTCTGGCGCATGTGGCCGCTCAGAATGAAACCAGGGTCGCGCGGCCTCGTGGTGGCGTCACCATCCCGGCGATCGTGCTGGCCCTCGTCGTGGCGCTCGGCGTCGTCCTGTGGCAACGCGGCGACCTCAACGAGCTGATCTGCGACGGCGACTGCGGACCGAGCAATGTCATTCCCCCTCGCTCCCTGACGACGGACTCGATGCCTGACCCGATGGGTCCGGCACGGGCCAGCGTGGGCGAGATCGACCCGGCCAGGCTCTCGGCGGCGGTCAGGGACGGACTGCGCGCATCCGTGCTGGGGCCGCGGGTGGGCTTTTCCGCGATCTCACCAGCGGACGGCCGTGAGCTGGCGTCCTTCGGCTCCGGCACCTACATTCCGGCTTCGACGACGAAGCTGCTCACGGGTTTCGCCGCGCTGTCGCTGATCGACCCGCAGGCGAGCTTCACGACCCGAGTGGTGCAGCAGGGTGAGCGGCTCATGCTGATCGGCGGCGGGGACCCCTACCTCGCCACCGTGATTGACAAGAAGTCCAAACGGGTCGAGCGGGCAGATCTCGCAACGCTGGCGCGTCGCACGGCGGCGTCGCTCACCCAGGCGGGGGTGACGACCGTCCGTCTGGGCTTCGACGCGTCGTTGTTCACCGGACAGGCCGCAAGCCCCAGCTGGGAATCCACGTACGTGAGCCAGAGCATCGTGACGCCGGTCAGTGCCCTCTGGGCCGATCAGGGTGTCGTCGGGGGAGCCCGCGCCAAGGACCCCGCTGCCGACGCTGCTCGCCGTTTCGCGGACCTGCTGTCGAAGCGTGGCGTCGCCGTCACCGGCGAACCGGCAGCGGGTCGGGCACCCGCCGGTGCGCAGACGATCGCCGCGGTGCGCAGTGCGCCGGTCGCGCAGATCGTCGAAGCGCTCATCGGAACCAGTGACAACCAGGCTGCGGAGGTCATGCTCCGACATGTGGCTCTGGCCGCCGGGCAACCCGGGAGCTTCGACGGTGGGACCGCGGCGGTCGTCGACGTGCTGACGTCTGCGGACATCGATGTCACGGGGTTGGTGCTCCGCGACGGCAGTGGGCTCTCCCGGTCCAACCGCATCGCGCCCCGGACCCTGGCCGAGACGGTCAACGTCGCGGCGACGACTTCACGCGCGTCCGGCCTGATGTCGGACCTGCCGGTCAGTGGTTTCACCGGCACGCTGGTCGACCGGTTCGCATCGCTCACGACGTCTCTGGGCACGTTGCGGGCCAAGACCGGCACGCTGTCGGGTGTCCACTCGCTGGCCGGCTTCGCGCTCGACGCCGACGGTCGCCCGGTCGTGTTCGCCCTGATGGCCGATCGCACTGAACGGGCCGCACCGCTGGTGGCGCAGGCCGCACTGGACCGGGTCGCCGCAGCTATTGCGACGTGCACCTGCGGATCATGAGTCGGCGGCGCAGCCACCCGGCAGGCCGTAGGTTGGTGCCATGATCGATTGGAAGCTCGCCCTCTCGACGGCGACGAGGCTGTCCAAGCCCGGCCCCGTCGTGTCGGCGGCCGAGGTCGCCGAGGCGGTTGCAGAGCTCCGCGAGGGGGCAGCCCGGTCGGAAGCCCCGGTCCGCGAGTTCAGTGACCTGCACGCCACATCGGCCACGGCGCCGGTCCTGGTGATCGACCGACCGCGCTGGGTCGAGGCCAATCTCGACACGTTCCGGCTCGTGATGGATCCTCTCGTCGCCAAGCTCGCGGAGTCCCGCAAGATGCCGACCGGGGTGGCCCGGACGGTGGGCGAGAAGATCAGCGGCGCTGAGCTCGGCGCGCTGATGTCGTTCATGTCGTCCAAGGTGCTGGGTCAGTTCGATCCGTTCTGGACCGGGCCCGCCGGCGAGGCCGGTCGGCTCCTGCTGGTGGCGCCCAACATCGTGCAGGCAGAGCGCCAGCTCGATGTCGACCCGCACGACTTCCGCCTCTGGGTGTGCCTGCACGAGGAGACGCATCGGGTGCAGTTCACGGCAGTCGACTGGATGCGGGACCACTTGCGTTCGCTGCTCGACGAGTTCGTGGACGCGACGGACCTGGACGCGTCGGCGTTGTCGTCCCTGGTCACCGAGGGCCTCGGCGAGATGATCCGCATCGTTCGCGGTGACTCGGACGCTTCGCTGGCGGAGCTGTTCCAGAACGACAGGCAGCGCGAGGTCGTCGATCGGATGACCGGCATCATGTCGCTGCTGGAGGGTCATGCCGACGTCGTGATGGACGGCGTCGGCCCCGAGGTCATTCCGTCTGTGGTCGACATTCGGCGCAAGTTCACCGAGCGGCGCAAGGGCGCCAGCAGCTTCGACCGGATTCTCCGGCGACTGTTGGGCCTGGACGCCAAGATGCGCCAGTACCGCGACGGGGCGGTGTTCGTCCGTCAGGTCAACGAGCGGGTGGGCCTGTCGGGGTTCAACGCCGTCTGGGCCGAGCCCGCCAATCTACCGACCGCCGCTGAGATCCTCGACCCCTCGTCGTGGGTCGCCCGCGTGCACGGCTAGGTCGATGGGCGGAGCTCTGGATCCTGCCGTCGCAACAGGTCGCAACCTGGTGCGCGCCGCACTGGCGGATCTCGGACCAGGCAGCCGGCTGGTGATCGGCGTCTCCGGTGGCGCGGACTCGCTGGCTCTGGCCGCGGTCACAGGCTTCGTTGCGGACCGGGCGTCGTACGAGGTCACTGCCGTGATCGTCGACCATCAGCTGCAGCCAGGATCGGCCGCCGTGGCCGCCGTGGCAGCCGAGCAGATCCACGAGCTGGGCATGGAGGCCGAGATCATCGCTGTCGACGTCGGCCGTCACGGTGGGCCCGAGGCGGCTGCCAGACGGGCACGCCACGAGGCGCTGCGCAGGTCGATGCCCGACGCGGTGCTTCTCGGCCACACCCTCGACGACCAGGCGGAGACCGTGCTGCTGGGGCTCGGCCGCGGATCGGGGCCGCGCTCGATCGCGGGAATGTCGCCCGCCGACGGGATCACCCGGCGCCCCCTGCTCGCCCTGCGACGCGTCGACACCGAGCGCATCTGCCGCGCGCACGGTCTGTCGTGGTGGAACGATCCGCACAACGCGGATCCGGCCTATCGGCGGTCCCGGATCCGCACCGAGCTCATGCCGGTGCTGGAGGACGTCCTCGGTGGGGGTGTCGCCGAGGCGCTGGCGCGCACCGCAGATCAGGTGAGGGCCGATGGAGCGTGGCTCGACGAGCTGGCTGCAGCCGTGGAGGCGCCGCTCGACGTCCCGACGCTCCTGGCCCTGCCGCCGGCCGTGCGATCACGGACCCTGCGCCGGACGGCCCTCCAGGCGGGCGCCGACGGCTCGGCCCTGACCTCGACCCACCTCGCCGAGATCGATCGCCTCGTCACCAGCTGGCACGGGCAGCGACGGATCGAGCTGCCCGGTGGGCTGGCCTGCGTGCGGCTGGGGGATTCCCTGTCGTACGTGAGGACCCCTGTGGCAGGCTGAGCCCGTGGACCAGACACATGTCGCAGACGACCTCGAGCTCGATCAGACCCTGTTCACCGAGGAGCAGATCGTCTCCCGCCTCAAGGAGATGGCCGCGCAGATCGAGATCGACTATGCCGGCAAGGACATCCTGCTGGTGGGCGTCCTCAAGGGCGCCGTGATGGTCATGGCCGATCTTGCTCGCAGCCTGGACCTGCACGTCGAGATGGACTGGATGGCGGTCTCGTCCTACGGCTCGGGCACCAAGTCGTCCGGTGTGGTGCGCATCCTCAAGGACCTCGACACCGACCTGCAGGGCCGCCACGTCCTGATCGTCGAGGACATCATCGACACGGGGCTGACGCTGTCGTGGCTCATCACCAACCTGCGGTCACGCGGACCGGCGTCCGTCGAGATCGCGACACTGCTGCGCAAGCCCGAGGCGCAGCAGATGGACGTCGAGGTCAAGTACGTCGGCTTCGACATCCCCAACGCCTTCGTCGTCGGCTACGGGCTGGACTTCAACGAGAAGTACCGCAACCTGCGCTGCATCGGCACCCTCGCGCCGCACGTGTATTCCTGATCGGCTCCACGCCTAGGCCGGGAACGCGGGTCACACCTGGGGTGGCTCGACGCAGTTTCCACCGCCACGGTGGGGAACCATTGCCCGCAACGCACTCGTTCCACAGGTGGATGGTGCTGCGTGTACCGTCTTCTTACCGACAAGTACTCAGGAGGAGTGGACCCGCTCCACGCCCGTTCACATGAACTTCAAACGCCTCATCAAGGGCCCCTGGCTCTGGATCTTCGTCATCACTCTCGTGGTGATCGCGATCGTGACTGCCTCCTCCAACGCTGACGGCTACAAGAGCGTCAAGACCGCCACGATGGTCAGCTATCTCCAGGACGGCAAGGTCAAGGACGTCACCTTCATCGACGGTGACCAGCAGATCCAGGCGACGCTGGCCGACGGCAAGAAGGTCAAGAGCAAGTACCTTGGCGACCAGGGAGCCCGACTCGTCCAGCAGGCCGAGAAGGCGGTGGCCGACAAGCAGCTCAAGTCTTTCGACGTCGAGGTGCCCAAGTCCAACCCCCTGGTGAGTCTGCTGATCGGCATCCTGCCGATCGTCGTGATCTTTGGCCTGATCATCTACATGATGAACAACGCCGCCGGGGGTGGCGGTCGGGTCATGCAGTTCGCCAAGTCCAAGGCCAAGCTCATGACCAAGGACACTCCCAAGACCACGTTCTCCGACGTCGCAGGCTGCGACGAGGCGATCGAAGAGCTCGGGGAGATCAAGGAGTTCCTGCAGGAGCCGGCCAAGTTCCAGGCAGTCGGAGCCAAGATTCCCAAGGGCGTGCTGCTCTACGGCCCGCCCGGCACCGGCAAGACGCTTCTTGCGCGAGCCGTCGCAGGTGAGGCCGGCGTCCCCTTCTACTCGATCTCGGGCTCGGACTTCGTCGAGATGTTCGTCGGCGTCGGCGCGAGCCGGGTCCGCGACCTGTTCGAGCAGGCCAAGGAAAATGCGCCCGCGATCGTCTTCATCGACGAGATCGACGCCGTCGGTCGGCACCGCGGCACCGGAATGGGCGGTGGCCACGACGAGCGTGAGCAGACGCTCAACCAGCTGCTGGTGGAGATGGATGGCTTCGACGTGCGAGGTGGAGTCATCCTGATCGCAGCGACCAACCGTCCCGACGTGCTCGACCCGGCACTGCTACGTCCTGGTCGGTTCGACCGGCAGATCGGCGTCGAGGCGCCTGACCTGGCCGGGCGCACCCAGATCCTCAAGGTGCACTCCCGTGGCAAGCCGATCGCGCCGGGTGTCGACCTCGAGGCAGTCGGGCGGCGCACTCCGGGCTTCTCGGGCGCCGATCTGGCCAATGTGCTCAACGAAGCCGCGCTGCTGACAGCCCGCAACGGTGCCAAGACGATCGACAACGCCGCTCTGGACGAGGCGATCGATCGCGTCATCTCCGGACCGCAGAAGCGCAGTCGCCTGATGAACGAGAACGAGCGCCGGATCACGGCGTACCACGAAGGGGGCCACGCCCTGGTCGCCGCAGCGCTGCCCCAGAGCGATCCGGTGCACAAGATCACGATCCTGCCGCGTGGACGGGCGCTGGGCTACACCATGGTCCTGCCTGACGAGGACAAGTACTCCCAGACCCGCGCGGAGCTGCTCGACAAGCTCGCGTACATGATGGGTGGCCGCGCGGCAGAGGAGCTGGTTTTCCACGACCCGACGACGGGTGCCGGCAACGACATCGAGAAGGCCACCGGGCTGGCCCGTGCCATGGTCACGCAGTACGGCATGACTGAGCGACTCGGCGCAGTGCGCCTCGGCGAGAACGAGGGCCAGCCATTCCTGGGTCGCGACATCGGTCATGCCCGCAACTACTCCGAGGCTGTCGCCGCCGTGGTCGACGAAGAGATCAACAAGCTGATCTCCTTCGCGCACCAGGAGGCGTTCGACATCCTGAACGAGAACCGGCACGTGCTGGATGCCCTCGTGACCGAGCTGTTGGAGAAGGAGACGCTCGACAAGGCGCAGGTCGCCGAGATCTTCGCTCCGTTGCAACGCCGCGAGATCCGCCCGGCCTGGACCGGCTCCGACAGCCGGGTCCCGGATACTCGCCCGCCGGTCGACACGATCGCCGGCAATTCCTACAGCGGCCAGAACGGAACGCCGGTCGTGATCGGCCCCGACTCGGGGTCCGACGCCCCACCGCCGGCCGGTCCTGACGTCCACGGGCACCCGGAGCTTCCGTGACGGTCGATCGGGCCCGAGCCGAGGCGGCGATCCGTGAGCTGTTGATCGCTGTTGGCGAGGATCCCGATCGTGAGGGGCTGAGAGACACGCCAGCACGCGTCGCCAACTCGTACGAGGAGCTGCTCGCGGGCATGGACCAGAGCCCCGAGGACGTCCTGACTGCAGTCTTCGAGGTCGGCCACGACGAGCTGGTGCTGGTCAAGGACATCGAGGTGTGGTCGATGTGCGAGCACCACCTGGTGCCGTTCTTCGGTGTCGCGCACGTGGGCTACATCCCCACCGACGGCGGACGGGTGACCGGCCTGTCGAAGCTCGCGCGCCTCGTCGACGTGTTCGCCCGGCGCCCGCAGGTGCAGGAGCGGCTGACGACCCAGATCGCCGATGCCCTCATCACCCATCTCAATCCACGCGGAGTCATCGTGGTCATCGAGGCCGAGCACCTGTGCATGACGATGCGGGGAGTCCGCAAGGGCGGAGCCAAGACCGTCACGAGCGCAGTGCGTGGCCAGCTGCGCGATCCAGCGACCCGCGCGGAGGCCATGGGCCTCATCACGGCACGCTAGCGGTGTGATGCCTGGGCTGCCCGACGACCGCTGCCTCGTGATGGGGGTCGTCAACGTGACACCTGACTCGTTCTCGGACGGTGGCAGGTGGCTCGACGCGGACACCGCGATCCGGCACGGGATCGATCTTGTCGCCGAGGGCGCCGACCTGGTCGATGTCGGCGGTGAGTCCACCCGGCCCGGCGCGCTCCGGATCGACGGCGAGGAGGAGCGGCGCCGGGTGATCCCGGTGATCCGCGGCCTGGTCGCCGAAGGCATCTCGGTCTCGGTCGACACGATGCGGGCCTCGACCGCGCGAGAGTCCCTGGAGGCTGGTGCGTCGATCATCAACGACGTGTCCGGTGGGCGAGCGGACCCCGAGATGATGGCGCTGGCGGCGCAGACCGGCTCCCCGATCGTGCTGATGCACTGGCGGGAGCACTCCGCGGTGATGCAGCAGCACACCCTGTACGAAGACATTGTCGAGGACATCACCCGTGAGCTCATAGTGCAGGTCAATGCCGCTGTGCACGCTGGTGTCGATCCCGACCGGATCATTCTCGATCCTGGCCTGGGATTCTCCAAGACGGGCGAGCAGAACTGGGCCGTTCTGGCGCACCTCGACGCCTTCGTGGCTCTGCGTCACCCGCTGCTGGTCGCTGCATCGCGCAAACGGTTCCTCGGCGAGCTGCTGACAGATGGCGACGTGCAGCGTCCGACCGAGCGGCGAGACGACGCCACCGCGGCGATCAGCGCGCTCGCTGCGTCCGCGGGTGCATGGTGCGTGCGGGTGCACGAGCCTGCGGCCTCGGCCGATGCCGTCCGGGTGGCGGCTCGACTCGGACAGGAGAACCGATGAGTGATGCCGTGCTCGCTGTTCACCGGGCGTTCTACGACGCGGTGGAGACCGGCGACGTCGACCTGATGGCGTCGCTGTGGGTCGACGACGCCGAGATCTCGTGTGTCCACCCCGGATCGCACCCCCTACGCGGTACGGCGCAGGTCCTGCGGTCGTGGACCGTCCTGATGGCCAATGTCGGCTACATCCAGTTCTTCCTGACCGACATCCAGGTGGTGACCTTCCCCCGCGGCGCAGCCGAGCCCACGACGGCGCTCGTGAGCTGCACGGAGAACATCCTGTCTGGTGACGGGCTGGTCTCGGCCGAGGCATTCTCCGGCGGCAAGGCCGTGTGCACCAGCATCCTGGTGAATCAGCCGGCCGGGTGGAAGCTCTGGTCCCGCCACGCCTCGCCCATCGCTGAGCTCCCCATCCCTGACCCGGAGGACTGACCAGTGATTCCCGACGACCTCGATCGCATCGATCTGCGCGGCATCTCCGCTCACGGCCACCACGGGGTGTTCCCGCAGGAGCGTCGTGACGGCCAGACCTTCGTCCTCGACGTGAGCCTCGGACTCGATCTCGGCCCGGCCGCGCGGGAGCACGATCTGACCAAGACGGTGCACTACGGGGTGCTGGCCGAGAAGGTGCATGACGCGATCGTGGGCGACCCGGTCGACCTGATTGAGACGTTGGCGCTTCGTGTGGTGGACTTGTGCCTGGCCGAGGACTCGGTCCGATGGGCTAGCGTGACGGTGCACAAGCCGGAGGCGCCCATCAAGGTGGCGTTTGACGATGTCGCCGTGACGATAGAGCGGAGCAAACAGTGACCGAAGCGCCCACACCGTACGTCTTGGACGCGGACACCATGACCGGGGGGATGCGACCCATCCGGCAGGCAGTCCTCTCACTCGGTTCCAATCTTGGCGATCGGCACGGCAAGCTCCAGGGCGGAGTCTCGGCGCTCGAGGACACCCCGGAGGTCACGGTCGTCGCGATCTCCTCGGTCTACGAGACTGACCCGTTGGGCGGACCGGACGAGTCCGGCAAGTTCCTCAACGCGGTGGTCCTGATCGACACGACCCTCACGGTCCACACGTTGCTGGACCGGGCTCTCGCGATCGAGGACGCCTTCGGACGGGAGCGCTCCGAGCAGGGCGCGCCCCGCACGTTGGACGTCGATCTGATCGTCGTGGGCCCGCGAGTCGCTGACGACGAGTCGCTCAAGCTTCCGCACCCGCGTGCACACGAGCGCGGATTCGTGCTGGTGCCATGGCTGGAGATCGACCCCGAGGGCGAAGTCCCGGGCAAGGGTTTCGTCGCCGACCTCCTCGCCGGCGTCGACACCTCCGGCGTCCACAAGCGTGAGGACCTCGAGATCATCCTGTGATCTCGGCACCGACATGAACCGGGTCCGCCCCACCTCGCCGCTGCTGGTCGCCGCGCTGATCGGCACCGGGCTGGTCGTCGGTCGGATCGTGCCGCCGTTGATCGTCCGGTTCGACGGCAGCGTGCCGAGACTGAGCTGGGTGGCTCCGTTGACTCTGCTCCTCGCCGCGGTGCTGGTGGGCACCCTCGCCTGGAACACCTGGCAGAGCCTGCACAAGAAGAATCAGCGGATGACGTCCGCGCACGGCATTCGCATGCTCGCCATCGCCAAGTCCAGCGCCGTGGTGGGATCGCTCGTCGCCGGGCTCTACGGTGGCTTCGCGATCGCGTTCGTCGACGCGCTGGACTCGCCGTTGGGCCGGGAACGGGTCGTCCGCGGTGGCGCTGCCGCGGTGGCCAGCGTGCTGCTCCTGGTCGCCGCAGTGCTGCTGGAGCGATCGTGCCGGCTCCCGGGCGACGATGACGAGGGCAAGGACGGTACGGCGTCCGATGCACGCCCAGACCCGACTCCAGCCTGAGCGTGCTGGTCAGGCCAGCAGCGACTCGCGGAGGGTGTCCATCCCCACGCTGCCGACGGCCAGCGCTCGACGGTGGAACTCCTTGAGGTCAGACCCGTTGGCGGCGACGTAGTCATCACGCAGCTGCTCCCACATGCGTTGGCCAACCTTGTACGACGGCGCCTGACCGGGCCAGCCCAGGTAGCGATTGGCTTCGAAACGGATGAACGGCTCGTTCATGTTGACGTGCTGGGACATGAAGCCGAACGCATCATCACCGGTCCATCTGCCGGATCCGTCTGGCTTGGGCTTGCCCAGGTGCACCCCGATGTCGACGACGACCCGCGCCGCGCGCATGCGTTGACCGTCGAGCATGCCGAGCCGATCGGCCGGATCGTCGAGATGGCCCAGATCGGACATCAGCCGCTCGGCGTAGAGGGCCCATCCCTCGCCGTGCCCGGAGTTCCAGTTGATCCGACGCCAACCGTTGAGCTCGGCGCGGTTGTACGTCGCGAGACCCAGTTGCAGGTGATGGCCGGGGACGCCCTCGTGGTAGACCGTGGTGAGCTCCCGCCACGTGTCGAACTCGGTGATCCCCTCCGGCACGCTCCACCACATGCGGCCGGCCCGCGTGAAGTCGTCGCTCGGCGGCGTGTAGTAGATGCCGCCCTGCTGGGTCGGGGCGATCCGGCACTCGAGCCGGCGCATGGGCTCAGGGATGTCGAAGTGGGTGCGCGACAGGTCTGCGACCGCGCGATCGCTGGTGGCCTGCATCCAGGCCTGCAGCGCCGCGGTGCCGTTCAGCCGACGCGCCGGATCGGAGTCCAGATGTGCGATCGCCTCGGCGACCGTCGCACCGGGCTTGATCTGGTCGGCTGTCGCCTCCTGCTCGTGAACCATTCTCGCGAGCTCGTCCAGACCCCACTCGTACGTCGCGTCGAGATCGATGTCGGCACCCACGAAGTGTCGCGACGCGATGGCGTAGTGCTCGCGGCCGACAGCGTCCTCGACCGGGGCGTGCGGTGCCAGGTCGTTCTCCAGGAACTCCGCCATGGCCGCGTACGCCTCGGTCGCGGCGAGCGCACCGGCCTCGAGGTCGGAGCGCAGGGAGCTGGGCACGTCCGCACCGGCTGCCAGTGCGACGAAGAAGCTGTCGGCGCCAACCTGCTTGCGAGCCTGCGACGCGACCTCACGCACCTGGCGGAGCGCCGGCGCATTGCCCGCAGCAATCCCGATCCGCAGGGAGTCCAGATAGCCGGTCATCGCCGCCGGGAGGTTTTGCATGCGACGCGCGATGTGAGACCAGTCGTCCTCGGTCTCGGTGTCCATCAGGTCGAAGATGTCGCGGAACTGCTGGCCCGGCGAGGCGATGACGTTCAGATCCCGCTGCCAGAAGCCGGCTTCGACCTGCTCCAGGTCGAGCTCGATCGTACGGATCAGCTCTGCACGGGTCACCGCATCGACGGCGTCGTCCGGGTCCGTCCGGCGTACGCGGGACAGCATCGTGCGGGCGGCCGCCGCGGCTGCGGCAACGCCGTCGGGAGACCGATCGGTGTAGTCGGACTCGCGTCCGGGCAGGCCGAGGTGGATGTGCAGCTCCGGTGTGAGCTCGAGCAGCTCCCCGAGCCACTCCTCGGCGAGCTCATCCATGCGCGTGGGAAGGCGGGGCGTGGGATCGGCCATGCCCCGACCCTACGACGGCGAGGTCACCTCACTTGTCGATGTCCCCGACGACGAAGAACATCGAGCCGAGAATCGCGACAAGGTCAGCCACGACCGTGCCGCCGACGATCTCGGGCAGCACCGCGACGTTGTTGAACGACGCCGAGCGCAGCTTGAGTCGCCATGGAGTCTTCTCACCGCGCGACACGAGGTAGTAGCCGTTGAGCCCGAGCGGGTTCTCGGTCCAGACATATGTCGAACCCTCGGGCGCCTTGAGGATCTTGGGTAGCCGCACGTTCACCGGTCCGGGTGCGATGTCGACCAGGCGGGCGAGACACGCGTCGGCCAGGTCGAGCGACACCTTGGTCTGCTCCAGCAGGACCGCGAACCGCGAGTAGCAGTCGCCATCGGTCAGCACCGGCACCCGCAGCACGTCCTGAAGCTCCCCGTACGCGAGGTAGGGCTCGTCGCGCCGCAGGTCCAGATCGAGACCGGAGGCCCGTGCGATGGGCCCTGACACGCCGTACGCCTCGACGAGCTCGGGCGACAGCACGCCGATTCCCCGCGTGCGGGCCCGGAAGATCTCGTTGCCGAAGATCAGGTCCTCGAGCTCGGTCAGGCGCGTCCGCACCGTCGAGATGGCTGCCGAGGCCCGCCCGGTCCATCCTGCCGGAATGTCGTCCTTGAGCCCGCCGACCCGGTTGAACATGTAGTGCATCCGTCCGCCGGAGACCTCCTCCATGACTTCCTGGATGGTCTCCCGCTCACGGAAGGCATAGAAGATCGGCGTGATCGCGCCGAGCTCGAGGGGATACGAGCCGAGGAACATCAGGTGGTTGAGCACCCGGTTGAGCTCGGCCAGCAGCGTGCGGATCCAGGTCGCGCGCTCCGGCACCTCCATCCCGAGCATGTCCTCGACCGCCAGCACGACCCCGAGCTCGGAGGAGAACGCGCTGAGCCAGTCGTGCCGATTGGCCAGGACGATGATCTGCCGGTAGTCGCGCACCTCGAAGAGTTTCTCGACGCCGCGGTGCATGTAGCCCACGATCGGCTCGCACGCCATCACCCGCTCGCCGTCGAGGGTCAGACGCAGGCGGAGCACGCCGTGGGTCGCAGGGTGCTGAGGACCGATGTTGAGCACCATGTCCGTCGTCGCGAACCCGGTGCCGACGCTTGCGGTGACCTCGGTCATGAGCGCCCGAACAGGCGCCTGATCAGGCGCAGGACACGGGTCGTCAGGCCGCGTGGCGAGCTGCGTTCGATCCGCTCGAGTCGTGCGTACAGCTCGTCGATCTGGCCGCGCTGCGCCGCGAGCTGTTCGGCCGTCTTCGCCTGAATTCGGGCGTGCCGGCTGCCGGCGCCGTTCCAGGGCGGGTGCGGGAACGGCTGTTCGTAGGCCTGCGGGTGGCGGGTGATGTCCAGAACCATGCCCTGACGCAGCCACTGCAGACGCGAGGCGATCTCGTGACCGTCGGAGGCGATCAGCGGATGGACCGGGGGTGGGAAGGTCGCGGCGGCGAGCCGGTCGTCGAAGTCCCCGCTGCCCGCGCCGTCCTGCCAGATGTGCGCGAGGCCATTGCGTTCCAGGAATGAGGTGTACCGATCGAAGGTCTCCGGCATCGCGGCATTGAACTCGCTCATGTCGGTCGAGTCGTAAAGCTCCTCGGCACGCAGCTCGGCGGTGAACTCGGGCATCACGGTGAACGGCATCCGGTGGTACTCGGCCAGCTCGATCGTGCGGGAATCGTGTGCCAGCAGCTGGGCCGGTGTGCCACCGAGCAAGGCGGCGACGTTGCCGTGGAACCGGGTGCCGTAGGCGAAGTCCTGGGTCGCCAGGAAGTCGTACCAGCTCCAGGTGTCGAGGAACAGTCGCATGCGGTCGTCCTGGTACAGCGGATGGTCCAGGTGGACCGGGGCGCGCATGTCGTGGACGTGGGGGAACGGAGTCCCCCACAGCAGGAGCCGCAAGTCATGGGCGTCCTGACCGATGTAGGTCAGGTGGGGGTGCCGCTGTGCCTGGGCCGTCGCAAACGCTCCGATGCCCGGCACCTCCGGGGTCAGGTTGAGGGCCAGGGGGCTGTGCGCCGTGATCATGTCGACCTTCTTGTCGACCGCGAAGTCCCTGCCGCGGAGGAACAGGGACGGGCAGCCGATGACCTCGATCGCGTCGTCGGGGAAGCCGAGCCCGAGCAGGTACGACCGGGTGAACTCGCCGCGGACACCGATCGAGGCCGAGCGGTCGAGCACGAGACCGACGAACTTCTTGACCGTGGACGCGATCGACTCCAGCGACTCGACTCCTTGGCCGTGCGCCGCCTGGGCGCCGATCCCGGTCACAGTCACCGGGATCGTGACCTGCTCGAGCAGCTCGCTGAGCCGGTCGAGCCGCGAGGCGAATTCGGGACGGAAGGCATTGGCCATCGGAATCACGAAGTGGTCGAACTCGGCATTGACCCGGGCTCCGTCACGCTGCTTCGGCTTGGCCCGCTCCGACAGCGTGCCGTTGGAGACCAGCTCGGCGTCATCGGTTGCCAGCGCCCGCCACACCGCGTGCTGGAACAGGTAGTTTCCGCTGTTGCTGTTGAACACATCCTGCGTCAGCGTCGACTCGGCCGCGACGGGGGTGAAGGGGTCCTTGCCGGATCGGATCAGCAACCGCGTCATGGGGTCAGTGTTCCATGCTCGAGGGACCCGGTGACCAGCCACCAGAAGTCGCCCAGTCCGCCCCCCGCCACGAGCTCACCGGCCTCCCCTGCGGCGGCCAGACGCTGCAGGTAGATCGCGGGGTCTGTGTGGGCGAGGTCCAGCGGGGGTCGGGTGGTCTGGAGCCCCAGCCGGGTCAAGGCGTCGCGCTGCCGTACCGCGGTTGCTCCGGCCGCCTGCGCGACGGAGTCCACGGCCACGTGCGCCGTGACGTCGCGGCTGCCGTCGGGCACGACATCGACCTCGCGTCCGCCGGCGTAGGAGCGCAGGGTGCCGAACGGTGGGCGGTCAGCGCGCCGATGACCGTAGTCGATCGCCACCGCGGTGCCGTTGACCCGTGCGACGACGTCAGCCCAGGCAGCATCCCGGGTCAGGCCGATCTCGGCTCGCTCGCCGGGTTCGGTCAGCGGCCACCAGGTACGGAGCCAGTCGGAGTCCAACTCGTCACCGAGGGTCTCGACTCCGGTCGACGGATCGACCAGGACCTGCCGCACCCGCCCGTCGTCGGCCATCTCGACGATGTCGCAGGGGACGTTGTCGAGCCACTCGTTCGCGACCAGCAGGCCGTCGATCTGTTCGGGCAGCGCCGACTGCCAGCCGATGGATTCGGGCAGCGACTCGGGTCGCGCGCCCAGCTCGACTCCGATGAGGCGCATCTGGTCACCGACCAGGGAGCGCAGGGCAGTCAGCAGCTCGCCGCCGCCGGCGCCGAGGTCGATGATCGTCTGCGCCTCGTTGCGCAGGGCGAGCTCGGCGATGGCGGTGGCGAAACTGCCGACGTGCGCGTTGGTACGGAAGTGCTCCGCCGGCCGGGAGGTGCGGAAGAAGCCGTCCTCGGCGTACAGGGCACGATCCCACGCCTCGCGCCACGGGAGGGCTCGCATCGTCATGTGATCAACCTAGAGAGTCGTCGCTATGCTCGGCTCGTGGCTCGACTTCGCAGGCGTTTCCGACGAGCCGTCGCGGTGCCGCTGGACCGGTGGCGACAGCGTTCCAGACCACTGCTCAGCATCGTGGTGCCGGTCTTCAACGGCGAGGCCTTCCTCGACGAATGCCTGCTGTCGGCGCGGCGTCAAGACTATCGCCGCGTGGAGATCATCGTGATCGACGACGGATCGACCGACTCCAGTCTGGCGATCGCCCGTCGGCACCGGAGATCCGATCGACGCGTCACGGTGCTCACGCAGACCAACAGTGGGGTGGCCGCCGCGAGGCGGGCGGCCGTCGAGGCGGCGACGGGGGCATTCCTCACGTTCGTCGACGCCGATGACACCGTCACCCGCACCGGGCTTCGCGCGGCGATGGACGTCCTGACCGAGTCGGGTTCCGACATCGCAGTGATGCCCTACCAGCGCCTGGAGGATGGTCGGGTCCGTCCGGCGGCTGCCTGGAATCGCGCACTTCACTCCAGGCCGGCGACGCACGTCGGGCTCACCGAACGTCCGGATGTCCTCGTCCATGCCATGGCGTGCGCCAAGATCTTTCAGCGAGAGTTCTGGGATGCCACCGCGCTGGAGTTCCCGGAGGTGATGCTGGCCGGAGATCAGATCGTCAGCGCCCGCGCCCTGGTCGCGGCCGAGGGCATCGACATCTCGGGGACGATGGCCTACAACTGGCGTCGCCAGACCTCCTCGGTGTCGCAGGGTCGGGTTACTGCGGCTGCAGTCCACGCCTGGACCAACGCCATCGATGCGGTGCTCGAGATCCTGGAGCCACTCCCGGACGTACGCGTCGAGCGGGCCGTGCAGTACGTGCGCCACAACCTGCCCAACCTGGTGCTCAAGCTCGAACGCGCCGATGACGCCTACCTCGAGGCGCTCATCGAACGAGTACCCCGCCTGATCCGCGCCGTCCCGGCCGATCGCTATCGCGCGGAGGTGCCCGCGCAGTTCCGCGTCCTCCATGCGCTGCTCGCGGCCGGCGAGCACGACCCCATCTGGCGTTACGTCCAGGCCGAGGGCATGCAGCCCGAAATGCACCCGTCGGGCATCGAGCCCGCCGGACTGACGGTCTACCTGCCGGGCTGGGAGCGTGATCGGGTGCCGCCCGAGACCTACGTCCTCACCGCCGAACAGACCGCAGCGCGTGCGACCGTGCGGAGTGTCCATCACGACGGTCCGAATCTGGTGCTCGATGTCGAGGCGTGGTTCCCGAACGTGGACCTGGTCGAACCCATGCTGGCGGTCAAGACCGATGGGGACCTCGTCGACGTCGTGCAGTGGGGTGAGCCGCACGTGTCCACCTCGCGTCAGGGCGCCCAACGACGTTATGTCGGATCTGGGTGGTCCGTGACCCTGAGAGGTGCTTCGCGCCGGGCTCCGAGGCAGATCACGGTGACGCTGACCGACGGATCACGGGAGAGCACGACGATCGCTCGACTTCCGCGCCGATCCGGCGTGTGATCCTTGGCACAGGCCTCGGCCCTGTCGGCCCGGCGCCCGAACGGTAGTATCGAGTTGTCAGTTTGTCTGGTACCCGCGTGCGGGACTGGAACGAAAGGCACCACACATGACACGTATGTCCATGGGCGTGATCGGAGCCGGCAGGGTCGGCGCAGTTCTCGCTGCTCGATTCCGCGCGGCCGGCTACCCGTTGGTGGGGGTCAGCGGGCGGTCGCCCGAATCCTTGCTGCGCATCAGCACCCTGCTCCCGGGCGTCGCTGTCCTGACACCGGTGGAGCTGGCCGCAGCCAGCGACATCCTGGTCCTCGCGGTGCCGGACGATGACCTGATCGTCGTCGCCGAGGAGCTGGCCGCGACCGGATGCGTCCGACCGGGCCAGTACGTCCTGCACACCAGTGGACGGCACGGCCTGGACGCGCTGGCCGCCCTGACGCGGCTGGGCGCCCGCCCGATCGCGTTCCACCCGGCCATGACGTTCTCCGGCACCCCGGTCGACCTCGATCGCTCGCCAGTCTTCGGGCTGACCGCCGGCCCGGCCGAGCGTCGCCTCGCGGAGGAGCTCGTCGCGGCACTCGGCGGCACCCCGATGTGGGTCGAGGAGGCCGATCGTGTGCTGTATCACGCGGCCCTGGCGCACGGAGCCAACCACCTGGTCACGCTGGTGGCTCAGTCGATGGATCTGCTGCGTGCCGCCGGTGCCGCGGACCCCGCAGCGGTGCTGAGCCCGTTGCTCGCCGCGGCACTCGACAACGTCCTGGCTCATGGTGACGCGGCGCTGACCGGTCCGGTCGTGCGAGGTGACGTCACCACGATCCGCGCCCACGTCGACGCGCTGGCCGCAGCGGACGTCGACGACTCCACCGTGGATGCCTATCTCGAGCTGGCTCGCGCCACCGCGGGACGGGCTGAGGCGGACGGCAGGCTCGCCGCGAGCCAGGCAGGCACGATCCGACAGGTCCTCGACGAGGCCGACTGGGACACTCTCGCTGAGATCGCAGCCGGGATCTGACCGTGTCGGGTCCGATCATCGCGCGAACACGCGCCGAGCTGTCAGCTGCCTGTGGCGGGACGAGCGTCTCGTTCGTGCCGACGATGGGGGCGCTTCACGATGGGCACCTCCAGCTGCTCGAGCACGCCCGACCGCTGGGCGGGACCCTCGTCGCATCGATCTTCGTCAACCCGACGCAGTTCGCCCCGGGAGAGGACTTCGATGCCTACCCGCGGACGTTCGGCGCCGATCTCGAGGTGTGCGCGCAGGCCGGGGTCGACGTGGTCTTCGCCCCCACGGTGGCGACGATGTACCCGGCCGGTCTGGACGACACCATCACGGTCGACCCGGGACCACTCGGCGCCGTGCTCGAAGGTGCCGTCCGGCCCACCCACTTTCGCGGCGTGCTGACCGTCGTCGCGAAGCTGTGCGGCCTCGTGCGTCCGGATGTCGCGGTGTTCGGGGAGAAGGACTACCAGCAGCTGACCCTCATTCGGCACCTGGCCCGGGATCTCGCCCTGGGCGTCGACGTCGTGGGCTGCCCGACCGTGCGCGAGCCGGACGGGCTGGCGATGAGCTCTCGCAATCGCTACCTGTCCGAGGATGACCGCCAGCGGGCGGCATACGTGTCGGCGGCCCTGCGGGCCGGTGTGGCAGCCGCACCTGACGGCGTTGATGCCGTCCTGTCCGCAGCTGCCACGGTGCTCGAATCCGCTGGGATCGACCCCGACTATCTGGTCGTGACCGACCCCGACCTGGGCTCGGCGATGCCCGGAGCCGAGGCCCGTCTGCTCGTCGCCGCCCGGGTCGGCACGCCACGCCTGCTCGACAACACGTCCCTCACGCTAGGAGCCTGACCATGATCCGCACCATGATGAAGTCCAAGATCCACCGGGCCACCGTGACCCAGGCCGACCTGCACTACGTCGGCTCGGTGACGGTCGACCAGGACCTGCTCGACGCGGCGGACCTGCTGCCGGGCGAGCTGGTCCACATCGTCGACGTCGACAACGGCGCGCGTCTGGAGACCTACACGATCGCTGGAGAGCGGGGCAGTGGGGTCGTCGGCATCAACGGTGCCGCCGCACACCTGGTCCACCCCGGTGATCTCGTCATCCTCATCGCGTACGCCCAGCTGACCGACGCCGAGGCGCGGGCGTTCGAGCCGAGCGTGGTGTTCGTCGACGCGAACAACTCGGTCGTCGGCACCGGCAGCGATCCGGCCGAGGCGCTTCCCGGCAGCGGGCTGACCCGCGGAGACGTCGTCGACAACCCCCTCGTGGCATCCCGGTGACCCCATGACCTTGCTCTGCCTGGACGTCAGCAACAGCCACACGACGATCGGCGCCTTCGACGACGAGGACCTGATCGCGCACTGGCAGGTCTCCTCGGACGAGCGGCGAACGGCCGACGAGTGGCAGATGCTCGTCACGGGCCTGGTGAGCCAGGCCGGTATCGGTCGGGTCGAGGCAGTCAGCCTGTGCTGCACCGTGCCCGCGATCCTGGTCGAGCTGCGGGCCATGCAGGTGCGTTACTGGGCGGATCTGCCGGTGGCGATCGTCGGCCCGGGGGTCAAGACCGGTGTACCGATCCACACCGACAACCCGCGCGAGGTCGGTGCCGATCGAATCGTCAACGCGCTGGCGGCGGTTGAGCTCTACGGCGGCCCGGCGATCGTCGTCGATCTCAACGGCACCGCGACGATCTTCGATGTCGTGGACGAATCCAACCGCTACATCGGCGGCGCGATCGCGCCGGGTGTCGAGCTGTCGCTCGATGCGCTGGCCCGCCGCGGCGCCCAGCTGCGCAGCGTGGAGCTGGCGCTGCCTCGGGACGTCGTGGGCAAGAACACCGTCGAGGCCCTGCAGTCCGGGGTCGTCTACGGGTTCGCCGGCCTGGTCGACGGAATGGTGACCCGCATCATCGAGTCGCTCGACGTCGACCCTGATCACGTCACGGTGATCGCGACGGGCTCCTATCCCGATGCCGTCGTCGACAACTGCTCGACCATCACGACCCGGGATCCGTGGCTGACCCTCACGGGACTGCGTCTGATCCACGAGAAGAACCACGAGTGACAAAGCAGGGCGAACGTCCTGGCGAAGAGAGCGGCGACCCGCGATCACCGGGCCGCCACTAGGCTTGACCCTTGTGAGCGATGCGACCACCACCCCGGCCCCCGAGGGCGAGATTCCCGAGCAGATGCGGGTGCGCCTGGAGAAGCGGCAGCAGCTCCTCGACCGTGGCGAGGAGCCATACCCGATCGTCGTCGACCGCACGCACACGCTGAAGCAGATCACCTCGGGCTACGACGCCCAGGCGCTCGGCCCGGACGTACGGACAGGTGATGTCGTCTCGGTTGCCGGCCGGGTGATCTTCGTGCGCGGCACCGGCAAGCTGGTCTTCGCGGTGCTGCGCGAGGGCGATGGCACCGAGCTCCAAGCGATGTTGTCGCTCGCCGGGATCGGCGAAGACCGTCTGGCCCAGCTCAAGTCCTCGATCGACATCGGCGACCACCTCGCCGTCACGGGCGAGGTCATCACGAGCAAGCGCGGCGAGCTCTCGGTCATGGCCACCTCGTGGGCCATCGCGGCCAAGACCGTTCGCCCGCTGCCCAACGAGCACTCCCCGCTGTCCGACGAGGCGCGCAGCCGGATGCGCTATGTCGACCTCATCGTCCGCCCCGAGGCCCGCGAGACGGTGCGGGTCAAGGCCAAAGTGCTGCAATCCCTTCGGTCGACCCTCGATCAGCGTGCGTACGTCGAGGTGGACACCCCCGTGCTGCAGCACACGAATGGTGGTGCCGCGGCACGCCCGTTCAACACGCACACCAATGCCTTCGACGAAGACATGCTGCTGCGCATCGCCATCGAGCTGCATCTCAAGCGTGCACTCGTCGGCGGAGTCGACCGGGTGTACGAGATCGGGAAGACGTTCCGCAACGAGGGGGTCGACAACACGCACAATGTCGAGTTCCTGATGCTCGAGGCCTACGAGGCCTACGGCTCCTACGACACGATGGCCGAGCTCACCCGCGATCTGGTGGTCAACGCCGCGCGCGCAGTGGGTCGCACCGTCGTGACCGGTCGGGACGGGACGGAGATCGATCTCGAAGCAGACTGGCGCCGCGCCAGCATCCACGAGCTGGTGTCAGAGGCCACCGGGATCGCGGTCGACATCGAGACGTCAGAGGACGATCTGACGGCGCTCGCCGCCAGGCAGGGAGTGGCCCTGCAGCCGCACTGGGGCGCGGGCGAGATCGTGCTCGAGCTGTTCGAGAAGTTGGTCGAGCACACACTCATCCAGCCGACGTTCGTGTGCGACTACCCCGAGTCGGTGCGCCCGCTGGCCAAGAAGCACCGCTCCAAGCCCGGCCTGGTCGAGGCATGGGACCTGATCATCAACGGTGTCGAGCTGGCGCCCGCGTACTCGGAGCTCAACGATCCCGTGATCCAGCGCGAACGCCTCGAGGAGCAGTCGCGGCTCGCCGCGGCCGGCGATCCGGAGGCGATGGATGTCGACGAGGACTTCCTGCGTGCACTCGAGTTCGGGATGCCGCCTGCCGGCGGGATGGGTCTGGGCGTCGACCGGTTGGTGATGCTGCTGCTCGGCATCGGCATCCGCGAGGCAATCCTGTTTCCGCTGTCCCGCGCCGAGTGACCTGCGACCGGGGTTCTGCTGACAGCGAACTCCGGAACACCCGGTCACCGGTGACAGTTGAGTTACACATATGGACATCCATGCGTGCGGATTTCCAGACCTGACTAAACTGAACTGATAGTCCAGCAGAGGGGGACGCCATGTTCGAAAGATTCACCGACCGTGCTCGTCGCGTGGTCGTGCTTGCCCAAGAAGAGGCACGCATGCTCAGCCACAACTACATCGGCACGGAGCACATCCTCCTGGGTCTGATCCATGAGGGCGAGGGCGTCGCTGCCAAGGCCCTCGAGAGCCTTGACATCTCGCTCGAGGCCGTCCGCGGACAGGTCGAGGACATCATCGGCCAGGGTCAGCAGGCCCCGAGAGGTCACATCCCCTTCACTCCGCGCGCCAAGAAGGTGCTCGAGCTGAGCCTGCGCGAGGCGCTGCAGCTGGGCCACAACTACATCGGCACCGAGCACATCCTGCTCGGCCTGATCCGCGAGGGCGAGGGCGTCGCAGCCCAGGTCCTGGTGAAGCTGGGCGCCGACCTCAACCGGGTGCGCCAGCAGGTCATCACGCTGGTCAGCGGATTCCAGGGCAAGGAGGCCGAGGCGGCCGGTGCGCCCAGCGAGTCCGCGCCGAGCACTTCGGCGGTGCTGGACCAGTTCGGCCGCAACCTGACGCAGGCAGCCCGCGAAGGCAAGCTCGATCCGGTCATCGGCCGAGACGACGAGGCTGAGCGCGTCATGCAGACGCTGTCGCGTCGTACCAAGAACAACCCGGTGCTCGTCGGTGAGCCCGGCGTCGGCAAGACGGCCGTGGTCGAGAGCCTCGCTCAGGACATCGTCCGCGGCGACGTCCCCGAGACGCTCAAGGACAAGCAGATCTACACGCTCGATCTGGGCGCGCTCGTGGCTGGCTCGCGCTACCGCGGCGACTTCGAGGAGCGCCTCAAGAAGGTGCTCAAGGAGATCCGCACGCGCGGCGACATCATCCTGTTCATCGACGAGATCCACACCCTGGTGGGTGCAGGAGCAGCCGAGGGTGCCATCGATGCCGCCAGCATCCTCAAGCCGATGCTGGCTCGCGGTGAGCTGCAGACGATCGGCGCCACGACGCTCGACGAGTACCGCAAGCACTTCGAGAAGGACGCGGCCCTGAACCGTCGCTTCCAGCCGATCCTCGTCGAGGAGCCCTCGGTGCTCGACACGGTCGAGATCCTCAAGGGCCTGCGCGATCGCTACGAGGCGCACCACCGTGTATCGATCACCGACGAGGCCCTCGTGGCCGCGGCGACGATGGGTGACCGTTACGTCTCCGATCGCTTCCTCCCCGACAAGGCGATCGACCTGGTCGATGAGGCGGGCGCTCGCCTGCGCATCCGTCGGATGGCTACTCCGCCGGAGCTCAAGGAGTTCGACGACAAGATCGCCGACGTTCGCCGCCGCAAGGAGGGCGCCATCGACGCACAGGACTTCGAGGCCGCCGCCGCGCTGCGCGATGAGGAGAAGAAGCTCATCAACGCCAAGGGCGAGCGGGAGAAGGCCTGGAAGTCCGGCGACCTCGACACTGTCGCGGTGGTTGACGAGCAGCTCATCGCCGAGGTCTTGGCCAAGGCCACGGGGATCCCGGTCGGCCAGCTCAGCGAGGCTGAGTCCAGCCGCCTGCTGAACATGGAGGAAGAGCTCCACCAGCGGGTCATCGGCCAGGACGAGGCCATCAAGGCGCTGTCCCGGGCGATCCGCCGTACGCGGGCGGGTCTGAAGGATCCCAAGCGTCCGGGTGGATCGTTCATCTTCGCGGGTCCGTCGGGCGTCGGCAAGACGTGGCTGTCCAAGGCGTTGGCGAACTTCCTGTTCGGCGACGAGGACTCGCTGATCCAGCTCGACATGTCGGAGTACAGCGAGAAGCACACCGTCTCGCGCCTGTTCGGTTCTCCTCCCGGCTACGTCGGCTACGAGGAGGGCGGTCAGCTCACCGAGAAGGTGCGCCGCAAGCCGTTCTCGGTGGTGCTGTTCGACGAGATCGAGAAGGCACACCCCGACATCTTCAACTCGTTGTTGCAGATCCTCGAGGAGGGCCACCTCACCGATGGTCAGGGTCGCGTCATCAACTTCAAGAATGCGGTCGTCATCATGACCACCAACCTCGGTGCACGCGAGATCTCCAAGGGCGTCAACCTGGGCTTCAGCCAGGCCGGCGACACCGCGGGGTCCTACAACAAGATGAAGGAGCGCGTCTCGATCGAGCTCAAGCAGCACTTTCGGCCCGAGTTCCTCAACCGTGTCGACGAGATCATCGTCTTCCCGCCGCTGACCCAGGAGGAGATCCTGCAGATGGTGGACATGATGATCGACTCGCTCGAGAAGCGTCTCGCCGAGAAGGACATGAACCTCGAGCTGACGCTCGAGGCCAAGGATCTGCTGTCCAGACGCGGCTTCGACCCCGTGCTCGGGGCACGTCCCCTGCGCCGGACGGTGCAGCGCGAGATCGAAGACGTCATGGCCGAGAAGCTGCTGTACGGCGAGCTCCGCCCCGGCCAGCTCGTGCTGGTCGGTGTCGAGGGCGAAGGCGTCGACGCGGTCTTCACGTTCGAGGGCCGTAACAAGGCCGAGCTCGAGCTGGAGATGCCCGACGTCCCGCCTGCTGTCGAGGCGAGCGCCGAGTAGCAGAGCACCTCACGACGAGACCCCCCGCAGCAAGCGCTGTGGGGGGTCTCGTCGTTGGACAGCCGCGGCGCCGTCAGCCCGGTAGCGCGAAGCACTCCGCGGGGTGCGCCTCCACGAGCCCGTCAGCGATGAGCCCGTCCAGCGCGCGCTCCCGCTGGATCGCATCGGGCCAGACCAGGTCGAGCGCGGCGCGGGGGACCGGATCCGAGGAGGCACGAAGCGCCGCCAGGAGGCGTCCGCGGCACTGTCGATCGGTTCCCTCCCACGTCTGGCCCCGTCGGGCCGGCCCGGAGTGCGCTGGGTATCCCGCCGCGCGCCACCGGCAGAGGTCTGCGACCGGGCAATCGCCGCACCGTGGACTGCGAGCGGTGCAGACCAGGGCTCCGAGCTCCATCGTTGCAGCGGCCCAGCGATGTGCGTCCTGCGCAGGCAGCAGATCGGCGGCTTGGTCCCGCTCGGTGCGAGTCACCGACGGCGCCGGAAACTGCTCGCCGCGAACGATCCGCCCGAGCACACGACGAACATTGGTGTCGAGCACGACGTGACGCCCGCCGAAGGCGAAGGAGGAGATCGCGGCAGCCGTGTATGCGCCGACGCCGGGGAGGGCCAGCAGGTCCTCAAGCGCCGTCGGGACGTCGCCGTCGTGCTGATCGACGATCGCGACCGCGGCGGCGTGCAGGCGGAGTGCGCGGCGCGGATAGCCCAGCCGGCTCCACGCTCGGACTGCTTCGCCGGTCGTTGCGGTGGCGAGTGCTGCGGGTGTGGGCCAACGCTCCATCCAGGCTGCGTAGATCGGGAGGACCCGCTGGACCGGTGTCTGCTGGAGCATGAACTCCGAGACCATGATGGCCCAGGGCGAGGCGCCTCCTCGCCAGGGCAGGTTCCGCGCTTCGTCGTCGAACCATGCGAGCACTGCCACGTGCAACCTGGCCAGGTCGGCGGCCGGGACAGGGTCGGCGGGGGAGCTCATGGTCTCCTGATCCTCGCACGCGCCCGCCTACGGCCCAGCAGGACCAGCCGCGACACCCGCGTCGTCCGTCCGGCTGCACGCTCGGCCCGATATCGTGGTGTCGTGAGTCAGCGACGGTTGCCCGCCGAGATCTACTGGCGGAGGCGACTGCTGGCGCTGGCGTTGCTGATCGGGTTGGTCTGGGTCGTGCTGCGTCTGTTTGGCGGTGACGATCAGCCCGAGGCCGCGACACCGGCTGCCGTGGCGACCACCGCGGCCCCCGTCCCGAGCACAGTTCAGCCGCAGGGCGACACGGTCCAGGTGACACTGGTCAGCGCTGGTCGAGCCTGCGACCCCCAGAAGATTCGGTTGACCCCGACGGTCGTCTCCGGCCAGTTCACGAAGGGGACGGTGGAGATCGGACTGGTGGTCAGCTCGACCGAGAAGACAGCCTGCACGCTTGCCCCGCAGGACGCGGACATCGTGGCTGTCATCAGCGCCAACAAGACGCCGATCTGGGATTCCACCGTGTGCAGGTCGTCGCTGCTGGACGATCCCGTTGCGCTTTCGCCTCGTTGGGCCTCGTTCGTCACGGCAACCTGGTCTGGCCGCGGATCCGGCGGCACCTGCTCAGCCAGGGAGGGTTACGCAACTCCCGGGCGGTACATCGTGCAGGTGGGAACCTTCGGCGGCGAGCCGGGCAAGACGACCTTCACCCTCAAACCTCGTCCGGCCCCGAAGCAGACGAAGTCCACACCGACCGCGAGCACCAAGACCCCGAGCTCCAAGACTCCGAGCACCAAGAGCACGGCCGAGCCGAACGGCTGAGGCGCGCAGGTGGGCTAGACGTATCGCTCGAGGATGCTGGACTCGGCAAGTCGGGAGAGTCCTTCGCGGACACCGCGGGCACGCAGGTCGCCCACCCCTTCGACGATCTGCAGATCCTCGATGCTCGCAGCCAAGAGCTTCTGCAGCGAGCCGAAGTGCTCGATCAGGCGCTCGACCACGGTGATTGGGAGTCGCGGGATGCGAGCCAGGAGCCGATAACCGCGCGGGGCCAACGGGCTGTCGAGGGTCTCACCGGTGCCGATGCGCAGAGCCTGGGCCACCGCCCCGAGGTCGACCAGATTGGTCGACTCGATCGCGGCCAGCTCGGCCAGGACGGCCTCGGGTGTGCGAGCCCGTCGTCCGGTGGGCATGTAGTCGCGAATGATCAGCTCGCGCTCAGCGTCGACTCCACCGATGAGCTCCTCCAGCTGAAGCGCGAGCAGGCGCCCGTCGGAGCCGAGCTCCAGGACGTAGGTGTCGATCTCGCCGGCGATCCGGCTGACCATCTCGAGCCGCTGTGCCACAGCCGAGACGTCCCGGACCGTGACCAGATCTTCGATCTCCAGGGCCGAGAGGGCGTCGGAGACCTCGTCGAGCCGATTGCGGTAGCGCTCGAGGGTCTGCAGGGCCTGGTTGGCGCGACCGAGCACCGCACCGGTGTCTTCCAAGACATGACGCAGGTTCTCGAGGTAGAGAGCGATGATGTGCATCGAAGCGGACACCGACACGACGGGGACACCAGTCTGCTGGGCGACCCGATCGGCCGTGCGATGCCGTGTGCCGGTCTCCTGAGTGAGGATCGAGGGGTCGGGCATCAAATGGACGCCGGCCATCAGGATCCGTGTCGCGTCGCGGTCGAGCACGATCGCCCCGTCCATCTTGGCCAGCTCGCGCAGTCCGGTCGCGGTGAAGGGCACGTCGAGGGCGAAGCCGCCGGTCGACATCGCCTCGATCTGACGCTCGTTGCCGATGACGATCAGGGCGCCCGTTCGTCCACGCAGGATGCGCTCGAGTCCTTCGCGCAGGGACGTGCCGGGCGCAATCGAGGCCAGCGTGGCGCGCAGGCGTGCGGAGGCTTCCGCGGCCGCCGCGGCCGCGGCTGTCCGCTCAGCCACTGTTGCCATGCTCAACCCTTCTCCCGGGATGCCAGTGTATGCGGAGTCAAGCGGTCGATGTGACACTCAGACACGCCATCGCGGAGCGGATGTCACCGACCGGCATGATCGTCATGGTGGTGGTGAGCCCATCAAGTCCCTCGGACCCTGCCGGGACCACAGCACGGCGAAAGCCGATCCGTTCGGCCTCGCGCAGTCGTGCGGCCAGGTTGCTGACCTTGCGAACCTCGCCGGCCAGGCCCACCTCGCCGATCGCCACGAGATCGGCCGGGACGGCTGCCTCGAGCTGCGCCGATGCCGTGGCGATCGCCACCGCCAGGTCGACCGATGGCTCGACCAGGCGCGCGCCGCCGACGGTGGCGGTGTACACGTCCAGCTCACCGAGCCTGATCGCGCAGTGCTTGGTCAGGACCGCCAGGATCATCGCGACCCGGGACGAGTCGAGCCCGCTGGAGGTGCGCCGGGGCGACGGTGTCGACGATGCGACCGTCAGCGCCTGCACCTCGGCGAGCAGGGGTCGGCGGCCTTCCATCGTCACGGTCACGCACGTGCCTGGGACCGGCCGCTCGTGCCGGCTGACGAACAATCCGGTCGGGTCGGGGACCTCGACGATCCCGTCGTCGACCAGGTCGAAGCAGCCGATCTCATCGACGGGTCCGAAGCGATTCTTGACCGCGCGCAGCAGACGCAGGCGCGAGCTGCGATCGCCCTCGAACTGCAGCACGACGTCGACGAGGTGCTCGAGCACCCGAGGACCGGCGACCGATCCGTCCTTCGTCACGTGACCGACCAGCAGGGTCGCGATGTTGTCGCGCTTGGCTCGCTGGATGACTGCCGAAGCGACCTCACGGACCTGGGTGACGCCGCCGGGCACCCCGTCGACATCTGCCGATCCGATGGTCTGCACCGAGTCGACGATCAGCAGGCCGGGCTTGACTGTCTCGACGTGGGTCAGGACGGCGCCGAGGTCTGTCTCGGCGGCGAGGTAGAGGTTGTCGTCGACTGCGCCGGTGCGCTCGGCCCGCAGTCGCACCTGGGCGGCCGATTCCTCGCCGGAGACGTAGAGCGTTCGGCGGCCGGCTCTGGCCCACCGCGCGGCGACCTCGAGCAGCAGCGTCGACTTGCCCACGCCGGGCTCGCCAGCCAGCAGGAGCACCGCGCCCGGCACGACGCCGCCACCCAGCACCCGATCGAGCTCGCCGATGCCCGACGTCGTGGAGCGGGCAGACTCGATCCGCACCTGGCTGATCGGTATCGCCGGTGTCGCCACGGCGGCGGCGTGGGTGCGGCCGGTCCGCGCGGGAGCCGTGATGTCGACCGTTCCCCACGCCTGACACTCGCCGCAGCGGCCGACCCACTTGCTGGTCGTCCACCCGCAGTCCGCGCAGACATAGGCCGGTCGTGCGGTCTTGGTCGCCATGCAGATCAGCCTAGGCGAGCGGTGCGACAGTCTGCCTCAGGCTGGCAGGTACGAGCTCAGATGCGGACGTCTCCCGCGGGGGTCGTGAACTGGGCGGCAAGGATGCCCGGCGTGCCGTGCGGCGCTACCCAGCGGACCTCGATGTCGTCCAGGGCCTCGACGGCGGGTTCGCCGAGGTAGTCGGCCAGCCGCTGCGGGTCTCCGGCAATCTCGAGTGCCGTCAGGGTGACCTCCGCCGGCGCGATCTGCGAAGGGTGCTCGGCGGCGTCGATGTCCCAGCTGATGACGAACGGCAGCTGAGGATCGGCCTTCATTCCGCTCGTCCCGATCTGCCGCCACTCGAGGTTGAAGCCGTCGGGACGGCGACGGTTGCCTGGGACGGCGTGCCGCCCCATCCGATGCTCGACCTCCGTCATGTCGTCGACCGAGACGCACCAGCCCAGCCAGCCGCCACCGGCATCGGAGCGTTGGCGCACTGCCTGCCCGAAGGCGGCCTTGTCGGCCGCCGGGTGGTCCAGCACCTCGACGATCTCGAGGTACTGGGAGTTCTTGAGCGGGAGGATCATGTTGCGGGTGCCGAACCGAGGGTGGGCGCCACCGTCGATGAACGAGGCACCAAGCAGCTGGCCGAGCTCTTCAGTCGTGCCGTCGAGACCGTGTTGGCCGACGGCGAACGAGACGTGATCGAGGCGCATACCGCATTGTTGCCTGCGCCCGCATTCGACTGGGGCGCGGGGTCAGCGCAGGGGGTCGGCCGGGTGTGGTGTATTGGTTCCACCGGCCTCGTGCTCACGGCAGAAGCGGGCAAGTTCGGCGTATCCGGACTCGCCCATCAGCTCGGACAGCTCGTCCCGATTGGAGACGTAGACCGGCTCCATCCCGACGTGCGCCTCGGTGTTCGACGAGCAGTACCAGTCGAGATCGGCCCCGCCGGGTCCCCAGCCGGCGCGGGTGTACTCGCCGATCTGGGTCTCGGTGTAGGTGGTGCCGTCACCGCGCTCGACATCGCGGAACTGGCGTCGTAGCGGCAGCTGCCAGCACACGTCCGGCTTCGTCGTGTGCGGCTTGAGGCCCTGCTCCAACGCGTACCCGTGGAGGGCGCAGCCGTAACCACCGGCGAATCCGCGTGAGTTGTGGAAGATGCATGCGCCCTGGAACGCCCGAGTCTTGAGCTCCCCCTCGTCGTCCTTCTCGGTCCAGCCGCCGCGGTGCCCCTCGTCATGGTGCTCCCAGTGAGCCGGGGTCAGCTTCTCCATGACCGACTTGACCCGTTCGGCGTCCTCGTCGTCGGCGAAGTGGGCGCCCAGGGTGCAGCACCCTGCCTCGGGGCTCGAGTCGTAGATGCCGGGGCAACCGGCCCCGAAGATGCAGGTCCAGCGGGACGTGAGCCAGGTCAGATCACACCTGAAGACCTCTGACGGGTCGGTGGGGTTGGGAAATTCCACGAACGTGCGGGGGAATCCGAGCTCGACTTCAGGCACCGGAAGAGTCTAGACGGCGTCGGCGAGGTAGTCGGATCCGACGGTGCGAGAATGAGTTCATGCGCATGGGCGTCCTCGACATCGGATCCAATACCGGCCACCTGCTGGTGGTGGATGCCTTTCGCGGCGGTCCACCCGTGCCGGCCCATTCCTACAAGGAGCCGCTGCGGCTTGCTGAGCATCTGGATGCTGATCAGGCGATGACCGAGGAAGGCGTCGCCCGACTGGTCAAGTACGTCGTCGAAGCTCGCGGTGAGGCCGAGGACAAGGGCTGCACCACGATCCTCGCCTTTGCGACCTCGGCCGTGCGCGACGCGGTCAACGCCGATGACGTCATCACTCGGGTCAATGAGGCCAGCGGGCTCGACCTGCAGGTCCTGTCGGGCGAGGACGAGGCTCGGGTGACCTTCCTTGCGGTCCGTCGCTGGTTCGGCTGGTCGGCCGGTCGGCTCGGCGTCTTCGACATCGGCGGCGGCTCGCTGGAGATCGCCGCCGGCGCGGATGAGGTCCCCGACGTTGCCCGGTCGACGGCGCTGGGCGCGGGACGGCTGACCCGCGAGTGGCTCGACGCGGGCCGGACCCAGGCCGAGCTCCGACTGCATGTCCGCTCCACGATCGCCGACGCGGCGGGCGCGGTCCTGCGCGGCGGACCGTTCGATCGCGCGGTCGCGACCAGCAAGACATTCCGCTCCCTCGCCCGCATCTGCGGGGCGCCGTCATCCAGCGAGGGCCAGTACGTTCGTCGTGTCCTGCGCAAGCAGGATCTCTCGTCGTTGGTCAAAGAGCTCGCCACGATGTCGACCGATGCCGTCGCCGAGCTGCCGGGGGTCTCACCGGATCGGGCGCACCAGATCCGAGCCGGCGCGATCGTGGCCGAGGCGACGATGGATCTGTTCGACCTGGGTGAGCTGGAGATCTGCCCCTGGGCCATGCGCGAGGGCGTGTTGCTGGAGTATCTGGACGGTCTCTAGAGGGTCCGGACTAGCCTTGTGCACGTGCCTGCCCCGCTCCGCGTCTCGATGTCGACGTCCTCGGTCTATCCGGGGTCGACGGCCAGCGGTTTCGAGCTGGCCGCCCGACTGGGGTATGACGGAGTCGAGGTCATGGTCGGAATCGACGACGTCAGCGCCGACATCACCGCGATCAAGGCCCTCAGTGCCTTTCACGAGATCCCGGTCGTCTCGATCCACGCGCCGTGCCTGCTGGTGACCCAACGAGTCTGGGGCAGCGATCCGTGGGGCAAGCTGCACCGCAGTGCCGAGATGGCGCACGAGGTCGGCGCCTCGGTCATCGTCGTTCATCCGCCGTTTCGCTGGCAGCGTGACTACGCGCGCGGCTTCGTCGAGGGCATTGCGGACCTCGAGGCGCAGCACGACGTCACCTACGCGGTCGAGAACATGTATCCGTGGCGCACCGGCAAGCGCGAGTTCCAGGCCTACGCCCCGGGGTGGGATCCGTTGGAGCAGGACTACGCGCACGTGACGGTCGACCTGTCACACAGCTCCACCGCGGGCGAGGACCCCGTGCAGATGGCCAGGGCGCTGGGCAGCCGGCTCGCGCACGTCCACATTGCCGACGGTTCGGGATCGGCCAAGGACGAGCACCTGATCCCGGGGCGGGGCACCCAGCCGTGCAAGGAGTTCCTGGCCCACGTGGCGGGCACAGGCTTCGATGGTGAGATCGTCGTGGAGATCAACACCCGAAAGGCCAAGGACCAGGCCGATCGCGAGACAGATCTGATGGAGGCGCTGGCGTTCACCCGCCTTCACGCGGCCGTCTGAACCCAGCAATTCGATGCGCGACCGCGGTCGTCCGGCCGCGCGCCGCGTGCCCGCCTCACATTCGTGCGTTTATGGCAGCCCGAGCCGGGTACGGCCAGCGACATCACAGTCTCGGGAAGGGACACACCATGTCGACGAACGAGGCGGAGAGCGCCACATCCGAGGATGACGGCGAGCTCAAGAGATCCATCACCGGCCGCCTGCTCTACTTCTACGTGCTCGGTGACGTGCTCGGCTCCGGTATCTACGTGCTCATCGGCCTGGTGGCGGGGGCCGTGGGAGGGGCATTCTGGATCGCCTTCGCCGTCGGAGTCACCGTCGCGACGATCACGGGTCTGGCGTACGCCGAGCTGGTCACCAAGTATCCCCAGGCCGCAGGTGCCGCGCTCTACGTCAACAAGGCCTTCAACAATCGTCCACTGACCTTTCTGATCACCGTGTCGATGCTGTCGGCGAGCTTTGCCGCGGCCGGGTCACTGGCCACCGGATTCGGCGCGTACTTCGACGAGATCTGGTCGCTTCCTCCCGCACTGCTGGTCACCCTTGCGTTCGTGATCGGACTCGCGATCGTCAACTTCATCGGGATCACCGAGTCGGTCGTCACCAACATGTTGATGACCTTCGTGGAGATCGCCGGCCTGCTGATCGTCATGCTGATCGGAGTCATCTACGTCGCTCAGGGCAAGGCGGATTTCTCCACGCTTGGCGACTTCCGGGCTGAGGGCAGCCCGATCTTCGCCATCATCGCGGGTGTCGCGCTGGCCTTCTTCGCGATGACCGGTTTCGAGAACGCTGCCAACGTGGCCGAGGAGACCATCAATCCGGCGAAGAATTTCCCACGTGCCCTCGTTGGCGGGATGATCACGGCTGGCGTCATCTACGTCCTGGTCGCGATGACCTCGGCGTTGACGGTGCCGATCGGCACCCTGCAGGACTCGGACGCAGCGCTGCTCGAAGTGGTGAAGGCGGGGATCCTGCCTGTTCCGGTGGGAGTGATGACGATTCTGTTCGCGGTCATCGCGATGATCGCGATCACCAACACCACGCTGGTCGCCGTGGTGACCCAGTCGCGGATCCTGTACGGGATGGCCAACGAGGACGTCGTGCCCGGCATCTTCGGAAAGATTCACCAGACCCGAAAGAGCCCCTGGGTCGCGCTGCTGTTCGCGGCTGCCGTCGTGTCCAGTCTTCTGCTGGTGGGCTTCGCGCTCAACCAGAGCGGCGCAGGCATCGACGTCGTAGCCCGACTGGCCACGGTCACGGTGGTGTTCACGCTCGTCATCTACGCGTTGGTGATCTTCTCCGCCCTCAAGCTCCGAGGGCAGGATGAGGGCGACGAGACTTTCCGTGCCCCGATCGCGCTGCTGGTCGTAGGAGTCATTGGCAACGCGATCCTGCTTGGCTACGTGCTGATCGACGACCCGAAGTCGCTGCTGTGGTGCGCCGGCCTGCTGGCGCTCGGGGGCGTGCTGTTCATCGCTGAGTGGTTCTTCGGTGACCGGGACCGGCCAGATGACCGCGCTCCGGGAGAGTCGACCCTCAGCACTGACTGACGGCGCGTCGGTGCGCGGCGGCGAGACTGGATGGGTGACCTCCCGAGCGTCTGCCGGGGTCAGGTCAAGCAGCTCGTCCGGCCGGGCCGACGCGCGCGAGCCGGCCTGCGATGACAGCCCCGGCGATGATCTGCATCTGGTGATACAGCATCAGCGGCAGGACGATCAGGGCGACATCGTTCCCGGCGAACAGCACCGAGGCGATCGGCAGGCCGCTCGCGAGACTCTTGTTGGATCCGCAGAACAGGATCGTGATGCGATCGGCGCTGGCGAAGCCGAGCATCCGGCCGACCAGGACGGTCCAGCCCGTGGCAGTCACCAGCAGCGCGGCGCACGTCATGATCACCGCGAGCACCGACCAGACCGTCAGCGACGACCACACGTCTGCCTCGGCGCCCTCGCTGAACGCGACGAACACGACGAGCACGATGCTGCTGCGGTCGTAGAGCCGAAGTCGTTGGTCCTGACGGGCCACGACGCCACCCACCAGCGGGCGTAGCAGCTGTCCGGCGACGAACGGGACGAACAGCTGCAGCACGATGCGCAGCACCGCTCCGGCGTCGACCCGGGCGTCGGAGGTCATCAGCAGCGCCACGAGCGCGGGAGTCAGGAAGACGCCGATGAGGCTTGACATCGAGGCGCTGACGACCGCGCCGGCCACGTTGCCGCCGGCGATCCGGGTGTAGACGACGCACGACTGGACCGTCGAGGGCACGAGACAGAGCAGCAGCACGCCGGCGGCCAGCCCGGGTGTCAGGATGGTCGGCTCGAGCAGCTGTGCTCCCAGACCCAGGACCGGAAACACCACGAAAGTCGTGCCGAGGATCACCACGTGAAGACGCCAGTGCCTGATCCCGGTGAGGGTCTCCGCCGTCGAGAGCCGGGCGCCGTAGAGGAAGAACAGCAGGCCGATCGCGATCATCGCCGCGATCTTCAGCACCTCCAGCCCTTCACCCGTCGCCGGCACGAAGGAGGCGAGGACCGCGGCGGCCAACAGCGCGACGATGAACGGGTCGAGTCGCAGGCGCACCCTCCGACTCTAGGTCGTGTCGACCTACACTCGGCGTCATGACTCAACGGATTGCCATTCTGGGTGCCGGTGTGATGGGCGAGACCCTGCTGGCCGCCATTCTCAAGTCGGGCCACGCCGCGAGTGATGTCGTGATCTCGGAAAAACGGGCAGACCGCGCCGAGGAGCTCCGTGCGGCGTACGGGGTCGCGGTGACGACGAACTCCGACGCAGTCCGGGACGCCGACATGGTCCTGCTCGTCGTCAAACCGCAGGACGTGCCGGCGCTGCTCCTCGAGATCGCCGACTTCGTGCAACCTGACGCGACAGTCGTGTCACTCGCGGCGGGAGTGCGCACCGAGACGATTGCCGCAGCGCTGCCCGCCGGGGTCGCAGTGGTCCGTGCCATGCCCAACACCCCTGCGCTGGTCGGCGAGGGCATGTTCGGCGTCTCTGCAGGGTCAGGCGTCAGCGACGAGCGGGTCGCGGCCGTCGTCACCCTGCTGGAGTCCGGAGGCCGTGTCGTCGTTGTCCAGGAGACCCAGCAGGACGCACTCACCGCGGTGTCGGGATCAGGCCCGGCCTACGTCTTCTATCTCGCCGAGGCGATGGTCGCCGGCGGGATCGCCCAGGGCCTCGACCCGGCGACGGCCCGGACGCTGGTGGATCAGACGATCATCGGCTCAGCGGCACTGCTGGCCGAGTCCGATGAGACGGCCGAGGAGCTCAGGCGTCGAGTGACGTCACCCCATGGCACGACGCACGCCGCGATAGTCGCGTTCGACGCGCTCGGGGTCAAGGATGCCGTGATCGCCGGTGTCGCCGCTGCTACGGCCCGATCGATCGAGCTGTCCGGTCCGGCATAGGCTCGTGGCATGACCGACCGCGCATGCGTGGTGTTCGACGAGCACCTGACCGAGTACAACTTCGGCCAATCTCATCCGATGGCGCCGGTCCGGATCGAGCTGACGATGGACCTCGCTCGCCAGATGGGCATCGTGGACGGACTTGACGTCGTGGGGGCTGCGCCTGCGACCGACGACGAGCTCCAGTTGATCCACACTGCCGGTTACATCGAACGCGTCCACAAGCTCAGCGACCACCCGACCCATGCGGACCCCACGATCGGTCTGGGCACCGACGACAACCCGGTGTTCGCACACATGCACGAGGCCAGCGCGCTGATCGCCGGCGCCAGTGTCGAGGCCGCGAGACGGGTGTGGACCGGTGCTGCACCTCGCGCGATCAACATCACCGGCGGCCTGCATCATGCGATGCCGGGAAACGCCAGCGGATTCTGCATCTACAACGACGTCGCGCTCGCGATCCGCTGGCTCCTGGACAATGGTGCGCAACGGGTCGCCTACGTCGACATCGATGCGCACCACGGTGACGGGGTGCAGAAGATGTTCTGGAACGACCCGCGGGTGCTCACGATCTCGATCCACGAAGGACCGCAGACGTTGTTCCCCGGCACGGGCTTCTCGACCGAGACCGGGGGGGAGGGGGCCGAAGGTTCCGCGGTCAACATGCCGCTGCCGCCGGGCACGTCCGATGCCGGGTGGCTGCGGGCCTTCCACGCGATCGTGCCGCCGTTGCTGCGGGAGTTCGAACCCGACATCCTCGTCACGCAGCACGGGTGCGACTCGCACATGGATGATCCACTGGCGAACCTGATGCTCAGCGTCGACGGTCAGCGCGCGTCCTATCTTGCGCTGCACGACCTCGCTGCCGAAGTGTGTGGTGGCAAGTGGGTCGCGACCGGCGGTGGCGGATACGCAGTCATGGACGTCGTTCCGCGGGCGTGGACGCACCTTCTCGCGATCATCGCCGGTACGCCGCTCGACCCGTCCACGCTCACCCCCGACAGGTGGCGTGCGCACATCGCGCACCTGCGAGGGATGCCCGGTCCGCAGCGGATGACAGATGGCCGCGCGGCGGCCTATCGGCCTTGGGAGCAGGGGTACGACCCCGACAGCTGGCTCGACCGATCCATCCAGGCGACGAGGGTTGCCGCGTTCCCCCTGAATGGGCTGGATCCGCAGCCGTGATGGGCGCCGCTGCGGCCCGGCGGTCCCCGCCCGAGAGATTTTCGTAAACTACTGTTCCGCAGACCTCGCGAAGCACTAGTCTCAACCAAGGCACGCGCGCTGTTTCTCCGGTGGGGAAGCTGGAGAGCGCGCGTGCCCCCTCAGGAAGCAGGTGGTGTCGATGGCATCCGGACCAACGTTCTTGACCGTCGCGGAAGTGGCAGGTCAGATGCGGGTGTCGAAGATGACGGTCTACCGGCTCGTCCATTCCGGGGAGCTGGAGGCCGTCCGCGTGGGGAGATCCTTCCGCGTGCCTGCTCACGCTGTCGAAGAGTTTCTGGGCAAGTCCTACTTCCAGGCTGGCTGACCGGTTCGTCGCCAAGCCTGCGCTCACCGGCGGTGCCGCTGGTCGGCGGCAGGCTCGGCCGGCGCCCACGTGTACGCTGGTGGCAGCCAGTATCGGAGATCGAAGCCGCGCCATGCGATGTCGGTCGACCGCCGAGGTGGCCACCTGTCTCAGCATGCACCAGCCACGATCGCGTGGACGACAAGAATTGAGTAGTGACCTGTGGGTTCAGTCATCAAGAAGCGTCGCAAGCGGATGTCGAAGAAGAAGCACCGCAAGATGCTCAAGCGCACTCGAGTGCAACGTCGTCGTCTCGGCAAGTAGCAGCACGTGAGCCGGTCTGTCCTGGTCACCGGTGTCGCCGGGCCGTTCGCGTCGTTGGTCGCGCGCCGTCTCGCTGACCTGGGCGAGGCCGCCGGCATCGGCAAGGTCGTCGGCATCGACACGGTGCTCCCGTCGGGTGACACCGGTCGGTTGAAGTTCGTTCGCGCCGACATCCGCACCCCCGTCGTGGGCAAGGTCATCGCCGTCGAGGACATCGACACCGTCGTCCACCTCGACGTCAACCCGCCCCCACGCGGCCGCACCGGCGGCGCCAAGGAGCTCAACGTCATCGGCACGATGCAGCTGCTGGCTGCGTGCCAGCGGTCGGCCACGGTCAAGAAGTTCGTCCTGGGTTCGTCAAGCGCGGTCTACGGCGCCTCGCCCCGCGATCCTGCGATGTTCACCGAGTCGAGCCTGGCCCGCGGTGGCGTACGAAGTGGATTCCCCAAGGACATCGTCGAGGTCGAGTCCTACGTCCGCGGATTCGCGCGGCGCCGACCTGAGGTGATCATCACGATCCTGCGGGCAGCGCAGCTGCTGGACACCAGGGTCACCACCCCGATGGGCACCTATTTCACCAGCCCTGTGCTGCCGGCAGCGATGGGATTCGACCCGCGGCTCCAGTTCACCAGTCTGGAGGATGCTGTCGAGATCCTGCGGCTGTCGATCCTCAAGGACCGACCCGGGACCTTCAACATCGCCGGCGACGGGGTGGTGCTGCTGAGCCAGGCCGCCCGGCGGCTCGGACGCCCGATCATTCCGCTGCCGCCGCTGGGGTTCGCCACGGCCGCGCGGCGGGTCCTGCGTGCTGCTGGCTCTGACATCTCACCGGATCTGCACCGGCTGCTGACCTACGGTCGGGTGATGGACACCGCTGCCCTGCGTGACATCTTCGGCTACGAGCTGCGGAACTCCTCGCAGGAGACGTTCGAAGAGTTTCGCCGGTCGGTGCGGCCCGGCATCATGGCTGTGGTGGGGGGACGATCATGACGGATGAACGCAAGAGCATCGGTTCAGGTGGCAAGGCCGGGCGCGGCAATCGGGAGACCTCGCCTTCGGCGGCGGCGCGTTCGCTCGCTGGGCCGGCCACGGCGCGCAAACCCGTCGTCAAAGCCAAGCCGGCGGCCGAGCCCGAGCAGACCCCGCCGAAGAAGGCAACGGTCAAGAACGCTGCGCCATCGAGCAAAGCAACCCCGCCGAAGAAGGCAGCCGCCCCGAAGGTGACCCCTACCTCGAGCGAGTCGGAGGACAAGCCCCACCTCCGGGCCGTCACTGACGAGGACGCTGCTGCCGCCGCAGCGGCAGCAGCGGAGGACGCCGCGAGCCGCACCCGGACGGCCGGCGCCGCGCCACTGTCTGCTGGCATTCCGATCGACGAGATCCTGGTCGCCGTGGTCCAGGCCGCCCAGCGGATTCTCGGCACCGATTGGGAGTCGCGCATCGCGACCTTGCTCGCCACGATCCGCAAGCGCATGAGCGGTGACTACGAGGTCGACGAGTTCGGCTTCGATCCCCAGATCACCGAGGTTCTGATCGCCGCAGTCGAACCAATCGCCGAGAAATGGTTCCGGCTCGAGGTCCGCGGCATCGAGAACATCCCGGCCGAAGGTGGGGCGCTGCTGGTGGCCAACCATTCAGGCACCGTGCCGATCGACGGGATGATCACCGGTTACGCGGTGAAGAAGTACGCCGGGCGCAATCTCCGCCCGCTGGGGGCCGATCTGGTGTTCTCGCTGCCCTTCGTCGGTCAGGTGGCCCGCAAGGTCGGTGCGACCTTGGCCTGCACCGAGGACGCCGAGCGGTTGCTGACGACGGGCGAGCTGGCCGGCGTGTGGCCCGAGGGCTTCAAGGGCATCGGCAAGCCGTTCGCAGAGCGCTACAAGCTGCAGCGCTTCGGTCGTGGCGGATTCGTCTCGTCCGCGATGCGCGCCCAGGTGCCGATCGTCCCGGTGTCGATCGTCGGTGCCGAGGAGATCTATCCGTTGGTCGGCAACGTGCCGTCACTGGCCCGCCTGCTCGGTCTGCCCTACCTGCCGATCACCCCGTTCTTCCCCCTGCTGGGACCGCTGGGGATGATCCCGCTGCCGAGCAAGTGGATCATCGAGTTCGGTGAGCCGATCCGCACCGATGCGTATGACCCGGAGTCCGCCGACGATCCGATGTTGTTGTTCAACGTCACAGATCAGGTGCGCGAGACGATCCAGCAGACCCTCTACGGCTTGCTGGTCGACCGGGGCAACGCGTTCTTCTGAGACACTGACCGGCTCGCAGTGCGAGGACCGTTCAGCCGAAGCGGCAAGAAGCCGCGCGTGCTATTTGCTGCCGCCGCCCAGCAGGCCGTTGAGCAGTCCTGGCACGACACCGAGTTGCTCGTCGCCGCCCAGGAGGGCTCCGACGAGGGGATCGGTGACATCTGTCAGCGACGGCACGGCGGTGGGAGATGTCGTCGGGCTGGCGACGACGGGCGCCGAAGCGGAAACAGGTGCCGAAGACCCAGCTGTGGCGCGAGGGGTGGAACCCTTGGGCGTCGAGCTCGAGGTGCTCTTCGGCTCGACGGTGGCGCGGGTGGAGTCGCTGGTGCTGGTCAGGCCGGTCACGGCTGCGACGAGCTGCTGCACATCGGCCGTCGTGCAGGCAGAGCACAATGACGAGGCCCGGGTCGCCAGATCGCTGATCGCGTCGGTGGCGGCGTCGAACGAGCTGTCCGCGCCCGTCGGCAGCAGCGAGGACAGGGTGGCCAGCTCAGCAGTTGCTGAGGCGGCGAAGTCATTGACCGTGCGGATCGACTTCTGGTCGCCGCTGTCGGTGAAGTGGTTGAACAGGGACGTCGAACCCTCGGTGGCCTGGGAAGAGAAGTCATCGAGCGTGTCGGCGATCTGATTGTCGGCCCCGCCGTCGGCACTGAGCTTCTGGGCCTCGGCGAGACGCTCCGATGCCTGAGCGAGCTGGAACGAGCCGCGCGACTCATCGCTGCGGTGCAGCGCGAGCTCGACGGATTCGACACTTCGCTTGACCGGGTAGAGCATCTCGCCGGGCACGGCGGAAGCGCTGGACGCGACCAGGCCGACGACACCGGCCGAGGCGACGAGGGCTGCGGTGACTCCGGCGACACGACGCCGGATGGGGTGCACCGGGGTTACGGGTGTGGTCACCGTGCGCGTTGCCGGCGGCTTCACGACGAGAACAGTCGCTGCCTCGGTCATGAGCTGCTGACGGAGGGTGTCACGGAACTGCGTGGACGGCTCGGCCACAGCGGCCTCGCACAGCTGCTCGGCAAGCTGCACAAGCACGGCGATGTGCTCGTCGCTGGGCGCGCGACCGCTCCAGGCCTCGTCAAAGGCCTGGGCGTCGTCGTGGTGGCGACGGCCGATCATGGCTGGATCCTCACTGCAGTAGATGTACCGGAAATAACAACGATTGCCGAGCCTCGGAGGTTACGACGAGACGACAGGACAGGAGCGTGGTGGCAGAGCATCATCGGGCGTCCTCGGGCATCGTCTTGGCGAGGCTGCGCACTGCCCGGAGCTGAAGCTGCTTGACGGCGCCCTCACTCCGTCCCAGCGATGCGGCCGTCTGGGCGATCGACATGCCCTGGATGAACCGCATGAGGATGCAGTCACGTTGTTCGTTGGGCAGTCCGTTGACCGCCTCGAACAGCATCTCGTTGGAGATCAACGCCAGGACGTCCTGCTCGGGACTGGCGACAGTCAGCTTGCCCTCGGGGATGGTCTCCGAGACGATTTCCAGTCGGGCGCGGCTGGACTTGAAGTGGTCAGCGACGAGATTACGGGCGATGGTGGTCAGCCACGCGCCAAAATCCTTGCCCTGCCAGTTGAATCGTTGGATCGCGCGCAGTCCGCGGACGAAGGTCTCGCTGGTGAGATCCTCGGCGAGCTGCTGCGAGCCGACACGGTAGTAGACGAAGCGGAAGACGCCTGACACGTAGTGGTCGTAGAGCTGACCGAATGCCTCGCCGTCGCCATCCTTCGCGAGGTCGACGAGCGCACGGAGGCGGGTTGCCTCAGGATCGTGGTCGTCGTGCGGGCTGGGGCTGTTGCCGGTGGACGGCGCGTACGCCGGAGAGCTGGCAACGGACAGGGCGACGAGCAGTGACCGGTCGTCGGGGATCGCCAGAGAAAGCGACAGCGCTTCGCGCAACGCAAATGTGGCTCTCCTCACAGGCCCTCCCTGGCTCAGTGAAAGGGTAACCGCTGCGCGCGGTAATGTCAGTGTCTTTTATTTATGCTGTGACGTAGCACACGCCAGCTGCCAGCGGCCGCGACCGCAGCCACTGCGCCTTTTCCGCCCACCAGGGCGACCTTGCGTCCGGTGCGATAGTCGCGGATCCGCCAGCCGTTCGACTTGGCATGAGCCCGGAGCGCGGAGTCAGGGTTGACTGCGCACGGGTGGCCAACGAGCGACAGCATCGGCAGATCGTTGCTGGAGTCGGAGTAGGCGTAGCAGTTCGCCAGGATCAGCCCTTCGCGCTCGGCAATCTCACGAATCGCCGTCGCCTTGCCCTCGCCGTGCATCATCTCGCCAACCAGCTCGCCGGTGTAGACCCCGTCGACGTGTGCCGACACGGTGCCCAAGGCTCCGGTCAGCCCGAGTCGGCGCGCGATGACGCTGGCGATCTCGATCGGGGCAGCCGTGATGAGCCAAACGCGTTGCCCGCGGTCGAGGTGCCACTGGGCGATCGCCCGGGTCCCGGGCCAGATCTTGTGCGCCATGTTCTCGTCGAAGATCTCTTCGCCGATCTCCTCGAGCTCGCTGACTCGGTGTCCCGCGATGAAGGCGAGCGCCGAGGAGCGCGCCTTGGCGATGTGCTCGGGATCTTCCACGCCGGCGACGCGAAAGTACATCTGTTGCCAGGTGGCCTTGAGAATGTCGCGAGTGGTGAAGAACTTCCGCCGATGCAGACCGCGGGCCAGGTGGAAGATGGAAGCGCCCTGCATGATCGTGTTGTCGACATCGAAGAACGCCGCGCCGGTGAGGTCCGGTTGTGTCGTGAGAGCGGTCTCCATCTCCGACGCCGAGGCAGACGCCTGGCCAGAAAGGACCGATCTCGACTGCAGATTCCGCGGTTGATCGGGTCGTGCGTCCCGGGGCATGTAACCGAGACTAACGCGCTCGATGCCCCATGACGTGTGGTTGACTCGGGTCGTGACAGTCAATGTCAGCGACTACCTCCGCGCGGCCGCTTCCCACGATCCGGATGGCGTTGCCCTCGTGGAGCATCGAGCCGTCCGCCGCGAGGTCACCTGGGGTGAGTTCGACGCGGCTGCTGACGCCGTGGCACGCGGCCTGACGTCACGCGGGCTCGTCGCGGGACAGCGGGTCGCGATCGCCATGGCGAACCGCATCGATCTGCCGATCGCCTATTTCGGCATCCTTCGTGGCGGGATGGTCGCGGTGCCGATCAATCCGCGCTCCACGACCAGCGAGATCGGCCGCATGCTCGCGGACTCGCTCGCGCGGGTCGTGTTGTGCGACGAGGCGGGCGTCACCCAGGTTCGGGAGGCTGTCACCCAGGAGCACCAGATCAGTGTCGTCGTCGACGGATCAGAGCCCGGACCCGGCGAGACGGCTTTCGACGCGTTGCTCGCGGACGCGACCGGCGGCGACCCTGCGGCGCCCGCCGATGTCGAGGCACTCGCCGTCGTTCTCTACACCTCTGGCACCAGTGGCAAGCCGCGCGGCGCGATGCTGACCCACCGCGCCCTGATCGCCAACATCGAGCAGATCGCGCAGCTGGACCCGCCTGCGATGACGTCTGAGGACGTCTGCCTGGGTCTGCTGCCGATGTTCCACATCTACGGTCTCAACTGCGTGCTGGGCCAGGCCGTACGACAAGGTGCCTGCGTGCTGCTGATCGACGGCTTCGACCCGGGTGGCCTGCTGGATCAGATCGTTGCCGAGGGGGTCACGAACATTCCGCTGGCCCCGCCGGTCGTGGCAGCCTGGGCCGGCCGCGAGGACCTGCGGGACAAGCTCGCCGGTGTCACCACGATTCTGTCCGGAGCCTCGGCGCTGGACCCGGAGCTTGCCGACACCTTCTTGTCGTCGTCGGGCAAGCACATCGAGCAGGGTTACGGACTGACCGAGACGGCGCCGGTGATCACCACGACACTGGGTCAGCCCCGCGATGCAGACACCTCGCCCAAGGCTGGGTCGGTAGGACGTCCCCTCCCGGGTATCGACGTCCGGATCGTCGAGGCGAACGGCGAGGACTCGAGCTCTGGTGATCCGGCAGAGATCTGGGTCAGGGGCGACAATCTTTTCTCCGGCTACTGGCCCGACGGGATCGATGGGCCGCGTGATGACGGCTGGTACCCCACGGGTGACATCGGTCTGCTGGACGCGGACGGGGACCTGACCCTGGTCGACCGGCTGCGCGAGCTCGTCATCGTCTCCGGATTCAACGTCTATCCCTTCGAGGTCGAGGACGTCATCGCCGAGGTCCCGGGCGTCGCGCAGGTCGCGGTGGTTGGACTGCCCGACGAGGAGACCGGCGAAGCTGTCGTGGCGTTCGTCGTGCCCGAGCAGCTCGGGGCCGACGAGGGCGCCCTGCTGGAGTCCGTGGCTGCTCACTGCAGGACCCGACTCGCGCGGTTCAAGCAGCCGCATCGTGTCGTGGTCGTGAGCGGCCTGCCGCACTCGGCGACCGGCAAGGTCGCAAAGGGGCGCCTGCGTGCGCTGGCCCGCAGCTCGACGTTGGGCCTGGACGCCTCATGATCCCGCGCGCCGACGACGCGCGCGTCGTCATCTACTCGCGCCCGGGGTGCCATCTCTGTGAAGCTGCCGAAGAACTGATCGCCGAGATCTGCGCCGATACCGGCGACTCGTGGGCCCGGGTCGACATCACGACCAGCGACGAACTGGTGTCCGCATTCACCGAACAGGTGCCGGTGACGTTCGTCGACGGCAGGCAGCACGACTTCTGGCGGGTCGATCCCGTCCGCCTGCGAACAGCCCTGAACCGCGCACCGTGAATGTGACGTGGGCCACGGCGCCTCGCCTCGATTTTGTTAACGCGTTCACAAACTCTTAAACTGAGATGGCTCTGCACGCCAGTCCCGACAGGGATAATCCCCGGCCGTGCAGCGCCAGGAGCACTGTGACCTTACTTCGCACCCCTCATGCGGACGGAACCGCCCGAGGCATCCCAGATGCCACGGTCGCCCGGCTGCCGCTCTACCTGCGCGCGCTCAACGTGCTGGCTGAGCAGGGCGTCGCGACATGTTCCTCCAATGACCTGGCCGAGAGCGCCGGGGTCAATCCAGCAAAGCTCCGCAAAGACCTGTCACATCTTGGCTCGTACGGCACCCGGGGAGTGGGTTACGACGTCGAGTACTTGCGCTACCAGATCGCGCGCGAGATCGGCCAGACCCAAGACTGGGACGTCGTCATCGTCGGCGTCGGCAACCTCGGGTCGGCGCTCTCGGCGTACCAGGGTTTCAGCACCCGCGGCATCCGCGTGGCCGCTCTGGTGGACGCCGATCCGAAGCGGGTCGGTACGACGATCTCCGGCATCACGGTCTCGGCCGTCGACGATCTCGACACCATCATTCGCGAGCGGGCCATCTCGATCGGGATCATCGCGACCCCGGGCGCTGCTGCGCAGCACGTCGCTGACCGGCTCGTCGCGGCCGGCATCACCAGCATCCTCAACTTCGCGCCCGCCCTGGTCCACGTGCCCGACGGCGTGGACGTCCGCAAGGTTGACCTGTCGATCGAGCTGCAGATCCTCGCTTACCACGAGCAGCGCAAGTCCGGCGCGCAGACAAGGGGGACAGCGTGAGCGTCCTGGTCGTGGGCATGTCCCACAAGTCTGCGCCGATCGACGTGCTCGAGCGGGTCTCACTCGACACCGATGCCGCGGTCAAGCTCTCCCACCTGGTTCTGGAGACTCCCTTCGTGACCGAGTCGGTCATCGTCTCCACATGCAATCGGGTCGAGATCTATGTCGAGGCGGAGCGCTTCCACGGCGCCGTCGAAGAGGTCTCGCGTCTGCTGGCCGAGCACTCCGGTCTCGAGCGAGAAGACTTCGTCCGTCACGTGTACGTCCACTTCGACGAGTCCGCCGTCGCGCACCTGTTCGGTGTCGCAGCTGGCATGGACTCGATGATTCTCGGTGAGAGCCAGATTCTCGGCCAGGTCCGCGACGCACTGCACGGTGCGCAGGCTGAATCGACCGTTGGCTCGGCTCTGAACGCCTTGTTCCAGCAGGCCCTGCGGATCGGCAAGCGGGGCCACGCCGAGACTGGAATCGATCGTCTGGCGCCGTCGATCGTGACCGCCGGGCTGGACGCCGCCGGTGAGATAGTCGACGCCGAGGACTCCCGGTTCCTGGTCGCGGGCGCCGGCACGATGGCGAGCCTGGCAGTGCGCACGCTGATCGGTCGGGGCGTCGCGCCGCACCGCATCATGGTCGCGAACCGCACGTTCCAGCGGGCGTACGCTTTGGTCGCCACCTTCGGCGTCAGCGCGGTGCGCTGGGAGGCCATGGACGTCGAGCTGGCCGCAACGGACGTACTGATCAGCTGTACCGGCGCCACCGGGGTCGTGTTCGACCGTGAACGCATCGCCCTCGCCTCGACCGGCCGGTCCATGGCGCTGATCGATCTTGCCCTGCCGCGCGACATCGATCCCGCTGCCGGCGAGCTCGACGGCGTCGATCTGGTCGATCTGGTCGTGCTGGCCCGGCTCGGGGAGAACACCGAGCTCGCCACCGATGTCGCTCAGGTGCGGTCGATCGTCGAGGACGAGGTCCGCACTTTCCTGGCTGCCAAGACTGCTTCCCACATCACTCCGACGGTGGTTGCGCTGCGGACGATGGCGACCGATGTCGTCGCCGCCGAGCTCGCCCGCATCCAGACCCGCCTTCCCGACCTGACCAGCGACGAGCTCGCCAGCGTTCGCAAGGCACTGCACCGAGTTGCCGAGAAGCTGATCCACGCCCCCACGGTCCGGGTCCAGCAGCTGGTCGACGGCCCCGCCGGGCTGACGTACGCCGATGCGCTGGCGGACCTGTTCGCGCTCGACCAGTCCGCCGTCGACGCCGTGACGCAGGTCAAGGGGGAGTCCTCATGACCGCGCTTCGTCTTGGCACCCGGGCCTCCGATCTCGCGATGACCCAGTCGGGCCTGATCGCCGACCGCCTGCGCGCGCGCGGCATCCAGGTCGAGCTCGTGGCGATCTCGACCGAGGGCGACCGCAGTCAACAGCCGCTCGTCGATTTCGGCGGCCAGGGCGTGTTCGTGGCTGCGTTGCGTGAAGCCCTCGTGCGCGGCGACGTCGACTTCGCCGTCCATTCGCTCAAGGATCTGCCGACGACTCCCGACCCGCGGCTCGAGCTTGCCGCGATCCCCGTCCGGGAGGATCCGCGCGACGCGCTGGTTGCGCGCGACGGCCTCACGCTGGGAGAGCTGCCGCAGGGCGCCCGCGTCGGCACTGGTTCGCCGCGCCGCGAGGCTCAGCTCAACGCGCTCGGGCTCGGCGTCGAGGTCGTGCCAATCCGCGGCAATGTCGGCACCCGCATCGGCAAGGTGGCGACCGGCGAGTACGACGCGGTCCTGCTGGCCCATGCCGGTCTGCTGCGGCTGGGCCGCGCAGACGAGGCGACCGAGATCATCGACCCCCTGCAGATGCTTCCCGCCCCCGGGCAGGGAGCACTGGCCTGCGAGTGTCGCTCCGGCGACGCCGCCACGATTCACCTGCTCAGTGAACTCGACGACAGCGACACCCGTGCTGCCGTCACTGCCGAGCGCAGCCTCCTCGCCACCCTCGAGGCAGGTTGCAGTGCACCCGTCGGGGCCCTCGCCGAAGTCGCCGAGGGCGACGACGGTGATGAGCTCTGGCTTCGTGCCGTGGTCGGAAGCACTTCCGGCTTGTCCACCATCCGACTGTCCGCGAACGGCTTGCCATCCGAAGCCGCTGCGGTCGGGGAGCGTCTCGCTGTCGAGATGCTCGCCGAAGGCGCCGACGCCCTCGTGGCCGTTGCCTCATAACCCCAGGCAGAACGAGAAAAGGATCACCGTGACCATCACCACTGCGATGCGAGATGCACCGTCCACCCCTCGACCGAGTGCACAGAAGGCCACCCGCGGCCACGTGAGCTTCGTCGGCGCAGGACCGGGCGATGCGAGCCTGCTTACGGTGCGCGCGGCCGAGCTCCTGGCTCAGGCCGACATCGTCATCACGGAGCTGCCCGAGCAGTCCGCGCTCGTCACCAACGGCGCGGAGATCGTCGATGGCGGCGTCGGTGAGGACGGCGAGAAGCTGACTCATGCAGCTCGCGCCCGACTCGTCGTCAAGCACGCCAAAACCGGCTCACATGTCGTCCGCCTGATCGCTGGCGATCCGTTCACGTATGCCACGGCACCCGAAGAGGCCGCCGCATGCAGCAAGGCCGGTATCGGCTTTGAGATCGTGCCCGGCATCTCCTCGGTCTCGGCCGTCCCGGCCTATGCCGGAGTGCCCCTGACCAACCGCACGCACCGCGAGTACTCCGTGGTCAGTGTCGGGGACGCTTCAGTCAACTGGTCCGATCATGCCAACGAGGACACGCTGGTGCTCCTGTCAGCCGTGGCGCGCATCGCGGAAGTGGCCAGCGGGCTGATGGATGCGGGACGCAAGGGTGACACACCCGTGGCGATGACCCGGGTCGGCACGACGACCGAGCAGACCACGATCGTCTCGACCCTGGCTGACATCGCCGCTGACGCCAAGGCCGCCGGCATGACCGCGCCGGCCATCACGGTCGTCGGGCAGGTCGTCACGATGCGTGAGGCGCTGTCCTGGTTCGAGACCAAGCCGCTGTACGGCTGGCGCATCCTGGTGCCACGCACCAAGGAGCAGTCCGCCGGACTCGCAGCCCGCCTGCGGGGCTTCGGCGCCCTCTCCGAGGAGGTTCCGACCATCTCGGTCGAGCCGCCGCGCAATCCGCAGCAGATGGACAAGGCCGTCCGTGGCCTGGTCGAGGGCCGGTACGAGTGGATCGCCTTCACCAGCGTCAATGCGGTCAAGGCCGTGCGCGAGAAGTTCGAGGAGTACGGGCTTGACGCTCGGGCGTTCTCGGGCCTGAAGATCGCCGCGGTCGGCGACAAGACCGCCGAGGCGATCGCGACGTGGGGCATCCGAGCCGATCTGATTCCCACCGGCGAGCAGTCGGCGCGTGGCCTTTTGGAGGACTGGCCGCCCTACGACGACCTGCTGGACCCGATCAACCGGGTCTTCCTGCCCCGGGCCGACATCGCGACCGAGACCCTGGTGGCCGGGCTGGTCGATCTGGGCTGGGAAGTTGATGACGTCACGGCCTACCGCACCGTCCGGGCCGCGCCGCCGCCAGCCCCGACACGTGAGGCGATCA
>NZ_JBAVDI010000074.1:0-3397 GCF_049587115.1 Aeromicrobium sp.
CCCCCCCGGTCGGATGCCTTACGCCGGTTTGTCCGCGGTGATCAGCCCGTATCCCAGTGTTCCGTCCAGCCAGAACCCTCGAAGGATGTCGCATGAGCGCTCGAATGCCTCGATGTCCGCTTCCGCAAGAGAGTCAGCCACGGTGGCGCGATGATCGGCAACGTTTGCTTGCCACCGGTCAAAGGTCGGCAATGTTGCGCTGGTCAAGTCGACCATCTCGTCGACCACGAGGCCAGCGACCTGAGCGTAGGTCGCGTACTCACCTAGCTTGTCCATCCGCGCCGCGCCGAAGGCACGCCGTAGGACTGCGAGATCCTCCCTGCGATCGCGCACCTCGAGAAAAGGAATATCGCGACGTCGAATGATGTCGCAAAGCACGAAGCGCCCACCTGGCCGCAACAACCGTGCTGCCTCGGTCAAGAGCGCTTCGCGCTCACTCATGAGGTGAGACGATTCCATGACCCACACCACATCGAACGTGGCATCGACAAGGCCTGACGCGGTGCCATCACGCACCTCGAACGAGACTCCCTCAAGACCCTGGCTGCGTGCCCGCTCGGTAGCCGCCGTGACTCCGATCTCACTCGTGGTGATGCCGAGTACATGAACGCCTTGCTCGCTCGCAAGACGACATGCGGGCGCACCTGTTCCACACCCCACGTCAAGCAGTCGGATCCCAGGGCGCAGACGGGCGTGCTCGATCATCAGATCGGTCAGGGCAGCGGTGGCAACGGGCAAGGGTTCATCCCCAACACCAAACACGCCGTAGTGCAGGTCCTCGCCCAGCAGCAGACCCCATGCCTCGGTGACCCGATCGTAGTGAGCAGCTGGCGAATAGCTCCCGAGACTCTCGTCCCGGCTGGCATCATGAGTCACGACTATCCGAACTCCTACCGTCAAGGTCTTCCCTCATCTTCACGAGCCTGGCTGGTGAACCTGCAACGACGCCGTCCGCAGGTACGTCGCGCACCACCAGCGCCTGAGCACTCACGACCGCCCTGTCCCCGATGGTCACAGGGCCGAGGACGATGGCATCAAGCGAGATGGTGACGTCGTTGCCGATCACCGGCCAACCGGACTCAGGGCCGTGGCGGCCTGTGTCACCGCCGATGCTCACCCCATGGCTGATCCGGGCGTTACTACCGATACGGACTCCTTCGGCGATCAGAATCTTCTGACTGTGCACTAAACACAGCCCGGGCCCGATCTGCGCTGCGGGATGAATCTCAGTCCCCCCCCAGACGATGGCGGCCGATCGGAGCACGAACGCTAGCGGTCGAGTAGGGATGAAGTTGTAGCACGCGGAGCTGAGCCGATACAGGATGACGACATGCACAGCCGGTGCGAATAAGGCCTTGCCGATCACACGCGCCCAGAAGCCGACCGGAGTGCGTCGCACGTCGACATGGGATTTTAAGTCCGCCAAGATGGTCCGGAACACATTCTCCCCTTCTGGTCCGCGACAGCGCCGACAGCCTAACGGCCATCGATCTTGGACGCTGCCTGTCTCCCTGGGCTTCGCTACGTCCGCTGCCGTTAGGATGGAGGCCGATTTCAACCGGAGCCCAACGCCGCGTTTCGGTCCCACCCACTCGGGAGGAGACCACATGAGCACATTGTTGCTGCTGACCAGCGCCCTCCAGTCGTCGGCCGAGGTGTTGCCGAGCCTCGCCCTGCTGGGTCACCAGGTGAAGATCCTGCCTGCCGAAGGCAGCGCGCTGCTCGAGGCTCCCGAGGCCGATCTCGTGCTCGTCGACGGTCGACAGGACCTCGCCGGGGCCCGCGGCCTGTGCCGCTTGATCCGCACCACCGGCACCGACGTGCCGGTCATCCTGATCGTCACCGAGGGTGGCCTGGCGGTCGTCGTCCACGACTGGGGCATGGACGACGTCATCCTGCATACCGCTGGTCCGGCCGAGCTCGAGGCGCGCATCAAGCTGGGGATCGGGCGCCTAGCCGCCGCACGAGAGGCGGCTGATCCGGATGCTCACGTAATCCGCTCCGGTGAGGTGCTCGTGGACGACGCGACGTACACCGCCAAGATCGGGGGGCGCCCGCTCGACCTCACCTTCAAGGAGTTCGAGCTCCTCAAGTTCTTGGCCCAGCACCCCGGTCGGGTCTTCAGCCGCCAGCAGCTGCTGCAGGAGGTGTGGGGCTATGACTACTTCGGCGGCACCCGGACGGTCGATGTCCACGTCCGCCGCCTGCGCGCCAAGCTCGGGCCCGAGAACGAGACCCTGATCGGCACCGTCCGCAACGTCGGGTACCGCTTCGTGCTGCCGATCAAGGAGAAGGAGTCGAAGGCCGACGCTGCTCGCATGGCTGATACCGACTCCACCCAGGACGCCTAGTCTGGGTGGGTGACCGACCCGCTCGACGTCATCTCGGCCGTACGCAGCGCGAGCCTGGCAGCCGACTCGCACGATCCTCTCGACGAAGCCGCATCGCTGCGGCTCAAGCATCACGGACTGACCGGACTCGACCACTGGGTCGACGACATCGACGGGTTCGCCTTGCTGCGCGACGGGCAGCTCGACCTGGCCGTCGTCCCGAGCTCGCGCGGACGAGGGATCGGCGGCCGCTTGGCCAAACAGGCCCTCGCTTCAGACGGCGCGGTCACCGCCTGGTCGCACGGCAACCACCCGGCCGCAGCGCGCCTGGCCGAGCGGCACGGACTCGCGCGGGCACGCGAGCTCTGGGTGATGCGCCGGCCGAGCTCGGTGCTCCTGCCCGAGCTGGTGCTCCCGCGCGATCTCTCCATCCGCAGCTTTCGCGACTCGGACGCCGAAGCCGTCATCGCCGTCAACGCCGCCGCGTTCGCTGCCCACCCCGAGCAGGGCAACCTGGACATCGCGGGCCTGTCCGAGCGGATGGCCGAGCCGTGGTTCGACCCCACCGGACTGCTGCTCGCCGAGGACTCCGAAGGCACGCTTCTGGGGTTCCACTGGACCAAGCGCCACGACGACCGCCTCGGAGAGGTCTACGTCGTCGCTATCTCGCCCGCAGCGCAAGGCCGTGGTCTCGGTCGGCTGCTCACCCTGGCGGGCCTGCACCACCTGGTGGCGCGCGGCGTGGGAGAGGTGCTCCTCTACACGGAGTCCGACAACGCCCCGGCGGTGCACGTCTACTCCGGACTCGGGTTCGAGCACGCACCCGAAGACACGCACGTGCAGTATCAGCGTTGACGCCGTCTCAGGTTGCCCCGGTCTTCTTCCGCGAATGCCGCCGTGCCTGAGTAGCATTCGTCGCCATGAGCCCGGACCAGGAGGACGAGGCGACTCCTGAGGAAGGTCGCCCAGCCGACCCGAAGCGCAGCGCCCGTTGGCGCCGGCACCACGAGGACGAGGACGAGCTCGATTCGCTCGATGCCTCCGCGGCCGATGCCTTCATCCGCGAC
>NZ_JBAVDI010000075.1:0-3175 GCF_049587115.1 Aeromicrobium sp.
GGGCTCAGGTGATCAAGGCTGCAGCTGGCAACAACGGCAGCGTGGGCGTCCAGGCCAATAAGTACGAGGCCTACGTCGTGCTGATCAACGCACTCGTCCAGGGTGCCGGCGGCGACATCGTGTCCAACACCGAGGCCGGGCGTGACACAAAGGTCGACATCGACTCGGAGGCCGGGAAGAAGGCTGCCGAGGTCATCAAGATGCTGGCCGACTCCGAGGCTGCCCAGTCCGACCTCTCGGTCTCCAATGAGGGCACCAGCCTGGGCCGGATGTTCCCCGCCGAGCCCGATTCGCCTCAGGGTGCGGGCGAGTTCATGACCAACTGGACGTTCGTCTACAAGCTCTACGAGGGACAGATCGAAACGGGAGAGATCACCAAGAAGTTGTTCGACGACCTCGGCTACACGCGCTACCCGGCGACGGTCGAGGGCGAGGTCTCCAAGCCTCCGATCGGCGGGATCGACATCGGGGTGGGCGCCTACTCCGAGCATCCCGACTTCGCGATGGAGGCCGCGCAGTGCATCACCTCGAGCAAGGCGCAGGTCGACCTGGCGCTGAACAACGGGCTGATGCCGTCGACCAACTCCGCCTACGACGAGGTCGCCGCTAGTGGCGAGTTCCCCAAGGACCTGATCGAGCTCTACCGCACCAGCGTCGACCAGGGTGGCCCGCGACCGAAGAGTGCCTTCTACGCCCTGATCTCCAGCGCGATCCAGTCCCGCTGGCACTCACCGGACTCAGTGGACCCGGACACGACTCCGAAGGACTCGGCCGACTATCTCCAAGACGTCCTCGAAGGGAAGGCCCTGCTGTGACCACGGCGACCGCACCTCCCCCCACCAGCGGCACCAGCGCCAAGGCCCCGTCCACCGATCGGTCCCGGGCCGAGAACCGGCTGGGCCAGAAGCTGGTCGCACCGGCGATCCTCCTGATGCTGATCGTGACTGCGTTCCCGATGTTGCGGGCGATCTACCTGTCCGTCTTCGACTACTCGCTGACGGCGCCGGACGACCGTGAGGTCATCGGGCTGTCGAACTATCTGACGGCGCTGACTGATCCGCTCTTCTGGCAGACCACCGTGGTCACTGTGCTCTACATGGTGGTCACCGTGGCCGTTGAGCTCGTCATCGGCTTCATCTTCGCCATGGTGATGCACCGGGTGATCTTCGCCCGTGGCGTGATCCGTACGTCGATCTTGATCCCCTACGGCATCATCACGGTCGTCTCAGGCTTCGCCTGGCAGTTCGCGTTCACCTCCACCAACGGCTTCATCAACGGTTGGTTGCCGTTCATCGGAGACGACTTCAACTGGTTCGGCGACTCCACCCCAGCAGTGATCGCCATCATGGTCTCGGAGATCTGGAAGACCACGCCGTTCATGTCGCTGCTCCTGCTCGCGGGGCTGGCCCAGGTGTCCGAGGACATGATCGAAGCGGCCAAGGTCGACGGCGCCACCTGGTGGCAGCGGCTGGGGAAGGTGATCCTGCCCAACATGAAGGCGGCCATCATGGTTGCCGTCCTCTTCCGGGCCCTCGATGCCTACCGCATCTTCGACAACATCTTCGTGATGACCAACGGCGCCCAGAAGACCGAGTCGATCAGCTTCCTCACCTACCGGCAGACGATCGAGCAGTTCCAGCTCGGCATGGGCTCGGCCCTCTCGGTCCTGCTCTTCCTCTCGGTGCTGCTGGTCGCGTTCCTGATCATCAAGCTGTTCCGCGTCGACCTGGCCCAGGCCCGGCAGGAGGGTTGAGGTAGATGAAGAAGCTCGGAGTCCCGCTCGGTGTGCTCGTCATCCTGGTGTGGTGCCTGCTGCCGGTCGCATGGATCATCTCTCTGTCCTTCAAGTCCGAGGAGTCGATCACGACCGGAAACCCCGGCTTCCTCCCCGGCGACGGCACCTTCGCCGGCTTTGACAACTACAACAAGGTGCTGACCGACGACCTGTACGCCTACTTCCCCCGCGCCATCCTCAACTCGATCGGCATCAGCCTGATCGCGACCACACTGTCGGTGATCGTGGCCACGCTGGCGGCGTACGCGATCGCGCGGCTGGAGTTCAAGGGCAAGAAGCTCGTCCTGTCCATGTCGCTGGCCATCGCGATGTTCCCGGTGGTGTCGCTGATCGGCCCGCTGTTCGACATGTGGCGTACCTTCGGCATCTACGACACCTGGCTCGGGCTGATCATCCCCTACATGTCCTTCACGTTGCCGCTGGCGATCTGGACCCTGTCGGCCTTCTTCCGCGAGATCCCGTGGGAGATGGAGCAGGCTGCCCAGGTCGACGGCGCGACGTCGTGGCAGGCGTTCCGGAAGGTGATCGTGCCGCTGGCCGCACCTGGTGTCTTCACCGCCGCGATCCTGACCTTCTTCTTCGCCTGGAACGACTTCGTCTTCGGCATCTCGCTGACCTCGACCGAGGCAGCCAGGCCGATACCGGCGTCGCTGGCGTTCTTCGTCGGCGCCGACCCGTTCAACCGGCCGGCGTCGCTGCTATCGGCGGCCGCCGTGCTCGCCACGATCCCGATCATCATCATCGTCCTGCTGTTCCAGCGAAAGATCGTCGCCGGGCTGACCTCCGGCGCAGTGAAGGGTTGATTCCATGGCTGCCATCGACATGAAGAACATCGTGAAGAAGTACGGCGACGGCTTCCCGGCCGTCAACGACGTCTCCATCGACGTCCAGGACGGCGAGTTCATGATCCTGGTCGGCCCGTCGGGCTGCGGGAAGTCGACCCTGCTGCGGATGATCGTCGGGCTGGAGGACATCACCTCGGGCGACATGATGATCGGTGACAAGAAGGTCAACGACCTGGCACCGCGCGACCGCAACCTCTCGATGGTGTTCCAGAACTACGCTCTCTACCCGCACCTGACTGTCTACGAGAACATCGCGTTCCCCTTGCGCCTGGCCAAGACCGATCAGGCCACCGTCGACGAGAAGGTGCGCGCCGCCTCGAAGACGCTGGAGCTCGACGAGCACCTCGAGCGCAAACCGGGCAACCTCTCCGGTGGTCAGCGCCAGCGGGTGGCGATGGGGCGTGCGATCGTGCGCGACGCCGATGCGTTCCTGTTCGACGAGCCCCTGTCGAACCTCGACGCAAAGCTCCGCGGCCAGATGCGCACCGAGATCGCCCGGTTGCAGAAGCGTCTCGGCATCACCACGGTCTACGTC
>NZ_JBAVDI010000076.1:0-14611 GCF_049587115.1 Aeromicrobium sp.
ATGTCGGCCGTCAGGTCCTGCAGCGCCATCAAGGCGACGGACTGACTGAACGGCCCGTACGACACCCGAGCTACACCAAGCTCCTGCATGCGGTCCAGCGGAACGCAACCCGGTGCCCCGATGAGGGTGAGCTTCTGCGGTCCCCAGGCGTCCACCATGGCCTTGATGTCGTCTTCTGAGACCTTGCCGGGCACGAACACGAGCGGGGCGCCGGCGGCCAGGTAGGCCTTTCCGCGATCGATGGTGTCGGTCAGCACGTCGGCGTGTGGCCGGTCGCCGGCCTGGGAGAAGGCATCGGTGCGAGCGTTGAGCACGAAGTCGATGCCCTCCTGCTGCGCGGCGCTCAGCACGGCCTCGACGGCAGCGACCGCCTCGGGCAGGGGTTTCATCTGGTCCTCGAGGTTGGCGCCGACAACACCGACCCCGATCGCCCGCAATGTCGTCTCGCGCGGGTCGCCGTAACCGGCCTCCAGATCCGCGGTCACCGGCAGGTCGGTCGCCGCGACGATGCCACCAACCGCCTCGATCATGAGCTCGACGGGAATGTTCTCTCCATCGGCGTAGCCGTAGGCCGCAGCGATCGAGTGGCTTGCGGTTGCGAGCGCGTGAATGCCGTCGACCTCGGAGACGACGCGCGCGCTGATGGCGTCCCAGACGTTCACCACCTTCAGCAGGGCTGGGTCGGTGTGCAGGGCGAGAAGAGTGTGCGCTCGTGCGGCGAGTTCGGTCATGTTGTCAGACTAGCCAGTCATCGCCGGCGCGCTCGGTGAGTGACTGCGACGGCCAGCGCTACGATGTCGCCGTGAGGCTCGTACGAGGACGAGAGACGCAGCAGGGCCCACCTCGCAGCGCCGAAATTCGCCGGGAATCTCCACGATCGGCTCGTTCTGGCGGACGATTCTTGGTCGCGGTGGTGGTCGCCGGGGTGCTGTCGGCGTGCGGTGCTGACGGATCGGCTGACACCGGTCCCACCGAAAGCATCGCCTCTGGCGTGGCGACGTCGTTGCGGATCGTCGTGACGCCGGATGAGGGCATCTCGCCCGCGCGACTCACGTTGACCTGCGACCCGGCAGGGGGAGACCACCCACAGGCCCAGCAGGCCTGCGAGGCCCTCGACGCCGCCGGCGCCGCCGTCTTCGAGCCTGTCCCGGCCGATCGGGCGTGCACCCAGGTCTATGGCGGTCCGCAGGTAGCCACGGTCTTGGGCACGTATGACGGGGCCGCGGTAGAGGCGACGTTCAACCGGACCAACGGCTGTGAGATCGACCGCTGGGAGCAGCTCGGCGCGACCTTCTTCGACGTCCCGATGCTCTGACCTCAGCCAGCGGTCGAGGCGCCTAGAACAGTCGCAGGCTGGGATCGTCGATCCCGCGCAGCTCATCGTAGTTGACGACCACGCACTCGATGCCGCGGTCGGCCGCCAGAACTCGCGCCTGCGGCTTGATCTCCTGCGCCGCGAAGATGCCGCGGACCGGTCTGAGCGCCGGGTCGCGGTTCATCAGCTCAAGGTAACGAGTGAGCTGCTCGACGCCGTCGATGTCGCCGCGACGCTTGATCTCGACCGCGACCGAACCGTTGGCGGCATCCTTGCAGAGCAGGTCCACCGGCCCGATCGCCGTCATGTACTCACGACGAACCAGGCTCATGCCATCGCCCAGGGCAATGGTGTGATCGGCCAGCAGCTCCTGCAGGTGCTTCTCGACGCCGTCCTTCTGCAACCCCGGGTCAATCCCCAGCTCGTGCGCCGAGTCGTGCAGGATCTCCTCGAGGCGGATACGAAGGGTGTCGTCGGTCTTGCCGGCCGTGACGGTCCATTCGGTCACCCCGTCGTCCGCGGTGTCCTCGCGCAGGGTGCAGGGCGGGCTCATCCAGTTGAGTGGCTTGTACGAGCCACCGTCGGAGTGGATCAGCACCGAACCGTCGGACTTGACCATGATGAGTCGGGTGGCAACCGGAAGGTGCGCGGCAAGCCGGCCGGCGTAGTCGACTCGGCAGCGCGCGATGACCAGACGCAACGGCTACAGCCTCGTCAGGGTGCCGAGGTTGAACACGAGCGTCTCGCCCTTGATAGTGCCCTTGTCGGTGTTGCCGTCGTCGCCGATCAGGGACACGGTCGTTCCGTCCACGGCATATTTGCCGACGCGGAAGTTCTCCAATCCCTGATAGTCCTCGGCGTACGTGCCGTCGTCGTTGAAGTGAACAACCCAATCGGCCTTGGGGTCCTCCCAGTCGCCGCGAAGGTCGGCAGCGCCGGCAGGCGGGTCGGCCGTTTCGGTGGCTGTGCTGCTCGGTGAGCCGGTGCTAGCGGTGGCTGGCGAGACGGCCTCGGAGTCATCGCTCCCCCTGCAGGCGCTCGCGGTCAGCAGAGTGACCCCGATGATGGCTGTAACCATCGTCATACGTCGATTCATCGTTCTCCCCGTAGAGCAGGCGGCACTGTGCCGCTAGTCTGACATGACCCGCTTATTACTCAGGAGTAGCCATGCAGGAAATCGTCGACAGACTGGCCGCCAACGACCGGGCAGCCGATATCGCTCGCACGTTGCTGCTGCCGTACCTCAATCACGCAGCCACCATGTACGAGAGCGGCTACGCCACCCGGGACGACATCGACGCGTCGATGCGATTCGGCTGTGGCTACCCGATCGGGCCCCTGGCCCTGATCGACGCCATCGGCGCACGGTCCGTCGCGACCGGACTCGAGAAGCTGTACGCCGAGACCGGCGACGAGCTGCACCAGCCGGTGAGCATCCTGACCGTGATGGCTGCTGACGGCACGAACTTCGCCGAAGCTGTCGGCGCCGACGAGGCAGGCGCGCCCGAGCTGCGCCACGAGATCCACACCGTCGGCGTCGTGGGCACCGGCACGATGGCCTCGGGCATCGTTGAAGTGTTTGCCAAAGCCGGCTACGACGTGGTCTACGTCGGCCGTAGCGAGGACAAGCTCCAGGGAGTCGTCGCACGCATCACCAAGAGCCTGGACAAGGCGGTGTCGCGCGGCAAGCTCGACGAGGCGGGCAAGTCCAGCGTCTTGGCCCGACTCAGCAGCTCGACCGAGCGGGAGGCCTTGGCGGGTGCCGACATCATCGTCGAGGCGATCGCCGAGGACATCGACGTCAAGCTCGCACTGTTCGCCGACCTGGACCGCATCGCCAAGCCCGGAGCGATCCTGGCCACGACGACGTCCTCGCTGTCGATCACGACCTGCGCCGAGGCGACGTCACGCCCGCAGGATGTCATCGGGATGCACTTCTTCAACCCTGCCCCGGTCATGAAGCTCGTCGAGGTCGTCTCCGCGGAGGAAACCTCACCCGAGGTGGCCGAGACCGTTCGCGCGCTGTGCCTGTCGGTCGGCAAGCACCCCGTGTCGTGTGGCGATCGCGCCGGATTCATCGTCAACGCCCTGCTGTTCCCGTATCTCAACGACGCGGTCAAGCTGCACGAGGCCGGTGGCGAGTCGCTCGTGGAGATCGACGACGCGATGAAGGGCACGAAGCTCCCGATGGGCCCGTTCGAGCTGCTTGACGTCGTCGGCAACGATGTCTCGCTGGCGATCGAGCAGACTTTGGTCAGCACATTCGGCCACGCCGGATGGATTCCCGCGCCGATGTTGAAGCAGGTGGTGGCCGACGGCAAGCTCGGTCGCAAGACCGGCGCGGGCTTCCACACGTACTGAGCGGCAAAAAGTTACGCTGATTTGTCGACAGTTCTTTTTCCCGGATTGTCGGTAACTCCTCCTTGTCCACATCGTTGCTCTGTCCAAGAGATGTCGCGGACAGGAGCGGTGATGATCAGCAGATCGCACGTGGTTGCGGGTGCCCGAGTGGTGCGCTTGTCTGCTGCTGCGCTGCTGGTTTCGATGGTGGTGGGTTTCGTTGCAGTGTCATCGTTCGCGAGTCAGTACGGCAGCCGGACGGCCGTCGTGCTCGATGCCGCGGGCAACGACACGGCGCTGACCGCGGCGGTCCTGCAGCAGCGGCGAGCGGGTCTGGCCTGCACCGAGAAGCCCGCCCTGACCGACATTGTCCTGTTCCAACGGGATGGCGTGGCCGCGGTGACGGTCCTGACCTTCGACCAGGCCATCGAGGCCTCGTCCGCCCGCGAGGGATGGATCCGGCGCTACTGCGTCTGAGGCGTCAGGCCGTGCGGTCCGTAGACTGGGGACATGTCCCGTCGTCGCGTTGCCCAGCGTGCAGCACCGATGCGGGCGCCAACCGAGCAGGTCGTCAGCAAGGCCGACGGCGCGTGGAACATACGCCCGATCCGCGGCTCGGGCTCGGCCAAGGAATATCGCTGCCCGGGATGCGCGCAGCCGATTCGTCCCGGCACGGCGCACCTGGTCGCCTGGCCGGTCGAGAAGGCGCTGCTGAGTGCAGCCGCGATCGACGAACGCCGGCACTGGCACACGGCCTGCTGGGCCCGGAAGCACTGAGAGGCACATGTCGATGACCGAGAGGATCCGAGGAAGCTCCGTCCTGCCCGCCCGGCGTGAGCCGATCACCCTGGACACCGCCGACGGCATCTCCTTGGTGGGCGAGCTGGCGCTGCCGGCGGACCGCGACCCGGTGGCCACCATGATCTGTCTGCATCCGTTGCCGACGCATGGCGGGATGATGGACAGCCACCTGTTTCGCAAGGCGGCCTACCGGCTTCCGGCGCTCGCCGGGATCGCCGTGCTTCGATTCAACACCCGAGGCACGTCCAGCCTTCAGGGCACCAGCGGCGGGACGTTCGACCATGCAGTGGGAGAGCGTTTCGACGTCGCCGCTGCGGTGGAGCATGCCGAGTTCGCCGAGCTGCCCCACGTCTGGCTCGTAGGATGGTCTTTCGGCACCGACCTGACATTGATGTACGGCCTGGAGCCGACTGTCGAGGGCGCCATCTTGTTGTCGCCGCCGCTGCGATACTCATCGGCCGAGCACCTGGCGAGCTGGGCCGCGTCGGGCAAGCCGATCACGGCGCTGGTTCCTGAGCACGACGACTACCTGCAGCCGGCCGAGGCGCGGCAGCGGTTCGCGGCCGTCCCGCAGGCGGAGGTCGTGGCGATCGACGGCGCCAAGCACCTGTGGGTGGGGGACTCCGAGCGTGCGCTGGACGAGATCACCCGCAGGCTTGCACCGTCGGTGCCGCTGCCTCTGCCCGAGACCTGGGACGGGCCGATGGAACGGGCCGACACGTCGGCATACCGCGACCGGACGACCGCGGTGTTCGACGACCAGCCGCGCTGATCCGGGCGTCTAGCTGGTCTCGGTCGAGTCTGCCGAGTCGCCTTTGGCGTCCTTGACCGGCTTCGCGTCGTGATCGGCCGCGTCGGTCTTGGTGGCTGCCGACCCGGACTCGGCCGCCTCGGGCTCGGCCTGCTCTGTCTTTTCAGCGTCCTTGGGGGGAGCCTCCTGGCCCGTTGGCGCGAATGTCGAGACGATGTCCCGCAGTTGCCCCATCTGGGTCATGATTCCGTCGCGCTTGCGCTGCAGGTCCTCGACCTCCGCGCGCAGCACGCGCGTCTGACGCTCAGCATCAGTCGTCGCGGTGACGTTGAGGTGCTGAGCCTGGGCCTGGGCGCTCGTGATGAGCTGGCTCGCCTCACTCTTGGCGTTGTCCAGCAGGCGGGCCGCGTCGGCGGTGGCAGCATCTCGTGCCCTGGTGGCTTGCGCCATGATGTCGCGAGCACGGTCGTCGGCGGACTTGGCACGCGCCTCGGCATCCGAGACCAGCTTGCCGGTCTGCTCGGTGGCTGACGCGTGGTTCTCGGAGGCCTCGCGGGCCAGCCGCTCCTTCTCGACCGCAAGGATGCGGCGGGCTTCGGTGACCTCACGGTCGGCGGCCGCGCGGGCCTGCTCGACCTCGCGGGTCGCGCCGAGGCGCATGTTCTGGGCGTCCTGCTCCGCAGCGAGCTTGAGCTGGGCGGCTTCGCGCTCGGCGTGAGCGCGCAGGTCCTCGGTGTGCGCGAGGGCCTCCGCGTGCATGGCCTCGGCGTCCTCCAGCAGCTGCTTGCGCTTCTTCTCGAGCTCGGTCACCGCCTGGCCGCGCATCTCCTCGGCCTCGTGGGCTGCCGTTGCTCGCAGGATCGCTGCCTCTTCCTCAGCCTTCTTGACCAGCTCGCCAGCGTCACGATCGGCCCGGCTGCGCACGTCCTCGGCCTCCTGCTCAGCGAGGCCCAGCAGCTGTGCGGCGTGATTGCCCAGTCCTGTGTAGCTCGGCTTCTCCACGGCTTCGACGCGATCCTTGAGCTTGGCGATCATGTCGCGGAGCTTGTCGTTCTCGGACTGGGCTGTCTTCAGGCTCTCAGCTGCGCGCTGGAACTCCGCAGACTGCGTGCGCACCCAGGCGTCCACGGCATCGCTGTCGTAACCGCCACGACGAGCGAGCGGGAAGGACGCATCGCCGGACTTCTCGGCAGCATCGAAGATGGACAATCCGGACTGGTCAGTCATGTGAACTCATTCGTGAAGAGAGAGGCGAGGTCAGGTCTGCATCCACCATACCCGCCGAAAAAGGGGCACCCGGACGGGCTGGTTCAGCCCGGACACGTGCCCCTTCCCAGGGTGTTCGGTGAGTCGTCAGACCCCGCGGAACCGATTGATCTTGTCGACGTGCAGAGCGCGCTTCTCGGCATTGCGGACGCCGAGGCCTTCCTCCGGTGCGAGGCACAGGACGCCGACCTTGCCCTGGTGCAGGTTGTGGTGGACGTCGAGTGCTGCCTGGCCCGTGTCCTCCAGGGAGTAGACCCGCGACAGGGTCGGATGGATCAGGCCCTTGTCGATGAGCTTGTTGGCCTCCCACGACTCGCGGTAGTTCGCGAAGTGCGAGCTGACGATCCGCTTGAGGTTCATCCAGAGGTAGCGGTTGTCGTACTGGTGCATGTAGCCAGAGGTCGATGCGCAGGTCACGATGGTGCCGCCCTTGCGAGCCACGTAGACACTCGCGCCGAACGTCTCGCGGCCCGGGTGCTCGAACACGATGTCGGGATCGTCCCCGCCGGTGAGCTCGCGAATCTTCTTGCCGAAGCGCTGCCACTCCTTGGGGTCCTGGGTGTTCTCGTCCTTCCAGAACTGGTATCCCTCTGCGGAGCGGTCGATGACGTGCTCGGCGCCCATCTTTCGCACGATGTCGGCCTTCTCGGGGGACGACACCACGCACACCGGAGTGGCGCCGCCGTTGAGGGCGAACTGGGTGGCGTACGAGCCGAGACCGCCCGAGGCGCCCCAGATCAGGACGGTGTCACCCTGCTTCATGTTGGCGCCGTTGGTGGAGACCAGCTGGCGATACGCTGTCGAGTTGACCAGGCCGGGGCTGGCGGCCTCCTCCCACGTGAGGTGGTCGGGCTTGGGCATCAGCTGGTTGGCCTTGACGATCGCAAGCTGCGCGAGACCACCGAAGTTCGTCTCGAACCCCCAGATCCGCTGCTCGGGATCCATCATCGTGTCGTTGTGTCCGTCGGGCGCCTCGAGCTCGACCGAGAGGCAGTGGGCGACGACCTCGCGGCCGGGCTGCCACTTGTTGACGCCCGGGCCAACCCGCAGCACCACGCCAGCGAGGTCTGAGCCCACCACGTGGTACGGAAGATCGTGGCGCTTGGTGTACTCGCTCAGACGGCCGTATCGCTCGAGAAAACTGAACGTCGAGACGGGCTCGAAGATCGAGGTCCAGACGGTGTTGTAGTTGATCGCGCTGGCCATGACCGCGACGAGTGCCTCGCCGGGCGCGAGCTCAGGGATCGGGACGTCGTCGAGGTGGAGGCTCTTGCGGGGGTCCTTGTCGCGGCTGGACATGCCTTCGAACATGTCCACCTCGTCCTTGTGGACGGTGATGCCCTTGTAGGAGTCGGGAAGGGCGATGGTTCCGAAGTCCTCGGGGGCGGTGTCGCCGGCGAGGATGGCATCCAGGATCTGCTGCACGTAGGGCCTCCAGTTGGTGTCCCCGGAATGTTACTAATCGTTAACATCTTCGGCTACGGAGATGGGGTGTGATCCGCCCCTCAGTGTTCCGCGGCTGGCTCGACGAGCTCGACCAGGACGCCGCCGGCATCCTTGGGGTGAACGAAATTGACCCGCGAGTCCGACGTGCCGCGCTTGGGTGCGTCATAGAGCAACCGGACGCCGCGCTCACGCAGGATCGCGGAGACCACGTCGATGTCGGAGACGCGGTAGGCGAGCTGCTGGATCCCCTGACCGTTCCGGGCGATGAACTTGGCGATCGTTGACTCCTCGCTCAGCGGGGCAAGCAGCTGGATGCGCTGGTCGGAGTCGCCCACCGCCAGCATGGCCTCGCGGACACCCTGCTCTTCGTTGACCTCCTCGTGCACCGAGTGCAAGCCGAACGTGGAGGCGTAGAACTCCAAGGCGTCGTCAAGATCTGGCACCGCGATCCCGACGTGATCGATCGCCAGCAGAAGGTGGTCGGGGACAAACGGACTGTGAGGCATGATGACGAGGGTATGACACCGCGGCGCGTCACATGGCGTGATCCGCGGCACACGTGACGACCAGAGACGTTACCTCTGAGTAAAGTGAAGGAAATGTCTTGCGAAGGAGCAGTTCAATGACCCAGTCCGTGATCGTCGCCGGTGCTCGCACCCCGATCGGCCGCCTCCTCGGTGGCCTCAAGTCCCTCTCCGGATCGGACCTTGGTGGCCTGGCCATCAAGGGAGCGCTCGAGAAGGCCGGTGTCACCGGCGAGCAGGTCGACTACGTCATCATGGGCCAGGTGCTGGGCGCCGGCGCCGGCCAGGTTCCGGCTCGTCAGGCCGCCTTCAAGGGCGGCATCCCGCTCTCGACGCCTTCCATCACGATCAACAAGGTGTGTCTGTCGGGCCTCAACGCGATCGCCCTGGCCGATCAGCTGATCCGTGCCGGCGAGCACGACATCATCGTGGCCGGTGGCCAGGAGTCGATGACTCAGGCCCCGCACATGCTGCTCGGGTCGCGCGAAGGCACCAAGTACGGCGACACCAAGCTGGTCGACCACATGGCTGCGGACGGCTTGTGGGACGCCCTGACCGATCAGGCAATGGGCGGGCTCACCGAGCAGATCAACAACGACGGCACCAAGCTCACCCGCGAGGAGCAGGACGAGTTCAGCGCTCGCTCGCACCAGCTCGCTGCCACCGCGCAGAAGAACGGGGTCTTCGACGACGAGATCGTGCCGGTCGAGATCCCGCAGCGCAAGGGTGACCCGATTGTCATCTCTGCCGACGAGGGCGTCCGGGGGGACACCACCGCCGAGTCGCTGGGCAAGCTACGCCCCGCGTTCGACAAGTCCGGCACGATCACGGCCGGCTCGGCGAGCCAGATCTCCGACGGTGCGGCGGCGGTCGTGGTGATGAGCAAGGCCAAGGCCGAAGAGCTCGGGCTGTCCTGGATCGCCGAGATCGGCGCTGCGGGCGCCGTGGCCGGACCCGACTCGAGCCTGCAGATGCAGCCCGCCAACGCAATTGCGAACGCGGCTGCCAAGGAAGGCATCGAGGTCAGCGACATCGACCTGTTCGAGCTGAACGAGGCGTTCGCCGCAGTCGGTATCGAGAGCACGCGATCCCTCGGTGTCTCCGACGACAAGGTCAACGTCAACGGTGGGGCCATCGCGATTGGCCATCCGATCGGCGCCAGCGGCGCCCGTCTCGTGCTGCACCTAGCGCTGGAGCTCGGCCGCCGCGGCGGTGGCATCGGCGCTGCGGCACTGTGTGGTGGCGGCGGCCAGGGTGACGCTCTGATCATCCGCGTCCCCAAGAAGTAGTCACCGACAGGTGAACCGAGGCAGCCGCGCCATCCCGGTCGACGAGCTCGTGGAACGTGCACGAGCTGGCGAAGCCCGAGCGGTGGCGCGGCTGATCTCGTTGGTCGAGGACCGCTCGCCGGCTGCCCGAGAGGTCAGTGCTGCACTCGCGCCGCACACCGGGTCGGCGCACATCGTCGGGCTGACGGGCTCGCCGGGAGTGGGCAAATCGACCTCGACCTCGGCCCTGGTCTCGGCCCTGCGCTCCGAGGGGCGCCGGGTCGGGGTGCTGGCGGTGGATCCAACCTCGCCGTTCTCGGGCGGAGCGCTGCTGGGTGATCGGGTGCGCATGCAGGAGCACGCCACGGACGAGGGCGTCTACATCCGGTCGATGGCCAGCCGGGGACACCTGGGCGGGCTCTCGGCCTCCGCGCCGCAGGCGCTGCGAGTGCTGGACGCAGCCGGTTGCGATGTCGTGCTGGTCGAGACCGTCGGGGTCGGGCAGTCCGAGGTCGAGATCGCCGGGCTGGCCGACACGACCCTCGTCCTGCTCGCACCGGGGATGGGGGACGGGATCCAGGCGGCCAAGGCCGGGATCCTCGAGATCGGCGACATCTTCGTGGTCAACAAGGCCGATCGCGAAGGGGCGGCGGCGACCCGCCGAGAGCTGCGGTCGGTCGTCTCGATGACCGATCGTCCCGACGGAGCGTGGAAGCCTCCCATCGTCCTGACCGTCGCGACTCGGGGAGAAGGCGTGGCTGAGGTCGCTGACGAGATCGCGCGGCATCTGACGCACCTCAGGGATTCCGGAGAGCTGCAGCGTCGGAGGCTGGCCAGGCTCCGACGGGAGATCGAGGCCCTGGCACTGACCGAGGTGCAGTCCCGGTTCGCTCATCTGTCCGGGGATGCCAGGCTCGACACCCTGGCCGCGCAGGTGCTGGCCGGAGACAGCGACCCCTTCGTCGCCGCCGACACCCTGGTCGAGCACCTCTGAGGACGAACCGGTCCCGTCGGCGCGCCTGCGACACACCCGCGACTCAGATGGCCACAATGGAAGTGTGCTGAAGAAGGTCCTCACGCTGCTCGTCGTCGGCTTTGCCATTTACTACCTGCTGACGGCTCCTGCTGGCGCCGCCGACGCCGTGAGCAATGCTTTCGGCGCGGTTCTCGACGGCTTCCAGCAGCTCGGCGTGTTCGTCAACGAGCTCGTCGCCTAGGGCTCCGGTGATTCGGGCACTGCTCGTCCTGGTCCTGGATCTGCTCCCTGATCACGACATCGAGAGTCATCTCCTGAAGCACCCACGGGAGCACCTCAAGGGCGAGTATCCCCATCATCCGATCGTCTACGTGCGTCCGGTTGCCGAACTGATCGCCGCGGTGGTCATGGTGGTGCTGGCGGTGGTGGGGCCGGTCCAGATCGGCTGGCTGCCGATGATGCTGGCGTTCGGGTTGTTCGGTCATGCCGCCTTCCTGGCTCTCCGGGACCACCGCGACGTCTTCGTGCTGACCGACATGCGGGTCTTCCGGGTGTCCGGCATCTTCTCGACCCGTCGCGCGACAGTGCCGATCAACCGCATCCTCGACGTCACGGTAGAGCGTCCGCTGCTCGGACGGTGGCTCAAGTACGGGCACATGACGTTCGAGTCGGCGGCGCAGGAGCAGGGCGTCCGCAACATTCGCTACATCGGCCACGTCGACAAGATCGATCACGCGATCCAGAAGGTCGTGCAGGAGGCAGGTCTGCGCGGTCGACGAGCCGACAAGGACGGATCGGACCCGAACGATGCCGTCACGCAGCAGCTTTTCGATGGCCGTTGACGGGCACCGATCGGTGAGTCACCAGGCGCTTCCTACAATGGCCCCATGAACTTCTCGCGCCCCGGAGCCATCGACCTGTCTGCGCTGAAGCAGCCGCCCGCTCGCCCAGCCCAGCCGGCCAGCGGCACTGGGTCGTACGTCGTCGACATCACCGAGCAGAACTTCCAGACCGCCGCCCTCGAGGCGTCTATGCAGTACGTCGTCGTGCTGAACCTGTGGTCGCCCCGCTCGGCGCAGAGCGAGACCTTCAACACGCTGCTCGCGTCGATCGTGGCGACGTACGACGGCCAGATAGTCCTGGCGCAGGTCGACATCGACGCGAACCCGGCGATCGGGCAGGCCTTGCAAGCACAGGCGGTGCCCCTCACGGTCGGGCTGGTCAAGGGACAACCAGTACCGCTGTTCCAGGGAACCGTCGACGAGATCGAGGTGCGTCGTTACTTCGACGAGCTCGTCAACGTGGCGGCCCAGAACGGGCTGACCGGTCGTGCGCAGCCGATTGACGACGCTGGACCCGTCGAGGAGCCCGAGGAAGTCGATGATCCGCGCTTTGCCGCTGCCGATGCGGCATTCGCCGAGAGCGATTTCGACACCGCTGTGCTCGAGTACGAGAAGATCCTGGCGCAATATCCCGCCGACTCCGAAGTGGCCGAACGGCTGGCCGGGGTCAAGTTGCTGGCTCGGACGCAGGGCGTCGATCTGCAAGCGGCGCGGAAGGCCGCAGCCGACGGTCCCGACGATCTCGAGGCGCAGCTGCTGGTCGCCGATCTCGACGTCAGCGGCGGTCACGTGGACGATGCCTTCGACCGTCTCATCGGACTGGTGCGGCGCACCGCTGGGGATGAGCGTGAAGGCGTGCGTGAGCGGCTCCTGGAGCTCTTCACCGTCGTGGGCGCGGCGGATCCGCGGGTGGCCTCGGCGCGGCGCGTCCTCGCATCGGCGCTGTTCTGAGCGACGGACGAGCGGTTCGGGACCATTTCGGAAGCGAGAACCCGCCCAGCGTGTCCGAGCCTGGCACGTGCCCCCGGTAGGCTCGCGGCGACGTCGGACGCGACGCGCAGAGGGAGGACGGACATGCGGACGAGGCTCGGATGGGCGCTCGGCGTGCTGGGCGCCCTCGTGGCGCTCTTCGGCCTGACCGTCATGGTCGTGCTCGGACCCGACAGCCGCTTCACGACCGGTCCGCACGCGGTCAAGACCGAAGGCATCGCGGTCGTGACGGCGCCCACCGTCATCACCTGGGCCGGCTTGCGAGTCGACATTCTCGCGGAGGTACCGGTCCGCAAGCCGGTGTTTGTCGGCATCGGCAACAGCGTCGACGTGCAGAACTACGTTCGCAAGACCGAGCGGCTCGAGGTCACCGACTTTCACACGCCGTGGCAGGTCAAGACGCGCCAAGTTGCCGGGCTTCCCAATCTCCCCGGTGCGCCGACAGCCATCGACTGGTGGATCGCCCAGTCCGCCGGGCTCGGCGGAGCCAGTGTCAGCGCACAGCTGTCCGGAGAGACAGTTTCGGCAGCGATCCTGACAGTCGGCTCGACGAATCTGTCGGGATTGCAGGTGACGTTCGCCTATGGCATCAAGGGTGGCTTCTACAAGGGTCTCGGGCTGCTGTTGCTGGGTCTGGGGGTCGTGTGGTTGGGACGATTGCTTCGCCGAGGCAATGAGCTCTGGCAGGACGAGGTGCCTGGCCAGGAGGTCGATGAGATCGAGGAAGTCGTCTACGTGTACGTCGACGACGACGGGGTCGAGCACGAAATGTCGGCCGAGGAGGCCGCCGCGTACGACCTGGTCGATGAGAACGTGGACCAGGTCGAGGAAGTCGTATACGTGTACGTCGACGACGACGGGGTCGAGCACGAGATGTCGGCCGAAGAGGCTGCGGGCCACGACATCGTCGGACCTGAGGCGGACGAGAGCGACAAGGCCGAGGGGGCCGATGAGAGCGACGGGGCCGACGAGAGCGATGAGAGCGACCGCCAGCGTGCCGACGAGGACGATCAAGGCGACGTCATCGTGGGTCCGGCTGCCGTCCTGCCGCGTGTCCCCGGGGTTCTGACCGCGGCGGAGATCGCGACCGAATCTCCCGACGGACCGGACCACGAGCCGGCGGACCCCGAGCCCGAGGCCGAATCCGGCCGGGTGATCTACGTCTTCGTCGATGAGGATGGAGTCGAGCACGAGGTCGAGGAAGGGGACCTCGACAAGTTCGAGGTCATCGACGAGGAGGACGAGCCGTGAGACGATCCGTGCTGCTCGTGGTTGCTGGCTGCCTCGCTCTGTCGAGCTGCGCCGTGCCGCACGACCGCGGCGACGTGACGGTCGAGAAGATCGCCGCTCGCAAGGACCAGGTGGCGTCGGTGTTCGAGCGTTATCGCAAGGTTCGCAACACCGCGACCGAGCTGCTGGATGCCAAGCCGCTATCCACGGTCGAGAGCGGACCTGTCCTGGCCATCGACACGGGCTCGTTCGAGGTCTCACAGCGGCTGGCCACGACGCAGAAGCTGGACACGGGCTCAGTAGAGGTCACTGACGTCCTGACCCCACGATTCGGCAGATACCCCCTCTGGTTCTTCGCGGTCGTCAAGGACCGCAAGCTCGGGGTCAACCGGGCGCAGATCTTCGAGCGCGCCGCTGCAGTCGACCCATGGCTCCTCGTGGCTACGCCGGAGACGTTGGCCAACACGCCGATTCCAGCGGTCCGCAAGCGGCGCGGGCAGGCCCTCACGGTCAAGCCGGGTGACGGGGCCGGGATGTCGATGTCGCCAGGTGCCGCCGCCAAGGCCTACGCCGCGTCGCTGTCCGATGCGTCCTCCAAGCAGGCCGGCCTGGTGGCGGACGACTCGTTCATCAAGCAGATGCGCGCGACAGCCGAGACGAACGGCAGTCTCGACGGTGTGACGTTCTCCCAGACCTGGGGCGCGGACGACGTCAAGTACGTGCTGCGCACCACCGACGGTGGCGCGCTGGCCTTCGTGACGCTGCTGCGGCTGGACACCTACACCGTCAAGGAAGGCCTGACGGTCAGCTGGCCGGAGGGCACCCCACAACAGGCATTCCTGTCCTCCGGCATCTCTCGATC
>NZ_JBAVDI010000077.1:0-11087 GCF_049587115.1 Aeromicrobium sp.
GGCGCAGACGGAAGCGCGGCCCGTTGGCTACCCCGAGCCCGCTGCCGCCGCAGCTACCCCCGCCGCCTGCCATCCACGATGGGACTCACGTCGTACAGCTGCTGCGCACCTATCCCGACCTGCCGTCGAGCAGGAACTATCCCTTCGCCGAAGGTGGCGAGCGGAGTGTGGCGCGTGGGTACACCAAGGCGATCGAGCGCGCCCGACGGTTGATCTACGTCGAGGACCAGTACTTGTGGGGCCGTCACGTCGCGCGGATGTTCGGCGAAGCACTGGAGCAACATCCCGACCTGTTCATCATCGGGGTGGCACCCATGTTTCCGGACCTGGAGGGAGTGATGGGTCGGTTGCCGCAGCTGGAGGGTCGGCGCCGAGCGATGCAGGATCTGGTGCGGTCGGCTCCCGAACGAGTCGCGATCTACGGTCTGGAGAATCATGCGGGGACCCCCGTGTACGTGCACGCCAAGGCCTGCGTCATCGATGACACCTGGACCTCGATCGGCTCTGACAACTTCAACCGGCGCTCGTGGACTCACGACTCTGAGCTCTCCGCGGTGGTGATCGACCGCGAGGGGGAGTACGGCAAGAATCTCCGACTCACCCTGGCCGCTGAACACCTGGACACGGCGAACGGTGACCCAAGCGCGGTGCTGGCGGACTGCCTGGACCCGGCCGACATGTTCGCGACCTACGCGGCCAGCGCAGCGCGCCTGGATGCGTGGTGCGATGGTGGCCGGGTCGGCCCTCGGCCGGACGGGCGGCTTCGCAGGATCGAGCCGACTCCGCTCGGCCCGCTGGCTCGTGCGGTGGCCGCGGCGCCCTACGCCTTGATGCACGATCCCGACGGCAGACCACGTCGACTGCGACGCACGGACGAATTCTGAGGCTTGCCGCGGGCGACGGGCGGCGCGTGTGGATAGATCCCCCCGGGGTACGACTCCAACATGTCCAACATCCAGAATGCCCGCAACGACAACGACAACGCCGGCAACGCCGACAACGCCGGCGACGACACTGAGCAGGACGGGCAGCTGGCCAACCCCGGCCCCGTCCCGGCCGAGCCGGAGGACGCCGCCGACACCGGAGAGGGACGGTCGGGTGATCTGGCGGCCGAGGCGGGCCCAGCCCGCGACGACTGAGAACGCGGGTGCGAATGAGTGTGTGTGCCACGATGATCGGGTGCCACGCGACGACACCGAGCCTGAGGCTCTCCCCGGAGCGGTCGGCGGAGCAACCCGCATCGGCCGCACCGTCCGGCGCCCGACCGGCCCGTGGACCCCAGCCGTCCATGAGCTGCTGAACTTCCTGCACGACAACGGCCTGCGTGGCATGCCGGAGCTGCACGGCATCGACGACGAGGGTCGGGAGGTCCTGGAGTACGTCGAGGGGCGCGGCGTCCCGGTCGACCGTGAGATCGTCCTCGACACAGTGCTGGCCGAAGCCGTGACCTGGCTGCGAGACTTCCACGATCTGGTGGTCGACTTCCGCCCTGAGGGCGCCCGTACGTGGCGTGCTGGCACCGTCGAGCTTGGCGACGACCAGATCGTCTGCCATCACGACCCCGGCGCCTACAACTGGATCGTCCAGAGCGGCCACTTCGTCGCGATGATCGACTGGGACATGGCAGGCCCCGGACGGCCGATCGAGGACCTCGCCTTCCTTGCCTGGACCGGAATTCCGCTGTACCGGGAGATCCCGCTGGACGATGTCATGCGACGTCTGGACCTGCTGGTGGACACCTACGGCGAGTGGGGCCCGAGCACGGTGCTGGCGGCAGTCGTCGAGCGCATGACCGCGGCGAGCGACCGGATCGAGGCGGGCCAGGCGCGTGGGGACGACGGCTTCCTCAACCTGGCGACGGTCGGCGAGCCGCAGCGCACCCGTGACCGCGTCGCCGCTTTCCGCGAGCGCATCTCGGTGATCGAGCAGGCCCTCTGAGCCAAGGTCAGGTCGATACGACGACCGGCGTTCCGAACTCGGTTCGAACCGACTCGGAGTAGACGACCGAATCTGGCGGACGATCTGCAACGCCAGGCAGGCCGGCCGCCGCCACCAGGCTGTCGTCGAGCGCCTCGATCGCGGCGGACCGCAGCGGCCATGGCGCGTGATGGTTCGGGATCCAGAGCGTCCGTCCCGCCCAGCGGGTGTGCAGCCCGAAACGCGCGGTCACGAACTCCTCGACCTTCGACGGGCGCAAGATCGGGTCGCCGATCTTCACCGCGATGTGGCCCCCCGCGCCGCGTGGGCCGGGCCAGCGACGTCGGGTGGTGTAGTCGATGCGGTCAGCCTCCTGCGTGATGCGCATCCGCGCCCACATGTAGGGGGTCCCGAACGCGAAGCGCGCTCCGAGCGTGGCGAGGAGCCGGCTGGTCTCCAACGACCGGAAGACCACCCCGTGACGTCCTGCGTCGTCGACTGTGTACAGGCGCACGTTGGTCTCGGCGAAGTCCCCGAGGAAGGGCACCGCCGGCCCTCGTCCGAAGCCTGCCCGCCGCATCTCGAACGGGATGAGACCCACGTAGCTGACACCGTCCAGCACGTCCGGTCGTGCACCGATCGGGAGCAGAGGTGCCACGAGGTCAGGGTCGACTGCCCAGTGGACGAACGTCAGTCGGTTCCAGTCCTGACGCATCAGGCGTGGCCCGGAGAGCCGTGGCGGCACCGGATCAAACGTGTTCATCTGTCGAGTGTGGCACCGCAGAGCTACGTCGACCCGGTGGTGTCGAACCGAGTGAGTCAAACGTCAGCGGGTCAGCCACCGATCCGTCTGCGCATTCGCGAATTTTCGGTTGGGGTCGAGCCGGTCGGCCATCGCGCGGAACTCAGCGATGCGTGGATAGGCTGCGGCCAGCTGTTCAGGGCTGGTGTCGAAGACCTTGCCCCAGTGCGGTCGAGCGGAGTACGGGGCGAGAGCGGCATCGAGCACGGGCAGCACGGCCGCGATCTCGGCCACGTGCATGCGCCAGGTGAAGTGGATCGCGACGCAGTCGACCGAATGGCTCGGACTGAGCCACAGGGTGTCGGCGGCAATGGTCCTGAGCTCGCTGATGAACAGGTGCGGCTGCACGAGTGGCGCCAGCGTACGAACGGCACGCAGTGCCTCGACTGCATGCTGCCGGGGCACCAGGTACTCGGTCTGCAGCTCTTCGCCGTTGCTCGGTGTGAATCCCAGCCGGAAGTGCGGTAGCCGGTCCCACCACGGCCCCGCGGCACCGAGCTGGGCCGTGGTGACGTCGGCCAGCTCGTCCGGGAGCGGGTGCAGCTGGCGCGTCGCCGGAGCTGCTCCGAAGAACGCCTCGGACGGCACCGCGTCGGCTCGCGACTTGACCCATGCCTGTCCAGCGCCGTCGTCTCCCCAGTCGGTGAACAGGCTCACGCTGTAGGCGCTGCCGGTGATCGCGTCGAGGTCGGCTTCGATCGCTTCCCACGCGACGCCCTCGTAGAGGTCCTGTCGGATCTGGAACGTCGGGACGATGTCGAGGGTGACCGTGGTGACGACACCCAGCAGACCGAGCGAGACGACCATTCCGTCGAAGTCGGGGTCGCCTCGTCGGACGGCTCGCACCGTGCCGTCCGCGGTGACCAGCTCCAGCCCGGCTACGGAGCTGGCGAGGCTGCCGTTGTGGTCGCCGGAGCCGTGCGTTCCGGTCGCAATCGCTCCGGCCACCGAGATGTGCGGGAGGGAGGCAAGGTTGTGCAGGGCCCAGCCGGCCACGTCGAGCTGCTCGACGAGCTCTCCGTACCGCAGGCCGGCCGACACGGCGACCTCACGGGCGGAGGAGTTGACCTCGACGACGGGGGGCAGGCCGGCGACCGAGACCTGGACCCCGGTGGTGTCGGCGATGGCGTTGAACGAGTGTCGGCTGCCGAGCGCGCGAACCGACGGGGCGGCCGTGACCAGCGCCGAGAGCTCCTCGATCGAGCACGGCTGGTGCAGAGCCGTGGCGTGGTAGGTCAGGTTGCCCGCCCAGTTGGTTCCGGTCATGTCATCAGTGTGCGCGCAGCGGCACGCCTCAGCCTCGCGATACGTTCGGCCCCATGAGCCAGATCTACTTCGACTCCGCCGACGACGCTGCCGAGCTGGTCGACGCGTTGGAGCGGGAGGGCTACCTGACGTCGTTGCGACGCGAGGGCTTCGCGGGAGAGGACGACGGCGAGGACCACGCGTGGGTCCTGCAGGTCGAGCCCTACGACGACCGGGTCATCGAGATGGTTGATGTCTACGGTGGTTGGATGCCCGGGGACGACCGGTTGCCCGCCACCCCGGTCGATCTTCCCGAGGGACCCAAACGGCTCAAGGACTGACGCCGCGCATCAGGCGCCGAGGTGCTCGCGCAGGAACTCGACCTGCAGAAGCTTGAGATTCTCCGCGACCGCCTCCTGCGGCGTCATGTGGGTCACGCCCGACAGTGGAAGCACGGTGTGCGGACGGCCGGCGGCCAGCAGTGCCGACGACAGACGGAGCGTGTGCGCCGCGACGACGTTGTCGTCGGCGAGCCCGTGGATGAGCATGAGCGGTCGCTCGAGACCCGCGGCGAGCGGCAGCAGCGAATTGTCGTCGTAGACCTCGGGCTGGGTGTTCGGGTCGCCGAGGTAACGCTCGGTGTAACAGGTGTCGTAGAGCCGCCACTCCGTCACCGGGGCGCCCGCGACGGCGGCGTGGAAGACATCGGGCCGCCTGAGCACGGCCAGGGCCGAGAGATAGCCGCCGTACGACCAGCCGGTGATCCCGACCCGATCGGTGTCAATGTCGTCGGGGTACGCAGCAGCCACAGCAGCGAGTGCATCCACCTGATCGTCGAGTGTCACCGTCGAGAAGCCGTGGAGGACCTCACGCTCCCACGCGTGGCCGCGCCCCGGGGTGCCGCGGCCGTCGGAGACGATGACGCAAAATCCCTGGTCGGCGAGCCACTGCGCCTCGAGGAACGCCCGGGCAGAGGCGAGCACCCGCTGGGCGTGCGGACCGCCGTACGGATCCATCAGGACTGGAAGGCGCTGCGAGCCCCGCTGGTGCCCGTTGGGAAACAGCACAGCCGTGCGAAGCCCGCGCTCACCGGCGGCGATCAGGTGCACCACGGGCTCGTGCGGTGCCGGTTCGGCCAGCACGCGGATCGGGGTCGGCGCGGAGTCCTCCTGGTGGACCATGACTGACGTGCCGACGGCCTCGAGCCCGGACCGCACGATGACCGTGGTGGGTCCACCGATGACCGCGCCGTGCAGCGCGGCCCCTTCGGTGACCTCGCCGAGAGTGCCGTCAAAACCGAGCCGCACGACCTGCACCGCGGTCGGCTCGTGTGATGCGGTCGCGATGACGCTGTCCTCGAACACGTCGACGATGTCCCGGATCTGCCACCCGTCGGGCGAGATCGCGACGCCGTCGCGCAGGACCCGCCGCCACCCGTCGACGTCCTCGACCGTGATGAGCGATCCGTCGGTGGCGAAGCGCGGTGCCGAGGACAGCTCGACCCAGGCGGCGTCGCGGTTCTCGCGCAGCACCGTGGTCTGGCCGGTCGCGATGTCGACCGACAGGGTCTGCGCGGACTTCTGGTCGCGGCTCAGCACCTGGATCACCGGGGCGCCGTGCTGGTTCCACGTCACCCGGCCGAGGTACTCGTACGCCGCGCGGTCCCAATCGACCTGCCGGCGGGTGCCGTCGAGTCCGACGTGCCACAGCGTGACGAGGGCGTTCGGGGTCCCGGCGGCCGGGTAGCGCTGCGCCACCGGCTCGAGATCGGGGTGCTCGGGATCGGCGATGTGCCACGTCTGTACCGGTGCGTCGTCGTAACGCTCCACCAGCAGCGACTGACCGTCCGGGGCCCACCAGAATCCACGGTGACGCTCCATCTCCTCCGCGGCGATGAACTCGGCCTGCCCCCACACCTCGGTCGGGGACTCCGGCTCGACCAGAACCCGCTCGTCACGCCCACCTACGTCGATGATCCGGAGGGCGCCGCCCGAGGCGTACGCGATGAACCGGCCGGTCGGGTCGAGACGGGGGTCGATGACCGCACCGACGCTGGGCAGGGCATGCACCACCCTGCCGCCCAGGTGGACTGCCCAGAGCTTCCCGGACAGGGTGAAGCAGGCCCAGCGTCCGGTCTCATCGACGTCGTACCCGACAACACCGGCTGCTGACTCGCGGCTGCGCTCGCGGCGTGACCGCTCCTCGGCCGACAGCTGCTCGACGGCCTCGCCGAGCAGCACGAGGGGGTCGACCAGGATCGTCTCGGTGCCGGAGGCGACGTCGTGCTCCCACAGCTGGCCGGTGCGGGTGACGCCGTCCGGCGTGCGGATGAACCGCACCGTGCGACCGTCCGGGGACACCGTGATGTTGCGTGGGATGCCGAGGGTGAAACGCAGCGTGCGGGCTGCCAGTCGCGGGTAGGAGACGCTCATGCTTCGATCCAATCACGGCACCGCGGGACGCGAACCGGGCCCACGTCCGCAGCGGTCAGTAGCCTTGGGGCATGACCCTGAGCGATCGACGGATCCTGTTCGTGCATGCCCATCCAGACGACGAGTCGATCACCAACGGGGTGACGATGGCGAAGTACGTCGCCGAGGGCGTGCAGGTGACACTGGCGACCTGCACCTTGGGTGAGATGGGCGAGGTGCTGGTCCCCGGCCTAGAGCACCTGGCATCGGATCGCGACGACCTGCTGGGTCAGCACCGTCTCGGCGAGCTCGCCGAGGCGATGACCGAGCTGGGTGTCACCGACCACCGGATCTTGGGCGGCGCCGGCCGCTACCGGGACTCGGGCATGAAGTGGGACGAGGCGGGCAACGCCACGGCGGCGGACGAGATCCACGACAATGCGTTCTGGCATGCCGACCTCACGGAGGCCGCTGCGCTGCTGGTCGAGATCATCCGCGAGGTCCGGCCCCAGGTTCTGGTGACGTATGACGACTTCGGCAACTACGGACACCCGGACCACATCCAGGCTCACCGCGTCGCGCACTATGCCGCAGACCTCGCCGCCGCCCGCTCGTTCCGACCGGCTCTGGGCGAGGCGTGGGACATCTCGAAGATCTACTGGGTGGCGCTGTCGGCGTCGCGCATGCGGGCCGGCATCAAGGCGCTGCGTGACAGCGGTGACACCACGACGTTCGAGGGGATGGACCCCGACAACATGCCACCGATGGCGATCGAGGACGAGCACCTCGATGCCATGATCGACGGTGAGCTGTTCGTGCCGGCCAAGCTCGCCGCGATGAAGGCGCACCGCACCCAGATCACCGAAGACGGACAGTTCTTCGCCGGTGGCATGGACATGGCCGCCGCCGTGTGGGGCACTGAGTTCTACCGACTGGTCAGGGGCACTCGTGGTCCGGTGGGGGAGAGCGGGCTCGAGGAAGACCTGTTCGCTGGTCTCTGACTCGTGAGACGCGCAATTCTGCTTGTTCTGGGGGCCTACGTCGGGCTGATCGGCGCAGTCGTGCACCGACATACCTGGTGGGCGGCCGGGGTCCACTGGCCCTGGGGCACGGTCCTGGCTGTCGCCGCGACCTACTTCGTCGTGCGAGCGGCGGCACAGCTGACACCCGTCGGCGGCGCTTTCGTCGGCCTGGGCTGGGGTGTGGCGCTGATGGCGCAGCAGCTCGCGCCCGGGGAGAGCTACCTGATCGCATCGGACTGGATCGGCTGGTCGTTCACGATCGGTTCGGCAGGGGCCATCGTGCTGGGCGTCCGATGTCCTTCTAGGGTGGACAGATGACTGCGAGGGTGGACCAGCAGGCCTTCCGCGGTGCTCTCGGCAGGTTTGCGAGCGGTGTCACGGTCGTCTCGACGGTGCTGGACGGCGTCGACCACGCGATGACGGCGAGTGCATTCACCTCGGTCTCGCTCGACCCCCCGCTGGTGCTGGTGTGCTCCCACACCACGAGCAGATTTCACGAGGCGGTCCTCAAAACCGGGTTCTGGGGAGTGTCGATCCTGGCCGAGGAAGGCATTGCCGCATCGGCGTGGTTCGCCCACCGCGGACGTCCGCTGGATGACCAGATGCAGGGCATCGCCTTCCACCGCGGTGAGTCCGGTGTCGCGCTGCTCGACGACTCGCTCGCTTGGTTGGAGTGCACGACGGTCTCGGTGACCGAGGGCGGGGACCACACGGTCATCGTCGGCGCGGTGACCGGCGCCGCCGTACGCGACGACGCCGACGATCCGTTGCTCTACTACCGTTCTCACTACGGGACCATCGTGCGACTACCGGACTCGGAGAAGACCGTCTACGGAAGCAACCCATGACCGACACACCTGACGAGAACGCCCCGGACGAGAAGCGAGGGCCCAGCGATCCGGCGGGCCCCGACGACGCAGAACTGCTGGGCCATGATCGCGATGTCGCCGAGCCGGGCCTGGTCGTCGAGCCTGACGACGAGATCGACCTGGACGACAAGCCTGCCTCCGCGGCAGAAGGGGCTGTGGCGCAGGACGAGATCGGCGACACGACGGCGGACGACGAGCCAGAAGCTGATCCGGACACCGAGGTCGTCGGCACCGGACCATCCGACGACGAGATGGCTGCGGCGGACATGGACGATTCCCCCGAGCCTGATGAGGTCACGGCGGCCCCGTTGGACGACGAGCCGGCCGCGGCAGACGCCGGCGACGACAGCACGGATCTCTCGCCGGCCGAGCCTGACGACGGCCATCGGTCGCGCCGTGGTCGCCGAGTCGTGCTGGGCCTGGCCGTGCTGGTCGGCGCCCTGTACGTGGGGGGCTACTTCCTGACCGGCACCCGCATGCCCGCCAACGCAACCATCGGCGGCGTCGACGTCGGCGGTGTCTCACCGTCCGCGGCACGAGCGGCTGTCGACAAGGCGCTGACCCCGAACGAGGACCGGCCCGTCATCCTCGAGCAGGGCAAGAAGGAGTTCACCATCTCGCCCAAGAAGGTCGGGCTCGCGCTGGACGTCGACCGATCGGTCTCGGAGGCGGGTGGTCAGCGCAGCTGGAACCCCGTCGACATGATCGGCTTGTTCGTGGGCGACCACTCGACGGATCCGGCGTTGGACGTCGACGAGGCCAAGCTGCAGAGCGCGATAGGAACGATCGGCGAAGCAGTCAATCGCGAGGTCGTCGAGGCCCAGATCACGTTCCCGAAGGCCAAGCCCACAGCTCGTCAACCCAGGCCCGGGCTGGTCATCGCGCGCGCAGACACCGAGGAGGCGATTCGTCAGGCGTACCTGGTCGACGAGGCTCCCATCAAGGTTCCGACCGCGGTTGTCGAGCCGGCAGTTGACGCGAGCGAGCTCGCCGAGGCGATGAAGACCATTGCCGAGCCAGCCGTGAGTGGGCCGGTGACCATCCGGTCGGGCGACAAGAAGGTCGCGCTCCCAGTGACGGCCTACGCGCCGGCGTTGGTGGTACGGGTCATGGACAACCAGCTCAGGCCCAATCTCGACCCCAAGAAGCTCGCAAAGCCACTGACGGACTCCACGACCGGGATCGGCAAGAAGGCGGTGGACGCCACGGTCCGGATCGACAACGGCAAACCCGTCGTGGTGCCCGGCAAGTCCGGCATCGGGCTGCAGCCCGAGGAGATGGCGACCAAGCTCATCCCGGCGCTCACCAAGACCGGCTCGGAGCGGGCGGTCGAGATCGAGGCGAAGGTCGTCGATCCGGAGTTCACGACCAAGGATGCCAAGGCGCTGAAGATCACGGAGAAGATCAGCAGCTTCGAGACGACGTTTCCTTACGCGGAGTACCGGAACACCAACCAGGGTCGGGCTGCCGCGCTGTTGGACGGGACGATCGTCAAGCCGGGGGAGACCTTCAGCTTCAACGACACCGTCGGCGAGCGGACGCCTGCCAACGGCTTCGTGACCGGCACCGTGATCAATGGCGGCGTGTTCCGCGAAGAGCTCGGCGGTGGCGTCTCTCAGGTGGTGACGACGACCTACAACGCGACATTCTTCGGCGGGATGGAGGACGTCGAGCACCACCCGCATGCGTTCTACATCAACCGTTATCCGGTGGGCCGCGAGGCGACGGTGTACTTCGGGAGTCTGGACCTGCGATTCAAGAATCCGACCAAGTACGGAGTCCTGATCCGGTCCTACGTCGTCAAGAGCACCCCCTCGTCGATGGGCGTGATGCACGTCGAGCTGTGGAGCACGAAGGTGTGGGACATCAAGGCCGGCAAGTCGGCGCGGCGCAATGCCCGCACGCCCGGGAAGCAGTACGACGACACGGACCGGTGTGTGCCGCAGGGTCCCATCCCCGGATTCGACATCGACATCTACCGGACCTTCTACCGGGCCGGACAGCGGGTCAAGACCGAGACCGACACGGCCCGCTACCAAGCCGCTGACCACGTGATCTGCGGCAAGAAGCCTGCCGCCGACTGACGCTGACTCTGCGTCAGCCGGGCGGGGCCTCGAGGTAGCGGTAGTCGTGGTGGTCGACGAAGCCGTACGGCCCGTACAGCGCGAGTGCCGCCGCATTCGAGCGCATGGTCTGCAGATACGCCTTGTCGGCGCCGTGCTCGACCGCCCAGGCAAGCGAGGCGTCGACGGCGCGACGCCCCAGGCCTTGGCCGCGGGCGTCCGGTTCGACCTCCACGGCGGAGATTCCGGCCCACTCGCCCGTCACGACGATTCGCGCGATCGCGAGGACCGGTGTGCCGATCGAGACGAATCCGACGGTGCGAGGCTTTTGGAGGATCGTGCGCGCTGTCTCGGGGTCCAGGTCGGCCCGTCCGTAGCGGGCCAGCCACTGGTCGTCGACAGCGTCGTGGACGACCGCCTCGGGATCGCGCGGATAGACCGGATCCAGGTCGGCGACCTGCACGACGGCACCTCCGTGGTGAGCACTCCTGGGCACCCAGCCTGCGTCCACGAACTCGCGCTCAGCCGACGAGCCGATGACGAGCTGGGCCAGCGCGGGGATTCCGTGCGCGGCGTAGAACTCGCGCACGCGCTCCAGAGCGCGGTCCATCGGTAGTCCCGGCGAGCCGTGCACCGCGACGGAGTTGGCGCGTCCGGTGAACCCGCGTGACGCGCGCAGCTCCCAGTCACCAAGCTGCTTCGAGTCGATCGCGGGCCACCCGCGCGAGGTGATCCGGGTGAGGTCGTCGACGCTGATG
>NZ_JBAVDI010000078.1:0-2061 GCF_049587115.1 Aeromicrobium sp.
GCGCGCGGTCACTGGACAACCCTGTGGATAAGCGGTGGGCCGGGTGTGTTTGGCCGGTGTGCAAAGACGGCTGGCGCGCGGTGCATCCGACGGTTGCGGCAATGGCCGTCGAGCCCGAAAAAAAGCCGCCGGAGCGTTTGCGCTGCGGCGGCTCTTGGCTGAGGTGGAACACCGTGCTGCCCGGTCGGCAGCCGTTTTTCCTCCGGCAGATCGAAGCTACTGGACCGTCAAGTCGTCTCGCCGTACACCGAAACCGGCACTTCGACCGTCACGTCCGTGTGCAGACTCACGCTCACGGTGTTTTCGCTGACGGTCTTGATCGGGCCGTTCGGCAGGCGCACCTGCGACTTGGCCACCTTGTAGCCGAGCTTGTTGAGCTCTTCGGCCACGTCGGCGTTCGTGACCGAGCCGAACAGGCGGCCATCGACCCCGGCCTTCTGCGTGAGCTTGACGGTCACGCCGGAAAGCTTCTCGCCCTGCGTCCTGGCTTCGGCCAATTTGGCTGCGGCGGCTTTCTCGAGGTCCTGCCGCTTGGCTTCGAACTCTTCCTTGGCCGCCGCGGTGGCGCGGCGGGCACGGCCGGTCGGGATCAGGAAATTGCGCGCGAATCCGTCTTTCACCCGGACGACATCGCCCAGGTTGCCGACGTTCACGACCTTGTCCAACAGAATGATTTGCATGATGTGCTTCGCTTCTCGTGAGGGCCAGCCGCTCAGACGCGGTGCTGGTCGGTGTAGGGCAGCAGCGCCAGGAAGCGCGCGCGCTTGATCGCGGTGGTCAGTTGGCGCTGATAGATCGCGCGCGTGCCGGTCAGGCGCGCCGGCACGATCTTGCCGTTTTCACCGATGAAGTCGCGCAGCACGTCCATGTCCTTGTAGTCGATCTGTTCGACGCCGGCCACGGTGAAGCGACAAAACCGCTTGCGCTTGAACAGCAGCGATTGCGTGTTGCGCTTCGGACGCTTGTCCTTGTTGAATTTCTTGAAAGTCGCCATGAGATTTGAACCCTCGAAATTTGAATGTCTGTGATGGCAGCGGACCGATTCAATCGTCCGCCGCCGTGAAGTCCTGGATATGCAGCACCGAGGCCACGCCGCGCGTCGGTGTCGCGAGAAAACCGACGAAGCGCCACGTGCTTCCGATCGGTTGCCCCTTGAGGCGCTCGGCCATCGCGCCGAACGCAACCGCCTTCAACTTCGCCTTGACCGATCGCAACTGGCCGGCCTCTTCGAGCTGGGACTCGTGCTCCAGCCGGAGATCGAACGCGGGCAAGTGCGCGGGCGTGAAGCGAAGCACCCCCACCTCGACGATGCAGGCGTTGATCACCAGCTGGTTCACGCGCCTGGTCGCCCGGACGGGGCCGCTCGATGCTTACTGGTTGGACGTTTGCTCGGCCGGCTGTGCGCGGCGCGCTTCTTCGCGCTCCACGGTCTTCATCATCGGCGAAGGGTTGGTGTCGGCGTTCTCACGCAGCACGGTCAGGTGGCGCAGCACGGCGTCGTTGAACTTGAACGCGTGCTCGATCTCGGCCATCACGGCCTGATCGGCCTCGATGTTCACACACAGGTAGTGCGCCTTGTTCAGCTTGTTGATCTGGTAGGCCAGCTGACGGCGGCCCCAGTCTTCGACGCGGTGGATTTTGCCGCCGCCGGCCGTGATCATGCCTTTGTAGCGCTCGAGCATGGCGGGCACCTGCTCGCTTTGATCCGGGTGGATCAGCAAAATGATTTCGTAATGACGCATGCACAACTCCCTTATGGATAAAGCCGCCCACATGGGTTGCGTCCGTGCCCCGCTTGGGATGCAGGGCGTGGTGCGGCAAGGCAAAGCCAATGATTCTAGCGCGCGCCGTCGGTACAGCGCACAGAGGCCACCGCCAGCGGCGCGCCTTCAACGACAAGGATCGTCGTCGGCCAACGCTGCCGGCTCGCTGGCCTTACCCGCCCGGCGCGCACGACTGCGCGCCGAAAATATCACCCCGCGCGCCAACTGTACGGGCGCAAAACGCAGGAATCCGATGTCCTGCGTCATGTCGTCCTACACCGCCTCCACGCCGCCGGCC
>NZ_JBAVDI010000079.1:0-64544 GCF_049587115.1 Aeromicrobium sp.
CGGCGTGGCCACGCTCGCCCGGCTCGGCCGCCTCGCTGCCGAGCATGCCGAGCTGGTGATGGCCGGTCGCAGCCACAACGTCGCGGCCCAGGCCACGACGCTCGGCAAGCGCTTCGCGACGATCGCCGACGAGCTCTTCGTCGCGATGGACCGCCTCGACGACCTGATCGCCCGCTATCCGCTGCGGGGCATCAAGGGTCCGGTCGGCACGGCCCAGGACCAGCTCGACCTGCTCGGCGGTGACGAGGCCAAGCTCGCCGAGCTCGAGCAGCGCGTCGCGCGACATCTCGGATTCGACAAGGTCCTGACCAGTGTTGGTCAGGTCTACCCGCGATCGCTGGACTACGACGTCGTCACGGCGCTGGTCCAGCTGGCCGCCGCGCCATCGAATCTCGCGACCACGATTCGGCTGATGGCCGGCAACGAGATCGTCACCGAAGGCTTCCGTCCCGGTCAGGTGGGCTCCAGCGCGATGCCGCACAAGATGAACACCCGTTCCTGCGAACGGGTCAACGGCCTCGCCGTGATTCTGCGTGGATACGTCTCGATGATCGGCGAGCTGGCGGGCGACCAGTGGAACGAGGGCGATGTCTCGTGCTCGGTGGTCCGACGCGTCGCCCTGCCAGACGCCTTCTATGCCGCCGACGGACTCTTCGAGACCTTCCTGACGGTGCTCGACGAGTTCGGCACGTTTCCCGCGGTGGTCCAACGCGAGCTCGACCGCTATCTCCCGTTCCTCGCGACGACGAAGGTCCTGATGGCCTCGGTGCGTCACGGCGTCGGCCGCGAGACGGCCTACGAAGCGGTCAAGCAGCACGCCGTCGCAGTGGCTCTGGAGATGCGAGAGAAGGGCGCCGCTGACAACGACCTGTTCGCCCGGTTGGCGGCCGACGAGCGCCTCGGCCTGTCCGAGGCCGACCTCGCCACGCTGGTCGCGTCGCCGATCGACTTCACGGGTGCCGCGGTCAGTCAGGTGCGCGCCGTCGTCGCCCGGGTCGAAGAGCTCCTGGCTGCCAATCCGCAGGCAGCGGCATACTCTCCGGGCTCGATCCTGTGACCTGCCTCGTTGGGCCTGCAACCTAGGCTTGGGATGTGTCGCTCACGCTGATCCCGGTCGCCCTCCTCGTCCTCGGGGCCGTCCTGGTCGGCTGGGGGCTGCGGCGCAGAGCCGCGCTCGGACTGCTGCCCGGCGGGTGGTTGCCCGTGACCGGGACCGTCGTCGATGCGATCGATCGCACCCGAATCGAGTACCGCACCCCGGACGGGCGTCGGCTTCGACTGCAGGCGCCGGTCGGTGCGGCGTACACCGCTGGAGCCGAGGTCGAGATCCTGGTCGACCCGCAGGATCCTTCGCGGGCACGACTCGCCGAGGTCGACGACATCGCCAGCCGGCTCGTGGTCGGGCTCGTGGCGCTCGGCACGGTCCTGCTTGTGATCGGCGCTCTCGCGGCAGTGGCGTTCGCCTGATCGTCTGCCGGCACTACGCTGGGCGCGTGCCACTAGACATTCCCGGAGCCCGCCACCTGCACTCGGGGAAGGTGCGTGACCTCTACGAGGTCGAGGGTGGCAACCTCCTGATGATCGCCTCCGACCGCATCTCGGCGTTCGACTTCGTCCTGACCCCCGGCATCCCCGACAAGGGCGAGATCCTCACTCGCATGTCGCTGTGGTGGTTCGATCAGCTCGCCGACATCGTGCCGAACCACGTCGTGTCGACCTCGGTGCCCGAAGGGGTCCGAGGGCGGGCCCTCATCGTGGAGAGGCTCCAGATGTACCCGGTCGAGTGCGTTGCGCGCGGCTATCTGACCGGCTCAGGTCTGATCGACTATGACGCGAGTGGCGAGATTTGCGGGGTGCCGCTGCCGGCCGGGCTGGTGGACGGCTCCCGGCTACCCGAACCGATCTTCACCCCCGCGACCAAGGCCGAGATGGGCGAGCACGACGAGAATGTCTCGTTCGAGCAGGTCACCGAGACGATCGGCGCCGAGAGTGCCGAGACACTGCGCGACCTGACCCTGCGCATCTATGCCCGTGCCGACGAGGTCGCCCGCTCCCGCGGGATCATCCTGGCTGACACCAAGCTCGAGTTCGGTACCAGACCGGACGGAACGGTGGTGCTGGGCGACGAGGTGCTGACCCCGGATTCATCCCGATTCTGGCCGGCCGACGCCTATCAGGTGGGCCGGGCGCAGCCGTCGTACGACAAGCAGTACGTGCGCAACTGGCTGATCTCGCCCGAGAGCGGCTGGGATCGGTCGAGCAACCGGCAGCCGCCGTCGTTGCCCGCAGAGGTCGTCGACCGCACACGCGAGCGCTACGTCCAGGCGTACGAACAGCTGACCGGCGAGAAGTTCTGACCGTCGCCTTGGCGCGGGGCGGTGTCGGGACGCCCCCGGTATGGTGAGAGGCCCGTCACATACTCCGAGGAGACACCGTGGCCAATCTTGCCGCCATGCTCGAGCAGTCCACCGATGCCCATGCCGAGCGGACGGCGATCGTCTTCGGCGACACGCGTCTGTCGTACGCGCAGGTCAACGGCGCCGCCAACCAGGTCGCAAACCTGCTGGTCTCGCGCGGCATCGAGCCGGGCGACAAGGTGGCGCTGTCGTGTCCGAACCTGCCGTACTTCACGATCATCTACTACGGCATCCTCAAGGCCGGCGCGACGGTCGTACCGCTCAACGTCCTGCTCAAGCCACGCGAGGTGGCGTATCACCTGGCCGATTCCGACGCGAAGGCGTACTTCGCTTTCGAGGGCACGCCTGACCTGCCGATCGGTGATGCCGCCTGGGAGGGCTTCCAGGCGACCGACTCGTGCACCGAGTTCTTCCTGATCAAGCTCGACTCGCAGCAGCCCGAGCCGATGGAGCCGCCGGAGTTCTACGGCCCGCTCGTCGCCCAGCAGCCGCCGACGTTCCAGACGGTCGAACGCGACGACGACGACACTGCCGTGATCCTCTACACCTCCGGCACGACGGGTCAGCCGAAGGGTGCCGAGCTGCGGCATCGCAACATGCGCGACAACGCCCTGGCCGGGACCGACCTGTTCGGCGCCGATGCCGAACGTCCCGACACCTATCTGTGTGTCCTCCCGCTGTTCCACTCGTTCGGTCAGACCGTGATCCAGAACGGCGCGATCGCGTTCGGCGGCACCGTCGTGATGCTGCCCCGCTTCGAGGCCACGGCGGCGCTCGGCTTGATGCTGGCCAATGACGTGACGTTCTTCGCTGGAGTGCCGACGATGTACTGGGGTCTGCTCGGCGCACTCGACGACAGCGTCGACGTCAAGAAGCTCGCTGCCAATCTCCGCGTCGCGGCGGCGGGTGGCTCAGCGCTCCCGGTCGACATCCACCGCCAGTTCAAGGACCGTTTTGGCGTGACGATCCTCGAGGGCTACGGGCTGTCCGAGACCTCCCCCGTGGCCTCGTTCTCCCGGTTCGGCGAGGAGCCTCGAGTGGGGTCCATCGGCGTGCCGATCCCCGGTGTCGAGATGAAGCTCATCAATGAGGACTGGACCGACGTGGCCGATGGCCCCGATGCGGTGGGCGAGATCGCCATCAAGGGCCACAACATCATGAAGGGCTACTACGACCGCCCCGAGGCGACCGCCGAGGCGATCCGTGATGACTGGTTCCGCTCCGGCGATCTGGCGAAGAAGGACGAGGACGGCTTCTACTACATCGTCGACCGGTCCAAGGACATGATCATCCGCGGAGGATTCAACGTCTATCCGCGGGAGATCGAGGAGATCCTCATGGAGCACCCGGCCGTGTCGTTGGTTGCTGTGATCGGTGTGCCACACGAGTCGCACGGGGAGGAGATCAAGGCCGTCGTGGTCAGGAACAAGGATCACGACGATGTCAGCGAGGCCGATCTCATGGCGTGGGGCAAGGAGCAGCTTGCGGCCTACAAGTACCCCCGCATCGTCGAATTCATCGACGAGCTGCCGATGACCAGCACCGGCAAGATCCTCAAGCGCGAGCTCAGCTGAGCTGCACGCTCCTTGGCGAGGCCCCGGTCAGAGCTCCCGGACGCTCACGGTCGAGGAGGTGTAAACCAGCCGGAAGCTCTTCGTGCCGATCTTGACGTCCACGCGCCGCGAGCTGCCACTGAGCCTGGTGCTGATCACCCTGACGTCCCTGCTCGAGACGTTGGAGGGACGGGGGATGACGAGCGCCGTCAGACGTACAGCCTTGCCCACGATCGACGCCTGTGCCGTTGGGGTCTTGATGAACGAGTTGACCCGTTCGCTGCGCCAGCCGAGCAAAGGGTTGGTCTGACCCCTGACGACCGAGAGCCGGGGTGTCGTGCCGACCCAGAGGATCACCGGGTTCGATCCGGTTCCGGAGGTCGCCACACGGTTTTTGCTGATCGACGTTTTGCGATCGGCGGCCAGGTGCCAGCGCTGGACGACGGTGCGGGACTTCGACTGCGTCACGTAGTCGTCGACCAGCAGGAAGTTCGCCTTCTTCGCATGGATCACGGTGCGCTTCCACACCGCACCTCGGAGGGCGGTGGTGCGGACGCTGAACAGGTCGGCGTTGGTGCTCGTATTCGCGACCGAGAGGTAGGTGGTGGCGGCGTCGTCATACGTCGTGGCAGGGATGTCGACGACATTGTGCGAGTCATTCCTGACCACGTAGCTGCGGGGCGCGCCGCCACCTCCGCCATACACGCCGGGCTGCCACAAGATCTGCCTGCCGAGCGCAGAGTAGTTGAGGTTGCCGGCATCCTGCTGACCGTGGACGCGGTATTTGCGCCCAATCCCGAAGCGAATGGCGGCCAGCGACTGCTGGCTCGCGGTCTGTGTGTCGAACCAGCCGGTTCGAGAGAACGCGAAGCCGCCGCTGCGGTAGACGCTGTACGTGCCTGGCTTCCGACAGTCGCTCGTGCCGTCGAGGGGGATCGAGCACACGCCGCCAGTGGTGGCGTACTCAGCGACGGTGCCGGGGAGGCTGCTCGCCTTCGTCCGGGCGGACGTGTCGCCAAAGGCGACGAGATTGCCGTCGGGCTGGGTGGCCTGGGCCAGGATGTCGGCCATCTTGTCGACGCGGCCGAAGATCGGGTCGATGCCCACGCCGCACAGCTCTAGCCTGGTCTTGAGCTCGAGGTACCAGCGCCGGTTGAGATCCTGATACAGCATCGAGCCCTCGTCCGACACGCCCTGCGTGTCGACAGACCGCTCGAGGAGGGTGTTGGACCGCTTGACGGCGGTGTCCTGCATCGTCGCCTGCGGGATCTCGTCGTGGCAGGCAAGCGCCAGCAGTCCCATGTTCTGGTGCAGGGCATGGTTGCCGACCACGCGGTACTGCTTCTCGTCCATGAGGGACGTCGCGTGACTGGCCAGTGCGTCCTTCAGCCACGCGTTGGCTGGATCGTTCTCGTCGATCGCGGTCGTGGCGCAGACGAGGCCGATAGATCGGACACCGACGGACATGTCGTACCACGAGTAGACCGACCGGGGCCTGTTGTAGGGGTTGTTCCTGATCCAGTCGTGGACGATGTCCTCGTAGCGCTGGAGCATCTCGGCATTGTCGGTGGCGAGTCCCACCCGACGGAGCACATCGACCCAGCGGAGCGTCTGGAAGTTGAAGACCCAGTTGTTGTTGGCGAAGGGATTCTCGCGCCAGGTGAGATTCGCGAAGTCCTCCGCTGCGTGGTGGGCGTTGTCGACCGGCAACTTCCATTCGCGGAAGGTCGGGATAGCGACGTAGCCCTCCATGAGCCGATTGGCGACGGCCGAATCGGAGCTGGTGCTGGTGAACTTCGGACCCATGCACTGCTCTTCGGTTCTTCCGGGAGTGGTGAAGGTGGACATCGGCGCTTGCGACTCCGAGGTGTCCAGTGGATCCGCCGCGGGTGGCGCATCGGGTCCGGGTGAGGTGTTGGTCGTGTCGTTCGTGGTCGGGGCTGGTGCGGTCTCGTCCGCCTGGGCCGCCGGGACGACCACGGCCAGCGCGGCAACAGTGGCCATGAGGACCAGGAAGAGTCGACGCATGCGGTTCCTCGCAAGATTGGCTTCGGTGATTCAGGCGAGCGCGAGAACCGCGCGCTGGCCTCACGATAATTGGTGGGCGACGGGAATTGGTTGGTATGGAGACAATCGGTCGCTCTACGTTCCCCGTCGGTGAAAGGGATCCGAAGCTGCGGAGGCCGCACCCCCGGCCGCTGCAGTGACACGGACGGCGCCGGTAGGATCGGGGCCTCACGACACTCAAGGAGCGCCAGTGGCCCGCGTCATCGTCGATGTCATGCCGAAGCCGGAGATTCTCGACCCGCAGGGGAAGGCCGTTCACGGCGCCCTGCCGCGGCTGGGTTTCGACGCCGTCACGGACGTCCGGCAGGGCAAGCGGTTCGAGCTCGAGGTCGACGCCGCCGACGAGGAGACCCTCGCCGAGATCCACCAGCTCGCTGGCACGCTGCTGTCCAATCCGGTGATCGAGGACTACGCGGTGCGGGTCGAGGACGCTGCCGGAGCCGGCGCGTGAAGATCGGCGTCGTCACGTTCCCGGGCTCGCTCGACGACCTGGACGCCCAACGGGCTGTACGCATCGCGGGCGGTGAGCCGGTCGCGCTGTGGCACGGTGATCACGAACTCCAGGGCGTCGACGCAGTCATCCTGCCCGGGGGATTCTCCTACGGCGACTATCTGCGCTGCGGCGCCATCGCCCGCTTTGCGCCGGTCATGACCGAGGTCGTCGCGGCTGCGAAGGGTGGCATGCCCGTACTCGGCATCTGCAATGGCTTCCAGATCCTGTGCGAGTCGCACCTGCTTCCCGGCGCACTGATCCGCAACGATCACCGCACCTTCATCTGCCGTGACCAGAAGCTCAAGGTCGAGAACGCCTCGACCGCGTGGACCGGGGACTTGTCAGTCGGTGACGAGATCGTCGTGCCGCTCAAGAATGGCGAGGGTGGCTTCGTCGCCGATCAGGAGACGCTGGACCGGCTCGAGGGCGAGGGTCGGGTCGTGTTCCGCTACCTCGACGTCAACCCGAACGGATCGCTGCGCGACATTGCCGGCATCACGAACGAGCGCGGAAATGTCGTGGGCCTCATGCCGCACCCCGAGCACGCCGTCGAGGACCTGACCGGACCCGGCACGGACGGCCTGGCGTTGTTCACCTCGGCGCTCGGGATCCTCACCTCCGCCTGATCCCACCTGGCGTGAAGCGTGGGTGCGACATGGATCTTGAAAGCGACCGAGTGCCGCGACCACTGGACGACCTGGTGGTTGGCGGCTGATCGCGCTGCGGGACAATCGGGCCATGGATCTTCCCCTTGCCTGGTCGCTCGTGCTGCTCGTCACCGCGATCTGGAACTTCGTCATCTGGCCGCCGTTCCTCAAGCGGGTCCGCAAGGACGAGCGCTCGCACGACGCAGGAGGAGCGCCGACGACCTTCCTGCGGGTGCACACGATCCTCATCGCGATCTCTCTCGCGCTGGCCATCTCGGTTGGTGTGCTAGGAATCTTGACGCTCGCCTGAGCGTTGACCGGACCATGAGCAAACAGGTCGTGCACAACACCGACGAAAAGCGTTACGAGATCAACGTCGACGGGGCCTTGGCTGGATTCACCGATGCCCTCGAGGACGACGGGATCGTCACATTCCCGCACACCGTGGTCTTCGATGGGTACGAGGGCCAGGGTCTGGCCTCCGTGCTGGTGAGCGAGGCGTTGGACGACGTACGTCAGCGCAACAAGAAGATCGTCCCCGAGTGCAGCTACGTGGCGCAGTTTGTGGACGAGCACCCCGACTACGCGGACCTGGTCGCTTGAGAGCGGCGTCACACAATTCGTCGTCAGCGACGGGCGACTGTTAATATGTGAATACGTGAACGCGCCAGTCCGGCGCTGTTCCGGCCCGACGAAGTAGCGCGAATCCGCGTGAAATGGATATCGGGCATTCTTTCCCGAATCGTCTGTGAGTTCTTTGACCAAGCCTGAAGGCAGCTCTGTGCTGCCCACCTTTTCCACCCTCGACCTCCCCGCCTCGCTGGTATCCGCGTTGGCGCGCCAGGAGATCGTCAACCCCAGTCCGGTCCAGCTTGCGGTGATCCCCGACGCGCTCGCGGGACGCAACGTGCTGGGCCGCGCCCGCACCGGCTCAGGCAAGACCCTGGCCTTCGGCCTGCCGGTACTTGTCGGGCTCGCCGGCCGCACGAGCCGTCCCAAGGCCCCCCGCGGCCTGATCCTGCTCCCGACCCGTGAGCTGGCGACCCAGGTGCGGGCGGCCATGGAGCCGCTCGCGCAGAAGATGGGCCTGCGGCTGACCACGGTCTATGGCGGTGTCCCGATCAACAAGCAGATCAGCACGCTGCGCAACGGTGTCGACATCGTCATCGCAACCCCCGGTCGCCTGACCGACCTGCTCGACCGTCGCTGCATGACGCTCGACGACATCGAGATCACCGTGCTCGACGAGGCCGACCACCTGTGTGACCTCGGCTTCTACAAGCCGATCGACGCGATCCTCAACCGGACCCCCGAGTCGAGCCAGCGGCTGCTGCTGTCGGCGACGCTCGACGGAGACGTCAACAAGCTCGTCAAGCGCCACCTGCCGCAGCACGTGCTGCACGAGGTCGACTCCGCGGACAGTCACGTCGACACGATGGAGCACCACGTGCTCGTCAGCGCGCCGACCGAAAAGTCCAAGGCGGCGTTCGACCTGCTCCGCGCCAACCCCCGCAGCATTGTGTTCACTCGGACCCGTCGCGGCGCGATGCGACTGGCTCGTCAGCTGACGCAGAACGGCATCGAAGCCGTCGACATGCACGGCGACCTGTCCCAGCGTCACCGTGAGCGCAACCTCGAGGCGTTCAGCAGTGGCCGGGCGAGCGTCATCGTTGCCACGGACGTCGCCGCTCGCGGCATCCACGTCGACCGCATCGGTCTTGTCGTCCATTACGACGCGCCCGCCGAGCACAAGGCGTACCAGCACCGCTCGGGACGTACGGCCCGCGCTGGCGAGTCCGGATCGGTCGTCACGATGACGACGCCCGAGGCGCTGCGTGATGTCATGCAGCTGCAGAACAAGGCCGGGGTCACGGCGCGTCACCACGATGCCCGCACCGCTCCGTCGCCCATGACTGCCGAGGCGCTCTCCGGTGCCGGCACCGAGGCTCCGCACGCATCCTCCGTGCGCCAGGGCGCTCGGAGCTCGGGCAACGGTGGCGGCCAGAATCGTGGCGGGGGTCGCCCGCAGGGTGGATTCCGCGGCAACGGTGGCGGTCGTCCGCAGGGCGGCGGCAACAACCGCGGCGGTGGCGGCGGACGTCGCCGCAGCGGTGGCGGCTCGGGTGGGTCCACCCGCGTCTACTCCTCGTAACAGCTGGTTGTACGAACACGGCGCCATCCCAGGTACTCCCGGGGGTGGCGCCGTCCGTCTTGTCCTGGCCTGGGCGGTCAGCTCGAGCCTCGCGCGACCTCGCGGAGCACTCCGGTCGCGAGATACGGAATGCTGGTGGCCATGCTCGTGAAGGGAAGGCTGCCGCGCGTCTCCCTGCTGGGGCCTGCCTTCATCGCTGCCGTGGCGTACGTCGATCCGGGCAATGTCGCGACCAATGTCACGGCAGGCTCCCGATTCGGCTACACGCTCGTGTGGGTCGTCGTGATGGCGAACGCCATGGCGGTCCTGGTGCAGTACCTGTCAGCCAAGCTCGGCATGGTCACGGGCCGCTCACTGGCCGGGCACATGGGCCAACGGCTCTCGACCGGCCCGCGCATCGCCTACTGGCTGCAGGCCGAGGCGATCGCGATCGCGACGGATCTGGCCGAGGTGGTCGGCGGGGCGATCGCGCTCAATCTGCTGTTCGACCTGCCCCTGACGGTCGGCGCCGTCATCACAGCGGCCGTGGCGATGGTCGTGCTGCGGATCGGGGACCTGCGGGGCCAAGCAGCGCTCGAGCGGGTCATCGTTGGCTTCCTCGCGCTCATCGCAGTGGGGTTCATGGCCGGGTTGTTCGTCAATCCGCCCGAGGGCGCTGCTCTGGCTGGGGGGCTCGTGCCGATGTTCGAGGGTGCCGACAGCGTGCTGCTGGCTTCCGGCATCATCGGTGCGACGGTCATGCCACACGTCATCTACCTGCACTCCAGCCTCACTGTCACCCGACTCGGACGCCGGGGTGAAGGACTCAGCGTCCGCGAGCTGCTCACGGCGACCCGGACCGACGTCGCGCTGGCGCTGGTCCTCGCCGGTGTGCTGAACCTGTCCCTGCTCGTCGTGGCGGCAGCCAGCCTCGACGGGCTCCCTGGCACCGACACCCTGCAGGGTGTGCATGCCGTGGTGACCTCCGAGCTCGGTGTCGGGGTCGCTCTGCTGTTCGCGGTCGCGCTGCTCGGCTCGGGCCTGGCATCGACCTCGGTCGGCAGCGCGGCAGGGGCTGAGGTGATGCAGGGTCTCCTCGGTGTTCGGTTGCCGTTGCTGGTGCGCCGCGTCGTGACGTTGATCCCTGCGCTGCTCGTGCTGGCACTCGGCGCCGAGCCCAGCCGGGCGCTGGTTCTCTCGCAGGTCGTGCTGTCCATCGGCATCCCGTTCGCGCTGGTCCCACTTGTCGTGCTCACCGCGCGGCGAGACGTGATGGGGGAGCACGTCAATCTGCGCCGAACCACGGCAGCGGCTTGTCTGGTGGCCGCCATCGTCATCGGGCTCAACGTCTCGTTGCTCTGGTTGACCTTCACAGGTTGATCGGCGAGCGGAAGTCCTCCGCTGGGGGTCTGCCACAATCGAGGAGTGGCCTTCTCGATCCGGGTTCCGCGCGATCTAGGCGCCATTCGAACCAATCTCATTCACAAGGTGCAGCGTCGTCCGATCGCCGACCTGCGGTTCATGCCCCGTGACATCGTCGAGCGCCGCGACTCCTTCACGCTGTACCGCTACTCGGCCGCTTCCGGGGTCCCGACGCAGGGCAGGCCGCTGCTCCTCATCCCTCCGCTGGCCGCTCCGGCCATCGCGTTCGATCTGCGGCGGGGCTGCAGCCTGATCGAGTACTTCGTCGAGCAGGGGCGACCGGTCTATCTGGTCGACTACGGTCCGGTGAGCTTCACGCATCGCGGGCTCGGCATCGAGCACTGGGTTGATTCCGTCCTGCCCGCCGTGGTCGAGATCGCGGCCGAGCACTCGGGTGCCGACTCCGTGCACGCGGCCGGGTGGAGTCTGGGCGGCATCTTCACGATGTTCACCGCCGCTGCTCATCCCGAGCTGCCGCTCGCCTCCGCGACGGCGGTGGCGAGTCCGTTCGACCTGCGCGAGGTGCCGCTGCTGGCCCTGGCGCGGCCGATCGACCGGGTCGGTGGTCGACTGATCGCCCCGGCATATCGCGCGATGGGTGGCGTCCCTGCGCCGCTCACCAGGCTGGGCTTCCAGCTCTCCAGCATCGACAAGTACCTCACCAAGCCGATCTCGATGCTGATGCACGCCGACGACCGCGACTTCCTCGCTCAGCTGGAGTCCGTCGACCGATTCATGTCGAACATGTACGCCTATCCGGGCCGCACGTTCGGCCAGCTCTACCACGTCATGATGCGCAGCAACGAGTTCGCGACAGGCACCATGGAGCTTGCCGGTCGGGCCGTGCGGCTGGCGGACATCGACGTCCCGGTGCTCGTCGTCGCCGGCATGAACGACTCCCTGGCTCCTCACGCAGCGGTCGAGCACCTCCTCGACCTGGTCACGTCGTCCCCGGACGCCCAGCTCGCGCAGGCGCCGGGTGGGCATCTGGGTGTGCTCACGGGACGGGCAGCCCGACGAACCACTTGGCCGGCGATGGAAAACTTCTTCGCCAAGCACGATCATTGAGACATGCCTGAGCTTCCCGAGGTCAACGCTCTCGTCGAGTTCCTCGACCGGGAGATCACCGGCGCCGTCGTCGCGGGCATCGAGCTGGCGTCCTTCGCGGTGTTGAAGACATTCGATCCGCCGGTCGCGGCGCTGTCCGGCCTGTCGATCACCGGGGTGAGCCGGCACGGGAAGTTCATCGACATCGATGTCGACGGCATCCATGTCGTGATCCACCTGGCGAAGGCCGGCTGGCTGCGCTGGTCCGACGACCTGCCCGATACTCGGCTCAAGCTCGGAGCGAGCAACATCGCGGCGCGGATCCGACTGGATCGCGGCGACGGGCCGACGATCGGCTTCGACCTCACCGAGGCCGGGACCCGCAAGGGCCTGGCGATGTATGTCGTGCGCGACCCGGCCGAGGTGCAGGGCGTAGCCGCGCTCGGCCCGGATCCGCTCGGGGCGGGCTTCGAGCTGCGACCACTGCTCGCGCGGCGCATGCAGGTCAAGCGCCTGCTGCGCGATCAGAAGATCGTCGCTGGCGTGGGCAACGCGTACAGCGACGAAATCCTGCACGCCGCGAAATTGTCACCGTTCGCGATCGCCGAGACCCTCACGGACGCCGAGATCGTCCGGCTCGAGGCGTCGGTGCAGGACATTCTGCGAGCGGCGGTCCAGGAGGCCCGAAGCAAGCCGGTCGAGGACCTGAAGGATGACAAGCGCACGCGCATGCAGGTGCACGGTCGAGCCGGCGAGGCCTGCCCCGTGTGCGGCGACGCCGTGCTCGAGGTCGTCTATGCTGATTCCTCGTTGCAGTACTGTCCGACCTGTCAGACCGGCGGCAAACCGTTGAAGGATCGGTCGACCAGCAAGTTCCTCAAGTGACCGCGCAGGGTCAGCCGGCAGCGACGAGCGTGACCGCGAGGGCTGCGAAGGCCAGGCCGACGCCCTGCCACCGGTGGATCTTTTCGCGGAGCAGCACCGCGGCGAGCAGAACGGTGCTGGCCGGGTAGAGCGAGGAGATCACCGCGACGATCGACAGCAGACCGTGGTGGGTTGCGTACAGGAACGCACCCTGCGCCGTCGCACCGAGTGGGCCCATCACGACCGCCCGCCACGCCTGTCGGTTTCGCGGCAGCCAGGCTTGGCGCAGCACCGTGGCAGTCACGACCACGGAGAGGATCGAGGTGGCCTGGGACAGGGCCAACGGGTAGAGCCCGGCATCGCTGCCGACCTGGCCAAGGAACGTGAACAGCAGGCCGAAGCCGATTCCGGCCAGGATGCCGTCGATCACTCCGCCCCGGTGCGCAGGATTGTTGTCGACGACCCGCGAGATCAGCGTGATCGCCGGGAAGGCGCACACGACCCCGATCAGCGCCAGGGTCGACGGTCGGTCGCCGGTGATCAGTCCCACGGCCACCGGGATGAGTGCGGTGCCGATGGCCGACAGGGGCGCGACGACACCCATCCGGGCCGTTGACAATCCGCGGTACAGGAAGGCGGCGCCGAACCCTCCGCCGATCCCGGCGACGGCTCCGTACGCCAGGTCGGTCGAGGACGGGCTGCCCGCGACGGAGACGGCAGCCAGCAGGCTGAACAAGCCCGAAGAGGTCTGCCCGACGACCGCGATCTGCCACGGTGACGAGCGTCGGGCGAAGATGCCGCCGAGAAAGTCCGAAATGCCATATGCCAACGCCGACAGGAGGGAGAGTGCGATGGCCACGAGTGCAGCCTAGGACCGCTGGCTGGCGCTGGAAGCCCTGGGCACCTGCCCGGGTCGCTAGGCTGGATGGATGAAGTTTCGCCAGCGTCGCTCCCTCGGGTCCCAGGCCAATGCCACCGTCGGCAACCTCGCTTCGAGGGTCGACGCCCAGACCGGCGAGGCCGCCCGCCGGGCAGCGGGCGTCATCACCGTGGCAGTGCGCGTCTTGCAGGTGCCGACTTCGCTGCTCGCCTGGGCCCCCGTGCCATTCATCCTGGCGACCATGGCGCTCGGCCTGCTCACCGGCGGGGGCGTCGGAGTGGTGTTCGTGGTCGCCGGGCTCGCCATGGCGGTCGTCAACGGCGCATTCTGGGCCCGTCGTCATCGCATCATCCGCGCGGTCGATGACGCGGACAAGCTCGCGACCGAGCTCGGGATCATGATCAGCCTGAGCGACAGGGTCGATGAGACCCGCGGAGCGCTGAGCCAGATCGCCGGCGGCGGCGGCTGGCGCGTGTTCAGCCGGCTCAAGGGTGTCTGGGGTGGGGTCGCGATGACGGGCCGCTGGATCGACGGAATCGGCGACCTGCCCCGGGCCAAGTACTTCGCCCCGCCCAAGATCGGCACGACCGTGACAGTTGCGTTGGCGGCGTTGTGGCTCGTTCCGATCTCGATCGTCGTCGCGCTGTTCGCCCTGATCGGGACCCTCGCCGGTGCGCTCTGATGCCAAGAATGCGTCGAGCACCGTGCACGATCAGGTCAGCGCGGACGGCCCCGCCCCAGTTCGGTCGATGACAGTCTGCAGCGCGGGCGCATAGCTCCGGACGACGTCGTCGACCGACGCAGCGGACATCGGCTCGAGCTTCACGACGTACCGCATCAGCGCCAGGCCGATCAGCTGACTAGCAATCAGCGTCGAGCGCAGTTCACGGTCGTCGCCCTCGAGGACCTCGGACAGGGAGGTGACCAGGATGTTGCGGGCCAGTTGCAGCATCGGCGCCTGGGCGTCGCCGGACCCCAGGGTGGTCCGGACGAGCCCGCTGAAGACTTCGCGGTGAGGGTCCCACGACTCCAGGAATGTGCGTATCAGGCGCTCCGCCATCCCATCGGGGCCGTCGGCGATGACCAGGGCGATCTTTGCGGCCGGGTTCACCGGCAGCTCCATCGTCGCGACGAGCAGGCCTGACTTGTCCCCGAAGTAGTGACTGATCAGGCTGACGTCGACGCCGGCCTCCCGAGCGATGGATCGTAGGGAGGTGCCGACGAACCCTCGCTCGGCGAACTGCGCCCGGGCGTGATCGAGGATCGCCGTGCGGCGATCGATCTTGTCGGTGGAGGCCGGTCGGCCCCTGCTGCGACCGGTCACGGTGTGCGGCGCCGCAGCGTCAGCGAGGCACCGGCGAGGGCCAGTGTGCAGCAGCCGAGCAGCACGAGCAGGTCGATCTGCAGGCTAGACGTGAAGTCGCCGCTGTTGCCGAGGTCGCGGAACGCGTCGGCGGCATAGCTCAGGGGGAGCAGGTCGGAGAGCCAGCGCAGGACGTCCGGCATGCTGGCGCGCGGAGTGAGCAGCCCGCACAGCAGCAGCTGTGGGATGACCACGAGCGGCATGAACTGAACTGCCTGGAACTCCGTGACCGCGAACGCCGACATCAGCAGGCCGAGGGCCGTGCCGAGCACGGCGTCGGTCACCGCGAACAGAACGATGGCCCACGGCGACTTGACGTCCATCTGGAGCAGCCAGATCGCCACCGCCGAGCTGACCAGAGCCTGTCCGAGGGCGGCGAGTCCGAATGCGAGGGCGTAGCCGCCGATGAGCTCGCCGCGCCGGATCGGCGTGGTCAGCAGGCGTTCGAGCGTTCCGGACGTTCGCTCCCGCACCATCGTCACGGAGGTCACCAGGAACATGATGATGAACGGGAAGATGCCGAGCAGCTGCGGTCCGATCCGGTCGAACACCGTCGGATTGCCGTCGTAGACGTACTTGAACAGCAGCAGGAGGAGGGAGGGAAGGACGAGGATCATGGCGATGCTGCGGGGGTCGTGGCTCAGCTGCTGGAGGACCCGACGCGCAGTCGCGAAGGTGCGCCTCATGCCGCTGCCCCCTCGGCCAGTGAGAGGAAGGCTGCTTCGAGATCGTGGTGACCGGTCTGCGCGCGGAGCCCGTCCGGAGTCGCGTCGGCCAGGATTCGGCCTTCCCGCATCAGCAGCACTCGATCGCATCGGCCGGCTTCGTCCATCACGTGGCTGGAGACCAGCAGAGTCTTGCCATCCTCTGCGAGACCGTCGAACAGCTGCCACAGATCTCGCCGCAGGATGGGATCGAGCCCGACGGTCGGCTCGTCGAGCAGATACACGGCCGGATCGGCGAGCAGTGTCGCCGCTAGCGACACCCGGGTCCGCTGACCTCCGGAGAGGTTGCCGACGAGTGCAGAGATCTTGTCGCCGAGACCCACGTCCGACAGCGTCTGACGGATCGCGGAGTCGGGTGCGCCAGCCAGGGACGCGAAGTAACGGAGGTTCTGGATGACTGTCAGGTCGGGGTAGATCGAGCTGGCCTGCGTCACGTATCCGACTCGGCGGCGGGTCTCGGGCGTGCCGGCGGGTCCGCCCAGCACAGTCACGGTGCCGGATGCAGTGGCCTGGATCCCGACGATTGCGCGAATCAGCGTCGACTTTCCGCAGCCGCTGGGACCGAGGAGACCCGTGACGGTGCCTCGCTGCACCGAGATCGTGAGCTGGGGGATGACAACTGTCCCGCCGCGGACCACACGAAGGTCAGCAACCTTGATGTCTATATTCAACATTTGTTGAATATAGACCGAGAGGCTGCGCCACTCAAGGGGCCGGCCAGACCGGCCGCATGGGGAGTACCTGCCCGGATCGTGACGTGCGTGATGCCGGGGGCCTACGCTTCACGGCATGGACATCCGAGGCCTCGCCCTGCTCCCCGTACGCGTCACGGTCGCAGCAACACAGGCCACGCTGGGCCTCGGCCAGCTCGCCTCACCTCAGGGTCCGATCCTGCGCGAGGGTGGGTACGGGGCACGGCTGGCCCAGATCTTCGGGGAGAACGGGCTGCTGGAGCAGCTCGGCCGGATCCTGGACGACGAGCGTGGACCAATCGGCCTGGCCAACACCCTGGCCGACCTGACCGCCAACGACCGACCGATCGGCAAGGCGCTGGCGCGCGACGGGCTGCTTGACCGGATGGCTGACGAGGACGGGCCCTTCATCCGGCTGCTGGAGGCAGGCGGTCCGCTCGATCGTGCGCTCAGCGAGGACGGGCCGCTCTACCGGTTCCTTGCGCCCGATGGTGCGCTGGATCGGTTGCTGGCGGAGGAGGGTGCACTGGATCGCGTGCTCGCCGAGGGCGGCCTTCTGGAGCAGCTGCTCGCCGAGGGCGGCATCCTCGAAAAGCTGTTGGCGCCGGGGGGAACGCTGGACCAGCTGATCGACCTCGGCACGACGTTCGACGCGATCGTGCCTCGGCTCGAGGCGCTGGGCACCGCCATCCCGAGCCTGCACTCCGCCGTCGACATCCTCAGCGGCGCAGTCGGGCCGCTCGGCGCACTCGCGGGCCGGCTGCCGGGCGGCCGTGGTCGCCCGCCGCTGCTGGAGTCGACCGCCGGAGACTGACCCACCTACCCGGCCGACCGAGGTTGGGGATCCCTGGCGAACCCGGGGGTGGGGGCCGACCGATATGATCCGCCTGTGACTGCAGCCCGCCAGCTCGACACCGTTCACCACGCCACCAGCAGCCCGGATCAGCCTCAACCGTGGGCCGAGCTGGGCCTGCGCGAGGACGAATACCTCAGCATCCGGGAGATCCTCGGTCGTCGCCCAACCGGCGCCGAGCTCGCGATGTACTCCGTGATGTGGAGCGAGCACTGCTCGTACAAGTCGTCCAAGGTGCACCTGAAGAAGTTCGGCGACCTGCCGCAGGAGACTCCGCTGGGCAAGACGCTCGCCGGAATCGGGGAGAACGCCGGCGTGATCGACATCGGCCAGGGCTACGCCGTGACCTTCAAGGTCGAGTCGCACAACCACCCGTCGTACGTCGAGCCCTACCAGGGGGCGGCCACGGGTGTCGGTGGCATCGTGCGCGACATCCTCGCCATGGGTGCCCGCCCTGTTGCGGTGATGGACCCGCTGCGGTTCGGTCCGCTGGATGCCGAGGACACCCGACGGGTCATGCCGGGCATCGTCGCCGGGGTCGGCGGCTACGGCAACATGCTCGGCCTGCCCAACATCGGCGGCGAGGTCGTGTTCGACGAGACCTATCTCGGCAACCCTCTGGTCAATGCCCTGTGCGTCGGGGTGCTCCGCCACGAGGATCTGCACCTTGCCTTCGCCAGCGGCGTCGGGAACAAGGTCGTCCTCTACGGTGCACGGACCGGAGGCGACGGCATCGGCGGAGTCTCGGTGCTGGCATCCGAGACCTTCGACGCGGACGGACCTGCCAAGCGACCCAGCGTGCAGGTCGGCGATCCGTTCATGGAGAAGCTCCTGATCGAGTGCACGCTCGAGCTGTTTCGCGCCGAGGTCGTCAACGGCATCCAGGATCTCGGCGGCGCGGGTCTCTCATGTGCGACCAGCGAGCTCGCCTCGGCTGGGGACGGCGGGATGCACGTCGAGCTCGACACGGTCCCGCTGCGCGACTCGACGCTCTCGCCGGAGGAGATCCTCATGAGCGAGTCGCAGGAACGCATGATGGCCGTGGTCGAGCCACGCCACCTGGACGCGTTCATGGCAATCTGCGCGAAGTGGGACGTCGAGGCTGTCGTCGTCGGTGAGGTCACCGATGGCGACCATCTCGTCATCGACTGGCACGGCGAGACCGTCGTCGACGTTCCGCCCCGCTCGGTCGCTCATGACGGTCCCACCTACCAGCGTCCCTTCGGGCGCCCCGACTGGCAGGACGCGTTGCAGGCCGACAATGCTGAGCTGCTGCCCCGGCCGGCTTCGGGCGACGAGCTGCGGGATCAGCTGGTCGCGGTCGTGACCTCGCCCAACATGGCCGACAAGTCGTGGGTCACCGATCAGTACGACCGCTACGTCCAGGGCAACACGGTGCTCGCCCAGCCCGAGGACGCCGGCGTGATTCGCATCGACGCCGAGACCCACCTCGGTGTCGCGGTCTCGACCGACTGCAACGGCCGGTTCGCCAAGCTGGATCCGTACGTCGGCGCGCAGCTCGCGCTTGCCGAGTCGTACCGCAACGTCGCTGTCACCGGCGCGCTGCCGCTGGCGGTCACCGATTGCCTCAACTTCGGTTCGCCGGAGAATCCGGATGTCATGTGGCAGTTCGAGCGGGCCACCCACGGGCTCAAGGACGCGTGTGCGGTGCTCGGCATCCCCGTCACCGGTGGCAACGTCTCGTTCTACAACCAGACCGGCGAGACCCCGATCCTGCCGACACCCGTCGTCGGCGTGCTGGGCGTGATCGACGACGTTCGTCGGCGGGTCACCCAGGGCTTCTGCGCGGAGGGCAGCCACGTCCTGGTGCTGGGCGAGACCACGGTCGAGCTCTCCGGCTCGACCTGGGCCGATGTCGTGCACGGTCATCTCGGTGGTCACCCGCCGATCGTCGACCTGGCTGCCGAGCAGGCTCTGGCCGAGCTGATGGTCGAGGCCGCTGCGACCGGTGTCGTGGAATCGGCGCACGACCTGTCCGACGGTGGCCTGGCGATGGCCCTGGCCGAGGCGTCCTTCCGCCACGGCATCGGCGTCACAGTCGACCTGGAGGATCCGTTCGTCGAGCTGTTCAGCGAGTCGTCGGCGCGTGCCATGGTCGTCGTGGCGGAGGATCGCCACGAGGAGCTGGTCGCCCTCGCCGACAAGCATGGTGTCGAGCTGGCGTCCGTGGGTCGCACGGGCGGCACGACGATCGAGGTCGCCGGGCAGTTCAGTCTGCCGGTGCAGGAGCTCAAGGCCAGCTGGCGGTCCACGATCCCCGCCGCGCTGGCCTGACCGGCCGCCATGGCACGTCGGCCGACACCGCTGACCCACGAGGAGTTCGTGCAGATCTGCGAGCGGCTGGATGCCGGGGATCCGACGCGAGCTGATCTCAAGGCTGCGACGATGCACCTGGTGGCGCTGCTGGTGTCGAAGGCTCCCGGTGCGAGCGTCGAGGTTCGCATCCCTCCGTTCGCGGCGGTGCAGTGCATTGCCGGCGCACGGCACACGCGGGGGACGCCACCTGCAGTCGTGGAGATGGACGCACCGACGTGGATCGCGCTGGCCCGCGGGCGTCTCGCCTGGGCCGACGCCGTCGTGCGCGCCTCGGGCGAACGCTCCGACCTCTCGCCGCTGCTCCCACTGGACGAGGCCTAGGGCCCCGCTGGACCCTCGGTGGACTCATGGCGAGCGGCAAATGCTCGCTCGGGGTGATTGGTGGTCACCATCCACACGTCTGGGTCGTTCATCCAGCGCTCGAGCTCGGCGGGATGATCGACGGTCCACACCAGCAGCGGAAGGCCATGTCGCCGGGCGTAGGCCTTGAGCGTCAGCCGCGCGACGAGCTTGTGGGCCACCACGAGATTGGCTCCGCTGAGCCTGAGTCGCAGTCGCGGGAAGGCGGACTCGAGCTGAACCCGTTTGCGAACGAACCAGTGCGCAGCGCCCGATCGAGGACTGGACGACAGTCCGACGAGCAGGTCCGGCGCGTGCTCGCGGGACCACCGCCGAAGCTGGCGCACCGACGAGTCCTCGGCGGTCGTGATGATGACGTCGTCGGTACCGAGGACCGAGACGATCTGCTCGACGAGAGAGATCTCGCCACCGGGCACCTTGAGGTCGATGTGTGCCCCAATCCGTCCCCGGACAAGATTCAGCACTGTGTCGAGCGTGACCAGCTCGGCATCGGCGATCTCGTCGAGACGATGCAGGGCGATCGAGCGAGCGTCCCCGTCGCCGGTGAGCTCGGCGTCGTGGAAGATGACCGGTCGACCGTCGGCGGTGAGGCGCACGTCGAACTCGACGAAGTGGCAGCCCATCGCGATCGCCGCCTCGAATGCGGCGAGTGTGTTCTCCGCTGCGTGATCGTCACCCGCGCCACCGCGGTGCGCCGACACGAGGGCCATGGATCAGCCTGCGGTCTTCCCGCGCTGCAGCAGCAACCAGACCGTCGCCTCGGTCGTCGAGTACGACGAGAGGCCCCGGGCTGAACGGTAGGCCTTGACCGCCTTGACGGTGGCGGCGTCGTAGACCCCGGTCAGGCGCGGCGTCAGGCCGGCCCCGATGAGGGCACGCTGCAGTCGCCACACGGGCAGACCGACCGAGCCCTGCTTGAGCACTCGAGGCCGGGTCCCTGCCGACAGCAGCGCGGTCCAGGTCGCCGGCGTCGTTCGACTCGTGGGTGCCCAACCCATGCGGGAGCGGAATGCGTCGACTGCCCGGGCGGTCCCGCTGCCGAACGTTCCGTTGACGCTGCGCTTGAGCCCTTGCTCCTTGAGCAGGCACTGCAGGGCCGAGACCTTCGGACCTCGGCTGCCGATCCGCAGCGTCGGGTAGGAGTCGAAGGACATCGCCACGCCGCACGGGAGACGGTCCGTCACTGGCACTGATCCCCGGCCGACGTCGAGGTAGTCGCGATCCAGATTGATGGTGTGTCCGCCGTAGGTCACGTTGACGCCGTTGTGGTACTGGTGGATTCGCTGGTGATTGGCCCAGCCGTCGTCAGCGAGGTAGGGCCCGCCGTCCGTGTTCGCGACCTTGTTGACCCAGGCGATCCACATCTGGTCCGGCTTGGTGAAGTTCCTGCGACCGCTCCTGCGCGCCGCGTCAATGGCCGCGATCGCTGCCGAACCGCTGGAATAGACACCGGACTTGTAGCCCTTGCCGTGGAGGTACTCGGTCCAGGCATCGGCGAACTCCAGCACGATGTTGTCGCATGCCGAGGTCCGGGCGTACCACTCGATGTCGAGGTAGGAGTAGCTGCCGGCCCCGAATCCGTACTTCTGCAGCGCGGCGACTGTTTCGGCGGCGTCCGCGCGGGCCTGTGCGCGGGCCGTGGACACCGTCGTCGACATCAGCTTCTTCTGCACCCGGCTCCGGGGGTTGTTCTTGAAGCACGGAGCCTGCCGACCGACATGGATCGGCAGGAAGCGCCATCCATGGGACGCATTCTTGGCGACCCAGGCCCGGCTGAGATTGGGCTGGTACTGATCGCCGCAGTAGCGGGAGCTCCCGGACACGTAGATGCCGATGGCCGTGAAGGGAGAGCGGGTGTTCCATGCGTCCATCACGGTCTGGCTCGGCGCGACGCAGGCGTCGAAGCCGTATCCGGTGAAGCTTCCCGGGGCAGCCGGACCGGCGGCAGCAGCGGGGGAGGACAGCAGGAATGTCGCGGCCAGACCAGTCAGGACACCGGTGATCGTGAGCCGCGAGGTGGGGGAAGGCACCAAGCGCATACCGTGAACAGTACGTTCACGCTCGAGTTCTGTCAGCCGAAGTGCATGGCACAGGCGTGACGATCAGGTGGCCGACCTCCCGGTGCTCGAAAAGCTCGAGGGGGAAGGCGGTAGGAGCCCGAGACGAGCGTTGTGCTCCGGTTCAGCGGCGAATGGGGTCACATCGGCATGGGGGTGGGCAGGCTCACGCCTCCAGCGTCGAGGCAATCCGCTCCAGGGTCTTGCGCATGCCGATCTTGGCGGCCGGGGCCATCTTGCTGCGCTTGAGCAGGAACTTCTGCTTGTCCTGCGACACGTCCCACGACTCGCGGACCAAGGTGCCGCCCTCGACGGGCTCGAGCTCGTAGCGCCAGATCCGGCCCCCGATCAGGCCATTCATGCCGGTGGTCTTCCACGCGATCTGGCGATCCTGCTCGAACTCGATGACGGTGTTGGAGGTGCGGTAGCCGACTCCCATGTGCATTGCCATGCCGAATGTCGAGCCCAGGCTGAGTGGACGTGACTCCTGCCGGGTGCCGCGGACGGTGCCCGAGCCGTCGATCTCGGCGTGCCGTCCAGCGTCGGAAATCAACGCGAAGACCGCCTCGGGGGTGGCCTTGATGGTGCGCTCGACGGTGATCGTGTCAGAAGTCATGGGGTCCATCTGATCGGTGCGAGGCCCTCGACGCAAACCGGAGCGACCTCATCCGCCGAGAACGAAGGCCACGAAGAAGCCCAGAGCGGTGGTCAGACCGACCCACCACCCACCATCGGTGTAGGCCTCGGGCATCAACGTGTCGGCCAGCACCGCGATCGTCGCACCGCCTGCGAAGGCCTGCACGGTCGCGACACTGGAAGACCCGATCGAGTCGCCCAGCGCGTGAGCGCCGACGGTCACCAGCACGAGGACCGCACCAGTCGCTGCCCACAGGAGCAGGATTCGGCGAGATCCGCCAGTTGGTCCACCGGCGTCACGCATCGTCGCGGCACTGCCGATCGCCTCGGGGGTGTTGCCGATGGCGATCGCGACCAGCAGCACGATTCCTCCTGACCCGGTGAGCGACACACCCAGCGCGGTGTTCTCGGGTATGCCGTCCAGCAGGGAGCCGAGCATCAGCCCCCAGCCGACTGACGCGGTGCCGAGTCGGGTGTCGAGCAGATGGCTGGCGATGGCGTACGTGCCGGCGCCGGCCATCAGTGCGAGTCCGGCGTGCCAAGCTGCAACGGAGCGAAAAGCGGGCTCGAACAGCTCGGAGGAGGCCGCCGCGATCATGGTTCCGGCACCGAATGCCATCAGCGCTGCCAGCAGCGGCCGCGGAATGTGCCAGCGCAGCCCGAGCCAGGCACCGCCGACGAGCGGCAACGCGGTCGCGAGCCCGTACAGAAGTGCCGTGGTCATACCGGCCACGCTAGGGGCATGTGATGTTGCCCGCGCTTTGACCGTCATTGGGTGAGAGCCCACCGCGGCCTTTACACTGGGAGCGTGCCCCGCGGAGATGGACGCCTGACCCACGATCTCGATCCCCAGGATGCCGGACCCCAAGATGCCTGTGGTGTCTTTGGCGTGTGGGCCCCGGGCGAAGAGGTTGCCAAGCTGACCTACTTCGGCCTGTACGCACTACAGCACCGCGGTCAGGAATCGGCCGGCATCGCGGTCAGCAACGGTCGCCAGATCCTGGTGTACAAGGACATGGGGCTGGTGTCCCAGGTCTTCGACGAGGCGACTCTCGAATCGCTCAAGGGGGAGATCGCGATCGGGCACGCGCGCTACTCCACGACCGGCTCAAGCGTGTGGCACAACGCGCAGCCGACCTTCCGTCCCACCGAGTCGGGATCGGTCGCGCTGGGCCACAACGGCAACCTGACCAACACCGCCGACCTCATCGAGCTGCTCCGCGAGCGTGACCTCGAGTCCGGCACGACCTCGGGCAAGGGCGAGACCGCAACCTCCGACACCTCGGTCATGGCGACACTGCTCGCGTCGTATCCGGACCGCTCGGTCGAGGAGGCCGCACTGGAGGTCCTGCCGCTGCTCCGAGGCGCCTTCTCCCTGGTCTTCATGGACGAGAACACGCTGTACGCCGCACGCGATGCCCAAGGCATCCGGCCGCTGGTGCTGGGCCGGCTCGAGCGGGGCTGGGTCGTCGCGAGTGAGACCGCGGCGCTGGACATCGTCGGCGCATCCTTCATCCGCGAGATCCAACCCGGCGAGTTCATTGCCATCGACGAGGCCGGTCTTCGTACCGAGCGGTTCGCGAAGGCTGAGCCCAAGGGCTGCATCTTCGAGTACGTCTATCTGGCCCGGCCCGACACCACGATCTCGGACCAGCGGGTGTTCTCGGTCCGCGCCGAGATCGGTCGGCGGCTGGCCCGGGAGTTTCCGGTCGAGGCCGATCTGGTCATTCCGGTGCCGGAGTCTGGAACGCCGGCGGCGATCGGCTACGCCGAGGAGAGCGGTATTCCGTTCGGACACGGACTGGTCAAGAACTCGTACGTGGGGCGCACCTTCATCCAGCCGTCGCAGACCCTGCGGCAGCTGGGCATCCGGCTCAAGCTCAACCCGCTGCGCGACGTCATCGCCGGAAAGCGACTCGTGGTCGTCGACGATTCGATCGTGCGGGGCAACACGCAGCGCGCGCTGGTCAGGATGCTCCGCGAGTTCGGGGCCGCGGAGGTGCACGTCCGGATCTCGTCCCCCCCGGTCAAGTGGCCGTGCTTCTACGGCATCGACTTCGCCTCGCGTGCCGAGCTCATCGCAAATGGCATCTCGGTCGACGAGATCCGCAAGTCGATCGGCGCCGACTCGTTGGCGTACGTGACGCTCGACCAGCTCGTCGAGGCGACCAACGTGCCCAAGAACGATTTGTGTCGGGCATGCTTCGACGGCATCTATCCGGTGGCGCTTCCCGAGGACGAGCTGATCGGCAAGCATCTGCTCGAGGCTCAGGACACGCTGCCACTCGAGGTCATCTCATGAGCACCTACGCCAGCGCCGGCGTCTCGATTCAGGAGGGTGACCGCGCGGTCGAGCTGATGAAGCAGTGGGTCGACCAGGCCCGCCGTCCTGAGGTCGTGGGCGGAATCGGCGGCTTCGCCGGTCTTTTCGACGCCTCGGCCCTCAAGTCCTACGACAGGCCGTACCTCGCGACGTCTGCCGACGGTGTCGGCACCAAGGTCCAGATCGCGCAGCGCATGGACAAGCACGACACCATCGGGTTCGATCTGGTCGGCATGCTGGTCGATGATCTGGTGGTGTGCGGTGCCGAGCCGCTGTTCATGACCGACTACATCGCCTGTGGGAAGGTCGTTCCCGAGCGCATCGCCGACATCGTCAAGGGCATCGCGCAAGCGTGCGTCGAAAGTGGGACGGCGCTGCTGGGCGGCGAGACCGCCGAGCATCCGGGACTGCTGGGGCCCGACGAGTACGACATCGCCGGTTCGACGACAGGGGTCGTCGAAGCCGACAAGCTGCTGGGGCCGGAGCTCGTGCGGCCCGGCGACGTCGTCATCGCGATGGCCGCCAGCGGTCTGCACTCCAACGGCTTCTCGCTGGTGCGGCACGTCTTCTTCGAGAAGGCAGGATGGCAGCTCGACCGAGAGGTGCCTGAGTTCGGCCGCTCGCTCGGCGAGGAGCTGCTGACTCCGACCCGCCTCTACACGTTGCCCTGCCTCGCTCTGGCTGCCGGCGTCGAGGTGCACGCGATGTCGCACATCACCGGTGGCGGGCTCGCAGCAAACCTGGCGAGAGTGCTACCGGACTCCGTGTCGGTGCGGGTCGACCGCTCGACCTGGTCCCCTCACCCGGTCTTCGGTCTGGTCGGATCGCTCGGTGACGTGGCGCAGGCAGATCTGGATCTGGCCCTCAACATGGGTGTGGGGATGGTGGCCCTCGTGGCCGCAGACGCGGCCGACGCCGCGGTGCGACTGCTGGCCGAGCACGGAGTCGACGCGTGGATCGCGGGTGAGGTCGCCGACGCCGGTGTGCACGGCGCCGGCGGAACCGTGACCCTGACCAGCGCCCACGCCTGACCCTGATCGTTCTGGAGGGATCGGGCTCTTGCTGTCGCCCACCCAGCGGGGGGTCGATGCACGGAATGTGGTGACCTTGGGTAGGGTTGGCGTCACGACATACTGACTACTTTTCTGCGAGGGGGTCGACCCATGGGGCGCGGCCGTGCGAAAGCCAAACAGACCAAAGTTGCGCGCGACTTGAAGTACCGCACACCTGATACGGACTTCAACACTCTGCAGCGCGAGCTCCACGGTGAGTCGGGCGAACCGATTCCTGTCCAGTATCGCGATCTCGATCGGGATGATCCGGCCGCCAGCTGACGCTGGCTCCCGATGTCAGTGACTCGTCACGCTTCTTCGGCGTGACGAGCGCCCTTGGCGATCTCTCAGTCGGTCAGCAAGAGGCTATGACGGGACCCGACCGCCGATTGGCCGGCCTGGTCCTCGTCACGGCGAGGTCAGCCTGCCGGCAGCCAGATCGAACGGAGTCGCCCGACCTCGCGCATGCGCTGCTCGGCCATCCGGTCGGCCGCGATCGACGGCGGCACGCCTTCCGAGCGAGCCCGCTCGAGGACACCCAGCGTGGTGTCGTAGATGGTGGTGGCGCGCATCTTGGCTCGTTCGAAGTCGAAGCCTTCGAGCTCGTCGGCGACTTGGATCACTCCGCCGGCATTGACGCAGTAGTCGGGCGCGTAGGTGATGCCGCGCTCCTCCAGCCGCTTCTCGATGCCTTCGTGGGCCAGCTGGTTGTTGGCGGCACCGCAGACGATGACTGCGGACAGCGCCTCGATCGACTCGTCATTGAGCGAACCACCGAGGGCGCACGGAGCATAGATGTCGAGGGGCTCGCGAATCAGGGCCTCGGTGTCGGCGACCGCCGTCATGGCCGGGTACGTCTCACGCAAGGCAGCGACGGCCGGCGCGTAGGGGTCGGTGACGACGACCTGCGCGTCCTCTTCGACCAGGTGACGGACGAGGTGCCGCCCGACCTTGCCGACCCCGGCGACGCCGACCCGCTTGCCCGCGAGCGAGGTGTCGCCCCACAGGTGCTGGGCTGAGGCGCGCATGCCCTGGTAGACGCCGAGTGCCGTGAGGACCGACGAGTCGCCGGCACCGCCGTGCTCGACGGTCCGGCCGGTCACGAAGTCGCACTCGCGCGCGATCACATCCATGTCGGGGCTGAAGGTGCCGACGTCACAGGCGGTGTAGTAACGACCGCCGAGGGTCTGGACGAATCGGCCGTACGCCCGAAGCAGGGCCTCGGACTTCAGGGTCGCGGGATCGCCGATGATGACGGCCTTGCCGCCGCCGAGATCCAGACCAGCAAGGGCGTTCTTGTAAGCCATGCCCTGCGAGAGGTTGAGGACGTCGGTCAGGGCGGCCTGCTCGGAGCCGTACGGGTAGAAGCGGGTTCCGCCGAGCGCCGGGCCGAGTGCCGTGGAGTAGATCCCGATGATGGCCTTGAGGCCGGAGGCCTCGTCGTGGCAGAACACGACTTGCTCGTGCCGGTTGCCGAAGGCGGACGGGGCGTTGGTGGAGGGTGGAGTGGTCACGGTAGTGCTCTCTGTCGTGGTTGGCGGAGACGCGGTGGTGGGCGCTTCCATCGTCGGATCCACGGGGTGGTGCGGATCACACCAAACTCTACCGCCCAATTGGTGGGCCGGTTGACGAGGCCGTGGCGTGGATCAATCGCCGCGCGCCGCCCGTTCTGCTGCCGCCTCCGGATCGACCACGCCGCGGAACCGACGAAAGCTGTACCCGATGAAGCCCAGTGCGACGACAGCCGACAGGAGCATCGTCGCTCCCGTCCCCCACCCGCCGACCAGCCACCAGCTGTCGCGTACGGGCCACCAATCGGGCGCATCGGGCCCGACACCCCAGTACACACCAACAGCTCCGAGCACCACGGCGCCCGAACAGCTGGCGATGATGCGCGGCCAGGTCTGGACGCCGTCGGCCGCGGACTTGAACGCCTGGATCTTGACCGGCTCGAGCCGACGCTCAGCCCACTCGTACTGCTGGGACAGCACCGCGAGCCCTGCGACGAGAAGGAGCAGGCCGGGTCCCGGCAGGACGAGTGCGGCGATCCCGGCGAGCACGAGTGCCCAGCCGACGATCTCGAGAATCAGCCGCCGGACCACACGGCTGCTCCTGCGTCGCGAGTCGGGGCTCATCGTGTCGCGGTCTGGTGTGGTGGCATGGTCCATGATCGCAACCGCCTGGCGACTCCGCACGTGTAGGCCGTGATTCAGCCCTTCGTCCGCTTCGCCAGGCTCCGGTCCATCCGACGGAACAGTGGCTGAGCGACCTTGGTGATGACTCCGGGGAGGGTCGCCATGCCAACCTCACCCATCGCGCCGGGCAGGCTGGTGACACGTGTCGGTTGGTCGACCACCGCCTTGACCAGCCAGTTGGCTGCCTTGTCCGCACTCAGCATCGGCATGGCCTGGTAGATCGACGTCGCGCCGGACATCTCGGTGCGCACCATCGGGAAGTAGACGACGGTCGACGTGATCCCGCGGTGTCCCAGCTCGGCGGTCAGCGATCGGGTGAACGACTCAAGCGCAGACTTGCTGGCGAGGTACGCCGAGAAGAGGGGGATCGGGACCTGGGTCGACATGCTCGAGGAGATCACGACGTGTCCATGGCCCTGCGCCAGGAAACGGGGGAGCAGCGCGAGGGTCAGTCGGACGGCGCCGAAATAGTTGATCGCCATGGTGCGCTCGTAGTCGTGCACCCGGTCCAGCGAATCCTTGATGGGGCGCCGGATCGAGCGGCCTGCGTTGTTGACGAGGGCATCGATCCGGGGGTGCTCAGCCAGCAGGCGGGCAGCGACCGCGTCGGCTGACTCGGCGTCTGCGAGGTCGACGACATATGCGTGGGCTGCGCCTCCTGCAGCCACGATGTCGGCCCGAACGGCATCAAGCTCGTGCTCACGCCGAGCCAGCAGGCACACGGTCGCTCCCTGCCGCGCTAGCTTGCGCGCCGCCTCGGCGCCGATTCCGCTGGATGCTCCGGTCAGGACGATGGTCCGGCCCTGCAATCGGGTGCTCACTGCTCGACCGCCCCGAACAGCGCCTGAAGGAGCCGCAGGCATCTCTGCATCATCTGCTCGGCCGTCTCGCCGGGGTGATCGACCCACCAGTTCATGAGCGAATCCACGATACCGAGCCAGACCGCGGTCATGGCGGAGATGTCGAGCTGGTCCTCGTTGTCGGCCAGGGACATGAGCTCGGCGACACCCTCCTGTGCGAGCTTGCCGATCCGGTCCGCGTAGAGCGTGGCCGAGTCGGCAATGGGGCCAGTGGTGGGCGCGGTGCCGTCGAAGAACAACCGCCAGAGATAGCGTCGGCGCTCCAAGAGCTCGAAGAGCCCGCCGAGGGTTTGCATACCCCGCTCGATCCCGACCGTGTCTCCGCTCGCGATGCGCTCGATCTCGTCGGCGACCAAGGAGCCACCGCGGTCCAGGCAGGCCTCGTACAAACCTTCCTTGGAGCCGAAGTAGTTGTAGATCAGCGGCTTGGAGATTCCTGCATGGCCGGCAACCGTGGCGACCGACGTCGCTGCATAGCCATGGCTCCCGAATTGCTCCGACGCGATGTCCAGAATCTGGGACTCCCGGTCGAGGCGGGGGACGCCCTTGGTTCCGGCGTTGGGTCTGACCACGAAAACACTCTAGCGCCAGCATGTGTCGCCGTGGTAACTTACCCCAAGGTCATATTAACGAGGAGACAAGCCCATGAGCGAGTTGCTCGACCCGCTGCAGAACCCCACCTTGGTGGCGGCGCCCTTCTTCATCCTGTCGCTGCTGATCGAGATCGCGGCATTCCGCTATCTGGAGACGGATGACCAGATGCGCGGCTACGAGCGCAAGGACGCCCGGACCAGCCTCTGGATGGGTGTCGGCTCGATCGTGTCCAGTGCGGTCCTGAAGTTCGGCACCTTGATCGCCTTCGTCGCCGTCAGCGTCCACCTCGCGCCATGGCACCTGCCGACCGACACCTGGTGGTCGTGGACGCTGCTGATCCTCGGGCTCGACCTGGCGTTCTACCTGCAGCACCGCTTCGTGCACCGAGTTCGAATTGGCTGGGCCGCTCATCAGGCGCACCACTCGAGCGAGTATTTCAACCTGTCGACCGCGCTGCGGCAGAAGTGGAACCCGTGGGCAGAGGCCCTGTTCTGGTTGCCGTTCCCGTTGCTGGGGTTCGCGCCGTGGACCTTGTACGTTGCATTCTCGTTCAACCTGATCTTCCAGTTCTTCGTGCACACCGAGCGGATCGACACCATGTGGCGCCCGATCGAGCTGATCTTCAACACGCCGTCGCACCACCGAGTGCATCACGGCAGCGATCCTGAGTACCTCGACAAGAACTACGCCGGCATGTTCATCGTGTGGGATCGGATGTTCGGCACCTTCCAGAAGGAGCTGTTCCGTCCGACCTACGGTCTGACCGTCCCGGTGGACACCTACAACCTTCTCCGGCTGCAGTACGGCGCCTTCGGCGAGCTCTTCCGCGACGTTCATCAGGCCAAGAACTGGCGGCACAAGCTCGGCTACGTCTTCATGCCGCCGGGATGGCACCCGGGGGAGACCCGCGTCGAGGCCGAGCGGCCGCGCCAGGCGGTGGCTCAAAACTAGGGCCACCCAAGCACTCGCAGGCGACAGGCGGCGTGGTGAACGGTGCAGATGTGGGTGGCCAGGGCCGGGGTCGAACCGGCGACCCTCCGCTTTTCAGGCGGATGCTCGTACCAACTGAGCTACCTGGCCGTGCTCGTCGAACGAGCGACGATCACCTTATCGCACCCCGCGGGACCGATTGAAATCGGCGGTCGGTGCATCAAAAAATCCCACGCACCTGGCAACCGGTGCGTGGGACTTTTCAGCTGGCGACCCCGACCGGACTCGAACCGGCGACCTCCGCCGTGACAGGGCGGCGCGCTAACCAACTGCGCCACGGGGCCTTGCTATGTGTGCGGCTGAACCGCGCCGTAACTGTAACGTACAGCCGCGCCGCGGGACAAAACGGGTCAGGCCTGTGGCGACGATCCGGGGCGCTGAGGATCGTGGTCTGGGGCGTCTCCGTCGGTGTCGTTGACTTCTGGCTCCCACGCGAAGTCCGAGCCGAGATCGGCGACTGCCTCCCTGGACTCGCCGCCAACGGACGGGCCGGTCGCGGTGGTGGGTTCACCCGGCCGCAGCTCGCTGGCCGGAACGGGTCGGACGGAATCCTCCAGGCGGTGAGGATGGTGCGTCGTTGCACGGCTGTGCCGAGCGGTGCGCAGCCAGAGCGCGCCTGCGACGACGGCCACGATGAGGATGAGGATGAGGATGAAGAATTTCATGCGCTGGCCTCCATGTCGGCTCGTCTGCGGTCGGAGCCCCGGGTACGTGCGTCCCACGATAGTCGTCGGCGCCGTCGGCGCATCCGCTCCGATGGCAGCTGAGTGGGCAGATTGCGACGAATTCTGCGGACAGCATCGGTTGGGGCGAGGATGATCGGTTCGGGCGTGCACGACGAACTGAGACAATTCGTTGCTGCGATTGCCCACGGCTCCGGTTCGGGCGAGACTGTCCCTCGTCCGTTGTCCCTGTTCAATGCCTACCTATCGCGAAAGCGGAGGACCGCATGATCGAGTACCGCTCCATCGGCAAGACGTTCCCAGACGGTACCGAGGCGGTCGGCGACTTCAGCCTGGTCATGCCGTCGCGCTCGACGACGGTGCTGGTCGGTTCGTCCGGATGTGGCAAGACGACCCTCCTGCGGATGGTCAACCGGATGGTCGACCCGACCCATGGTCAGGTCCTGATCGACAACGTGGACATCGCGACTCGCAATCCCGTCGATCTGCGGCGCAGCATCGGCTATGTCATGCAGGCCTCCGGCCTGCTCCCGCACCGGACTGTCATCGACAACGTCGGCACGGTGCTTCGCCTCACCGGTGTCGACAAGAAGGAGACGCGAGATCGCTCGTACGCGATGCTCGAGACGGTCGGACTCGACGTCTCGCTTGCCACGAAATATCCCAGCCAGCTGTCGGGAGGCCAGCAACAGCGGGTCGGCGTGGCGCGCGGGCTGGTCACCAACCCCAACATCCTGTTGATGGACGAGCCGTTCGGCGCGGTGGATCCGATCGTGCGCGAGGAGCTCCAGACCGAGCTGCTCCGCCTGCAACGCGATCTGGACAAGACCATCGTGTTCGTGACACACGACATCGACGAAGCCTTCCTGCTCGGGGACCAAGTCGTGATCCTCAGGACGGGCGGCCAAATCGCTCAGGTCGGTTCACCGACCAAGATCCTCGCCGAGCCGGCCGACGAGTTCGTGCGCAGCTTCGTGGGGCTCGATCGCGGCCAGCGCACGCTGCACGTCGAGGTTCGGGACGGTGCGCGGGTCGTGGTCGACGAGACCGGCAAGGCGGCGGGAGTCCTGGCCGAATGACCTGGTTGATCGACAACTTCTCCTACGTGTGGTCGCTCACGGTGCGACACGTGTGGCTGAGTGCCGTCCCGATCGGGGTCGGCTTCGTCGTGGCGCTGCCGATCGGCTGGTACGCCGACCGTCACCCGAGACTGCGCGGCGGCCTGCTCGGCGCCGTCGGAGTGCTCTACACGATCCCGTCGCTGGCGTTGTTCGCCGTCCTTCCGGGTCTGCTCGGCACGGGCTTCCTGAGTCCGCTCAACGTCATCATCGCGTTGAGCATCTACGCCGCAGCGATCATGGTCCGCACGGCGTCCGACGCCTTCGGCTCGGTGTCGCCGGCCGTGCTCGACGCCGCGGCCGCCAATGGGTACTCCCCGGGCCAACGCGCGCTGCGGGTGCAGCTGCCGCTCGCAGGGCCGGTCCTGCTGGCGGGCCTGCGGGTCGTGGCCGTCAGCACCGTCAGTCTGGTCAGCGTGGGAGCCCTGATCGGGGTCAGCAGCCTCGGATCCTTGTTCACCGACGGATATCGGCGCACCTTCAACACTGAGATCGTCATCGGCATCGGCGCTACGGTCCTGGTCGCCTTGGTCTTCGACGTGTTCCTCGTGCTGGTGGGCCGCGTGCTCATGCCCTGGGCGAGCCTGGGCCGACCAGTCAGGAGCGCTGTATGAGCATCTGGTCGGACGCGGTCACCTGGCTCTCGGACTCCACGCACTGGAGCGGCGACGACGGCGTGCCCCACCGTCTGGTGCAGCACCTGGGCTACACCGCGGACACCGTGCTGATCGCAGCGGCCATCGCGATCCCGCTGGGGCTGTGGATCGGCCACACGGGACGGATGCGGACTGCGGCAGTGTCGATCACCGGCGCACTGCGGGCGCTGCCAACTCTGGGGCTGCTGACCTTCATCGTGCTGTTCATCGGGATCGGACTGACCCCACCCCTGATCGCCCTGGTGGTGCTGTCCATTCCCTCCCTCCTCGCCGGTGCCTACTCGGGTCTGGAGTCGGTCGATCGGCAGACCATCGATGCTGCGCGCTCGGTGGGCATGACCGAGTGGCAGATCCTGGTGAAGGTCGAGATACCGCTCGCCCTGCCGATCATCGTTGGCGGCTTCCGGTCCGCGACGCTGCAGGTCGTGGCTACGGCGACAGTCGCTGCCTACGTCTCGCTTGGCGGTCTCGGTCGATACATCATCGACGGACAGGCCACGCGGGACTATCCACAGATGGTCGGCGGATCGGTTCTCGTCGTGGCGCTGGCGCTGGCCCTCGACGGCATCTTCGCTGGGCTGCAGCGCCTTGCGCGCGGATCCCGCCCCTCACTTGTTCCCTCACAAGCATGACCCCCCACCCACCAAGGAGAATCATGACCATCCACCAGCGAACTGCGGCGATTGCCTTCGCAGCCCTGCTCGGCCTGACGCTCGCTGCCTGTGGCAGCAGCGACCCGACCCAGGGCGACAAGGCGCCGAGCGACAGCATCACGGTCGGTTCGGCGGCTTTCCCAGAGAACGAGATCATTGCGGAGATCTACGCCCAGGCTCTCGAGGCCAAGGGAGTCAAGGTCGACAAGAAGCTCAACATCGGCGCCCGCGAGGCGTACATTCCGGCTCTGCAGAATGGTGAGATCGACCTGCTCCCGGAGTATTCGGGCAATCTGCTGCAGTACGTCGACAAGAAGGCGACCGCGACCTCTGCCGAGGATGTCGCCGCCGCACTCGGCGATGCACTGCCGGACAAGCTCGCGGTCCTGGACGTGTCAAAAGCCGAGGACAAGGACTCGCTCAACGTCACGCCCGAGCTCGCGCAGTCCAAGGGGCTCAAGACGATCGGCGATCTCAAGAAGATCGATGGGCTGAAGGTGGGAGCGAATCCCGAGTTCAAGACGCGCCCGTTCGGCCTGCCGGGAATGGAGCGGATCTACGGCATCACGGGAGCGAAGTTCACCGCGATCAGCGATGGTGGCGGACCCGCGACGCTCAAGGCTCTGCTCAAGGGCAAGGTCGACGTCGCCGACATCTACTCCACGACGCCGTCGATCCTGGCCAACAAGCTCGTGACGCTGGAGGACCCCGAGAACATGTTCGCGGCGCAGAACGTCGTGCCGCTGATCAACGCTGACAAGGCCTCGGACACGGTGACCAAGGTGCTGAATGACATCTCGGCGCAGCTGACGACCCAGGATCTCCTGGAGCTCAACACCAAGAACCAGGGCTCGGACAAGGCCGCTCCGGCGGACCTTGCCAAGCAGTGGCTCACCGACAAGGGCCTGCTCTAGGTCCAGGCGACCCCGCTGGGCCCGACCCTTGCACAGACCCGCGCGGCGTGTCAGTGCAAGAAGGTCAAGCCCAGCGGGGCGGTCAGGCGCTGCTGTGCGATCGACTGCGGGCGACGTCGAGCGGATCTGACTCGCTGATGCCATAGCGGTCGTGCAACCTGCGCAGGGGTCGGGGGGCCCACCAGTTGGCTCGACCCAGCAGCGCCATCAAGGAGGGCACCAGCATCGCGCGAACGATGGTGGCATCAATGAGGACTGCGAGTGCGGTGCCGACACCGAGCTCCTTGATGAAGATGATCTGGGAGGTGGCGAACGAGCCCAGTGCTATGGCGAACAGCAGGGCAGCAGCCGTGACGATGCGACCGGTGCGCTGCAGGCCGAGTGCGACGGACTCCCGCTCTCCGGCACCGGCATCGCGCGCCTCCTTGATCCTGGTCAGCAGGAACACGGCGTAGTCGGTCGACAGGCCGAACACCACTGCGAACAGGAACACAGGTTGGGTCGACTCGAGCGCGCCCTGGCTGGAGTAGTCCAGGAGGCCCTCCAACCGGCCGTCCTGGAAGATCAGCACCAACACCCCGAACGTCGCGCTGATCGTCAGCACGTTCATCAGCAGGGCCTTGATCGGCAGCACGACCGATCCGGTCATGAGGAACAGCGTGATGAAGGTCAGTGCGGTGAGAATCGCGAGGGCCAGCGGAATGTTGGCCCCGATCGACGCCACCTGGTCCACCTGCGCGGCGCTCTGACCGCCGACCAGGACCGACCCGGGCGCATCGGTGTCGCGAATCTCAGCCACCAGACCAAGGGTGGTGTCGTCGAGAGTCGATCCCGCTGGCACGACATCGACCTGCCAGGTGTCCGAGCCCAGGAAGCGCGGCTCGGAGACCTGCCCGGCGCCGTCGAGCGAGCGGAGCGACGAGGCGTACGTCTGGATCTCGGCGGCGTCGGTGCGTGGGGCTGTGACGGCCACGATGATCGGCGATGACTCGGCGCCGACGAAGTCGTCGCGCAGGACTGAGTCGACGGTCCTGGCCTGGCTGTCCTCCGGCAGGATCGTCGAGTCGACGCCGGTGAACTTGACCCCGAGGAAGGGTGCTCCCAGTGCGAGCAGCACGGCTGCGCCGGCGATCGCGGTGCCAATCGGGAAGCGCATCACGAACTTCGACAGGCGATACCAGAAACCCTTGACTTCCGATCGGGCTTCGGCGAGCTGCGCTTCGCGCCACCGCTTGGGCGCCAGCGCGTTGACCCGGTGCTGCAGTACCGCGAACAGCGCTGGGAGCACGATCAATGCCACCGCGGCGGCGGAGAGTGCCACCACCGTCACGCCGATGCCCATCGAGTACAAGAAGCGTAGGGGGAAGACCAACAGAGCCAGGCCAGCTCCGGCGACCGTCACCGCTGAGAAGGCGACCGTGCGGCCTGCTGTGGCGATGGTGCGTCGGATTGCCTCGGCGCCCGGCCCGACCCGTTCCAGCTCCTCGCGATACCGCGACACCATGAACAGTGAGTAGTCGATCGCAAGCCCCAGACCCAGGCCGGTGATCAGGTTCAGCGCGAAGATCGAGATGTCGACGAACTCGTTGACGCCGCGGATGACCAGGAGGGAGGTCACGATGGTGAGTCCACCGACCATCAGCGGCAGCAGGGCCGCCACGGCCGACCGGAAGACCAGCAGGGACACGACGAACAGCAGCGGGAACGCAATGAGCTCGGCCTTGATCAGATCGGCCTCGACGCGCTCGTTGACCTCCTGATAGGCGGGGCCGAACCCGCCGACCCGGACACCGGCTATTCCGCCGAGCTCGTCGCGCAGGTGCTCGGTCGTCACGTCGGCGTCGACACCGGACCGGTAGATCGCCGCGAAATACGTCTGCGAGCCGTCCTTCGACACGAACTGCTCACCCATCGCGGGTCCACCGACGACCTGGGCGATGGCCGAGTCCTGCTCGAGCACGGCGGTCGCCTTCGCGATGGCCTGGCGATCGGCACGCTCGACCAGCACGACGATGCTGGGGGCGGCGTCCTCTCCGCTGGCCCGCTCGATCTGCTCGACCGCGCGGGCGCTGGCGGCGCCGGTGTCGGAGAAGGAGTCGTTGTCGTTGTTGAGCAGTCCGGCCACAGGACCGCCGAGAGCCCCGGCGATCACGAAGAACAGGACGGTCGCGCCGAGGACACGGCGTGGATGCGAGTTGGCCAGTCGGCCGAGGATGGCGAACATCAGAACTCCTTCGCGACGGCGAGCGGATCGCCGTACAGGTCGGTCAGGTCGAGAGCCGCGACGACGGTCAACAGCATTCCGTGAGCCATGAACTCGCGGACCTCCGCAGCGGTGGCGCCGCTCAGCTCGGCGATCTCCGCCCAGATCTCGCGGTAGGTGCGCTGAGCGACGTCCTTGATCGCCGGATCCGACGCTGCCGCCCAGGTGTGGAGCTGGCAGCGCAACAGGTTGGTGTCCTGCTCCATGAATCCGAGGTAGGCCATCGCCATCGCTTCGAGCGGTGACGTGTCTGCATCGCGTTGCTCGGCAGCATCCCGGAACGTCCGTCGTAGATGTGCGGTGTGGTGCTCGATCGCCGCGCCGATCAGTCCGGCCTTGGTGCCGAACAGTCGGAACAGGTACGGCTGGGACACCCCGGCCCGCTCGGCGATCACTTCGGTGGAGGTGGCCTGCATGCCGGACCGGCCGTACTCCTCGATGGCCGCCTCAAGGATCAGGAGCTTGCGGTCCTCGGCCTTCATTCTTTTTCCGGTCGCCATGGATTTAAGTTAGTGATGACTCACAAACTTTGTCAAGGGTGAAGTGCTGCGGAGACCGCGATTGCCTGACATGCTTCGAACCGAGACACAGGAGGTCTGCATGGCGCTCGTCGACGTCAACGGAGTCCAGCTCAACATCGAGGACACCGAGGCCCCGGCCGGAAGACCGGATGCTGCAACGGTGGTGTTCGGCCACGGTCTGTTGTTCAGCGGGCGGATGTTCGATGCGCAGGTTGACCGGTTGGCGCCCCGATATCGTTGCGTGACGATTGACTGGCGAGGCCAGGGCCGGTCACCCGCGGCACGCTCGGGGTACGACATGGACACCCTGGCCGACGACGCCGCGGCCGTGATCGCGCAGCTCGGACTGGGCCGGGTCCATTACGTCGGACTGTCCATGGGTGGCTTCGTCGGCATGCGGCTCGCGGCGCGCCGACCCGAGCTGATCCGATCCCTGTGCCTGCTGGACACCAGTGCGGGTCCTGAGGACCCGGACAAGGTCAGCCGTTATCGGTTGCTGGCCAAGATCTATCGGCTCTTCGGGCTGGGGCCGGTGGCGGCGCAGGTCAAGCCGCTGATGTTCGGCCCCCACTACCTCGCCAGCGAACGCTCCGAGCCGCAGATCGAGGCCTGGCTCAACGAGGTCAAGGCAGTCAAGCGCTCGGGCATGAAGCAGGCCATCCACGGTGTCACCGATCGCGAGCCGATCCTCCCCGAGCTGAACCTGATTGTCGCGCCGACGCTGGTAGTGGTGGGTGCAGATGACATCGCCACCCCCGTGGCCAAGGCCGAGGTCGTCGCGGGTGCGATCGCCGGAGCTCGTCTGGAGATCGTGCCGGACGCGGGCCACTCCAGCACCATCGAGCAGCCGACCGCGCTCAGTGATCTCATCGAGGACTTCATCAACGAGCACTAGCCGGCGGGGCGAACACCCACGGTCCGACCGGACGCACCGTCGGGTTGAAGGAGCGAAGCAGCTCGTGCGGAGAGGCGCCGCGCAGCCCCCACGACTCCGCCAACAGCCCGAAGACATCGACGCCGTGGCTCCGCAATTGCTCGAGAGTCACAGCGCCGTCCCGTTTGGCGAGTCGCCGGCCTGCGGCGTTGAGGGCCAGCGGCACGTGGACGTACTGCGGAACTGCCGCGCCGAGCAGGCCGGCGAGGTACGCCTGGCGAGGCGCTGAGGCCAGGAGGTCGTCGCCCCTCACCACCTGGTCGATGCCCTGGTCGGCATCGTCGACGACGACAGCGAGGTTGTAGGACGGCACACCATCCCCGCGGCGAAGGACGAAATCGTCGACCGCCCCCTCGAACTCGCCGTGGATCTCGTCCCGCACCACGAACGTGGCGACGTGTGAACGCAGTCGGAGGGCCGCCGGACGGTGTCGGCGACGCTCGGAGCGCTGGGCGGTCGTGAGCTCGCGGCACGTGCCGGGATATGCGCCGGGAGGAGAGTGTGGCGCAGTGGGGGCCTGCAGGATTTCTCGGCGGGAGCAGAAGCACTCGTACACGCGGCCTGCGCGGACCAGTCCGCTGATCGCCGAGTCGTACAGAGCGTGACGCGCAGACTGCCTGACCGGCTCCTCGTCCCACGTGAGTCCAATGGCGCGGAGGTCGGCGAGCTGCTTTGCTTCGGCGCCGGGACGCACTCGGTCGAGATCTTCGATGCGGAGCAGGAAGCCGCGCTCGGAGTGACGAGCCCAGAGCCAGGCCAGCAGCGCGGTGCGCAGGTTGCCGATGTGCAAGTCGCCCGAGGGAGAGGGGGCAAATCGTCCGGCGCTCACGGTTCCAGTATGTCGCGTACCGGAGCGGCCGAGTCGCACCGGTCGTCGACGATCCAGGCAGCTGACCGGCAAGCCGCTGAATGTTTGAGCAGGTACTCACCAGGGTCGTAGTTCTTTCGGGCTCACGGGGGCATCACAAGGTGCCATCTTTGGGAATCTGCCCGGAATGGGAGCAAATAAAAGGGCTGAGTGCACGTCGCCGGCCGTAACGTTAGCTCCAACCAGACGAGACGCTTCCATCACTCCCGAACGTAGGCCGCGCTCGCTGCCGAGGATCCCCTCGGTGGCTACTGGATTGTTCGTTCGGGGAGTACCGATGGAGTGCATCATGAAGAGACTGGTTCCTGTTCTTGCGATGATCGCCGGAAGCGTGTTCTTTGCGCAGCCGGCGAGCGCTGAGGACGCGCCTGCGGCGACCGTCGACACTGTCGTGGCGGAGGCCCCGGTCGTTCCGGCCGTGTTGGACCCGCCGCCTGCTGCGCCGGTCAGCGAAGAGGTCGTCGAGCCGGAGGCCCCTGCGGCGCTGATCGCTGACCCGCCGCCCGGGGAGAATGCTCCTGCGCAATCCCTGGCGCGCAAGGTGCCTGACAGTGCGCCGGTCGTCGAGGAGATCGTGCTTCCCGACTCGGTCGATGTCCTGGTCTGCCACGCGACCGACAACAACAAGGGCCCGTACATCGTGATTCCGCCGGCGACCGCGGGTGTTGCCAACGGTCACGACAAGGCGGATGGCGGACCTGTGTGGGGCCCGACGCTCAAGGCGAATCACATCAAGTGGGGCGACATCATCGAGCCGTACGTCTATCTGGGCGTCAGCTATCCCGGCCAGAACTGGACGACAGCCGGTCAGGCGATCGCCGATAACGGCTGTGTCGTGCCACTGCCCCGGGTCACCGCCGTCGCACCGTCAGCAACACCGCCCACGTGCTTCGCGGATGGGGCTCTGGTCCTGCCCGTGACGGTCGGTGTGGTCTACCTGTCAGATCCGTCCGGCACCGGACCGGGAAGTTACACGGTCACCGCCGAGGCGGCGGAGGGTTATCAGCTGACCAATCCGAAGTATGAAGTGACCATCGACGTGTTGCCGCAGCTGACCGGGGAGCAGTGTGAGGGTGCCGTGCAGCCGCTGGTCGACGTGACCAAGGCCTGTGACGGTGGCAAGCACCCGACGCCCAGACCAGTGGAGGGCGTCGAGTACGCGTTCACGGTCGGCGACGGCGTCACCGGGCCGTGGGAGATCACCGCTTCGGTGCTGCGGGGACACTTCCTGGCCGACGATGCGCAGACCGTGTTCACCGGCGACGCCGGCGATCCCGACTCGTGCGTCGGACCTGACGGTGAGGAGGGCGGGGTGTCTCCGGCGAACCTCGCCAGTGAGAATGGCCTGCTCCCCGACACGGGCGGGCTGCCCCTGTGGGGACTCCTCCTGTCCGCAACGCTGACCGCAGCGGGCCTCGTGATCCTGATGGGTCAACGGCGCGTGGTGCACGCGTTCTCGAGCGGCGGTGGCCCGGCGTACTCCCTGACGCTGCCGCCAGTCAGGAAAGCTCCTCCCGCCCATGTGGCAGCAGGCGCGCGACGCGGGTTGACCCGAACCATCGTCGCGAAGATCGCCAGCGCCCTGGGCGGAGGTCGCTGACCCGACCGGGCTGAGTGGAGAAGGGGAGCCATCACGGTGGCTCCCCTTTTCGACTGCTCGCACCGGCTGGGGCGGTTGCAAGCATCGGTGCCTCCGCAGGGCCTCAGCCCAGCGGAGCCGGTCGCACCCGAACCGGCGCCAGGACTCGGACGATCAACACGGCGGTGACGGATCCCGCCGCCATGACCGATGCCAGCACGACGATCTGGAATCTGCCGGCCTCGAGCGGGGAGACTCCGCCGAAAATCGCGCCCACGAACGCACCCGGCAGCGTGACCAGTCCCGTGGTCTTCGTCTGGTCGGTCGACGGGATCAGCGCCGAGTACACCGCGGAGCGGGCGAAGGCGATGGTCGATTGCGCCGGAGTTGCTCCCAGCGCCAGCCAGCCCTCCACCTCGTCCCAGTGCTCGTCGATCGACTCGTGCAGCCGCCGTCCAGCCAGCGTCGCGATCGACATCGCGTTGCCGATCACGATCCCCCCGATCGCGAGGGCATAACGAGGCGAAGGGTGTAGAGCATCAGTCGTGAACACGATTGCCAACGTCACGCCGATCCCGGTCGCCATCGCGCCGCCCAGGAGTGCGAGGTGACGCCAGCTCCAGCCGATCCGTCTCGTTGCCGTGGTGGCGGCGACCGAGAACATCACGGTGAGTGCGGCAGCTACCCAGACCGGACTCGCGATGACCTTGCCGAGCACGACGCTGATCACCGCCAGCTGGACCGCGCCGCGCAGGATCGCCCACGACGGTGCCAGCGGATGAGGGACCCGCGTGCTCCACAGGACACCGATCGTCAGGACGACGAGCAGGCCCACGCCAAGTGCCGTGGGCCCCAACGGTTCATGTGCGGGCATGGGTGGAGCGTAGACCGCGTGGTCAGCCTCCGAAGCGTGCGATGCAACGGTGGTACGCCGTGTCGAGCAGTCGGTCCGCGTCGGACTGCCGGAGATGGCTCGCGGCCGCCCGTCGCCCTTCTGCTTGCACCTGCGCATACCGCTGAGGATCGGAGAGCACTGTCAACGCATCCTCGACAACGGGGGTGACCGTGCGCTCCCCGAGTGGAAAGCCGCCGAAATTTCCCCACAGGCCGAGGTCGAGATTGCTGCCCGTCTGCAGGCCGTAGACGCCTTGTGATCCGAAGGCGATGGTGGGTGTGCCGACGGCGAGGCTGGCCATGGCGCCTCGCCCCGAGGCAAGTGACAGCACGGCACCGCGCATCACCTCCGGGACCGTCTCGGAGTCGACCCAGCCCAGCATCTCCAGCTCGACGTGCGCGGCCATCGAGTTGAGCTCCGCCACCAGATCGGCCACCGCGCCTTCCTCGCCGCCGCCACCCACTATCTCGACCTGCCACCGGACATCGTCCACGCGGGCCAGAGCGCCGATCAGAAGCCGCAAGGAGTCGAGCAGAGCCCGCTTGTCAGCGGCGAGACGGGACGCCACGACCACGCGGCCGACCCCGTCGGAAATCTTGTCCGAAAACGAGATGATCGGTTGCTCGAGGAGCTCGTCGCGCACCGCGTTCGGCACGACAAGCATCATGGAGTCGTCGACGGTGGGGAGCTCGTTGATCCATGCTGCGTGAGCGCGGCTGACGGCAACGTATCCGGAAGCTGATGCGTGCCATCGGTAGACCAGATCGCGGTTGTAGCCGTGGAAGGTGTTCAGATACGGGGTGTCGGTCGCCTTGGCGACGGCCAGCCCGAGCTCGCGTGAACGGGCTGTGTGTCCGTGGATGACGTCCCAGGACTCGGCGCTGAGCCGTTCGGCGTCGGACGACCAGTCGTCCCAGTCGTCGATGACGTGGCATCGGATGCCGTCTGCCGCGAGGTTCTCGACGAGCTGCCCGTCACGGCAGGCAACCGTGATGTCCCACCCCAGGTCTCGCAGTCCGCGCGCCGAGTACCAGATGTTCTCGTGCAGACCTCCCCAGGGCGCCTTGTTGAACATGGGCACGAGGGCGCGCAACTTCGACACGACGGCAACGATATCCCCTGGCTTGTTCATGCGTTCGGCTGCTCGGCAGTCCGATCGGTGGGCCTGGGTGGTAGGCCGGGCCAGGATACTGTCCGTCTCTCGCGGAAGCCTTGACCAGTGGTACCCCCAACGGGATTCGAACCCGTGCTACCGCCGTGAAAGGGCGGCGTCCTAGGCCGCTAGACGATGGGGGCCAGAAACCTCCCACAGCATAGTGGTTGAGCCGGACCGCCCTCAAACCGCGTGCGGCAGAATGGCCTCATGGTCCAGATCAGTGACGATCGGTTCGCGGAGCTGGTGGAAGCTGCGCTCGCCGCCGTTCCGCCGGAGCTCGCTGCCTTGCTGGACAATGTCGGCCTGTTCATCGAGGACGACGCTCCGGACGACGATCCGACGCTCCTGGGTTGCTATGACGGAATCCCGCTGACCGAGCGCGACAGCTCCTACGGCGGCGCTATGCCGGACCGCATCGTGGTCTTCCGCAACACCACGCTGGCGATCTGCGAGACCGAGGAGGATGTCGTCGTGGAGGTAGGCATCACCGTCGTGCACGAGATCGCGCACCACTTCGGCATCGAGGACGAGCGTCTGCACGAGCTGGGCTATGCCTGAGATCCGCCGAGCGGGAGACCGATTCCACAGCCGGGGTGACGGCGTCCAGACGTGGCACAGCTTCTCCCACGGTGCGCACTACGACTCCGACAACGTGGCCTTCGGGCCGCTCGTCGCGATCAACACCGAACGAATGGAAGGGGGTCGTGGCTACGACCTGCACCATCACGCCGACGTCGAGATCGTCACGTGGGTGGTCGAGGGCTCCCTGCAGCACGAGGACAGCACAGGACACCGCGGCATCATCGCTCCGGGCACGGCTCAACGGCTCAGTGCTGGAACGGGCGTGCAGCACTCCGAGCAGAATGCCTCTGTCGACGAACCCGTGGCCTTCGTCCAGATGATGCTGGTGTCTGACCGCGTCGGCGAGCCCGAGTACGCCCAGGCCGAGGTCGACCCGCGACGCGGGGTGCTGGCAGCCACAGTCGCGGTGCATGCCCCGGCCGAGCTGCTCATCGTTCGGCTCGACGCGGGGGAGTCGGTCACCGTGCCCGCCGCCCGACGGAGCCTCGTGCACGTCGTCACTGGATCGATCCTGCTGGACGACACCGTGCTGGCGGTGGGCGATGAGGCGCGGCACATCGACTCGGGTGAGTACGATCTGAAGGCGTCCAGCGCCGCGACCGCGCTGATCTGGCAACTGCAGAGGTGACTCGATGACGGTCCTCGTCCTCAACGGCCCCAACCTGGGCCGTCTCGGCGTGCGTGAGCCCGACGTCTACGGCACGGCGACCTATGCGGATCTGGTCACGCTGTGCGAGCGGGTCGGTTCCGAGGTGGGCCTCGAGGTCGACGTCCGCCAGACCGACGCCGAGGCAGAGATGATCGGCTGGCTGCATGAGGCCGCCGACGGCGACACACCGGTGATCCTCAATGCCGGCGCGTGGACTCACACCTCGGTCGCCGTTCGCGATGCCGCGAGTCAGCTCAGCGGCCCCCTGATCGAGGTGCACCTGAGCAATGTGCACGCCCGGGAGCCCTTCCGGCACACGTCATACCTCAGCGACATCGCCGCCGCCGTGGTCGTCGGCATGGGAGTCGAGGGGTACGCCGCAGCGATCAGATTCCTTGCCAGCAGGTAGGGCGACCTGAGAGCCGGGATGACCTTCGCCGGGTCTAGCCTGAAGTCCGTGAAAGGTTGGGACGCACACGAGGACGCCGTCGAGCGGCTGCTGGCCTCCTATGGACGCATCGGCCGAGGGGACCGCATACGCCTGGCGAAGAAGACGTCCAATTTGTTCCGCCCCAGGCAGGGCAGCGACTCTCCAGGACTGGACGTCAGCGGGCTCGATGGCGTCATCACGATCGACGCGGAGGCGCAGACTGCCGACGTGCAGGGCATGTGCACCTACGAGCGGCTCGTGGCCGAAACCCTGCCGCACGGCCTCATCCCCTACGTCGTCCCGCAGCTGCGCACCATCACGCTCGGAGGTGCGGTCACGGGTCTGGGCATTGAGGCGACTTCGTTCCGCAACGGACTCCCGCACGAGTCGGTGCTGGAGATGGACATCCTGACGGGTTCCGGCGAGCTCGTCACGGCAACGACCGTGGGCGAGCACGCCGACCTGTTCGACGCCTTCCCCAACTCCTACGGCAGCCTCGGGTACGCGACCCGGCTCAGGATCAAGCTCGAAAAGGTCCCGCCATTCGTAGCCCTGCGACATGTCGAGGTTGCCGACGCCGCTGCGGCAGTCAAGGCGATCGAGGTCATCTCGGAGACCCGCGAGTGGCAGGGCGAACGGGTCGACGGGCTCGACGGAACAGCCTTCAGTCCCGACGAGATCTATCTGACTCTGGCGCGGTTCACCGACGTCGAGCAGACCACCAGCGACTACACCGGTCAGCAGGTGTTCTATCGATCGATCCAGCTGCGTGAGATCGACTCGCTGACCATGAACGACTACCTCTGGCGCTGGGACACCGACTGGTTCTGGTGCTCGGGCGCATTCGGCGCGCAGAATCGTTGGCTCCGCCGGGTCTGGCCGGCCAGGTATCGCCGCAGCGACGTCTACCACCGGCTCGTCGGCCTCGATGAGAGGCTCGGCATCAGCACGGTGCTCGACCGGATCAAGAAGGTCCCGGGCCGTGAACGCGTGATCCAGGACGTCGAGGTACCGGTCGACCGGCTACCGGAGTTTCTCGAGTGGTTCGACGCCGAGGTCGGCATGCGGCCAGTGTGGCTGTGCCCACTGCGGACCACCCGCCCGTGGCCGGTCTACCCGTTGACGGCCGGCGAGATCTACGTCAACGTCGGATTCTGGGGCACTGTCGAGGTGTCGGCCGGATCGCCGGTCGGCGCGGTCAACCAACAGATCGAAGCTGCCGTCCACGACCTGGGCGGCCACAAATCTCTGTACTCCGAGGCCTTCTACGACCAGAAGACCTTCGAGCAGATCTACGGCGGCGACGTGCTCGCCGGCGTCCGCGGGCGATATGACCCCGAGGGCAGACTCAGCACCTTGTACGAGAAAGCGGTGAGGAATTCATGAGCACGGATGTGGGAGTACGGCTGTCGATCGCCGAGGCGCTCGGACGACTGATGAAGGACGGGCTGCCGTTCCGGTTCGAGGCCTTCGACGGCAGCGTCGCCGGACCCGAGGACGCGCCCTTCACGTTGACCCTGCTCAACGAGCGGGGACTGTCCTACCTGATGACGGCACCGGGCGATCTCGGATTCGCGCGAGCGTACGTCGCAGGCGATCTTGAGCTGGAGGGCGTGCACCCGGGCAATCCTTACGACGCGATGGTGCTGATCATGAGCCAGCTGCGTTTCAAGGTGCCGTCGGCGGCCGAGATGGTGCAGATCGTGCGCAGCCTGGGCTTCGGCAATCTGAAGCCCCCGCCACCCCCGCCGGAGGAGCACCTGCCCAAGTGGCGGCGCGCTATGGAGGGCCTGCGGCACAACAAGAAGCGTGACGCCGAGGCGATCCATCACCACTACGACGTGTCCAACCGGTTCTACGAGCTCGTGCTCGGCCCGTCGATGACGTACACGTGCGCGGTGTATCCCACGCTGGAGTCGACGCTGGAACAGGCACAGTTCGAGAAGTACGACCTGATCGCCCGCAAGCTCGACCTCAAGCCGGGCGATCGTCTGCTGGACATCGGTTGTGGATGGGGCGGCATGGTTCGTCACGCGGCGAAGCACTACGGGGTCAGGGTCATCGGCGTGACGTTGTCGCGTGAGCAGGCCACGTGGGCGCAGGAGGAGATCAACCGGCAGGGCCTCGACGATCTCGCCGAGGTGCGTTTCATGGACTACCGCGACGTCACAGAGACCGGCTTCGACGCGATCAGCTCGATCGGACTGACCGAGCACATCGGCGTGCGCAACTTCGGCTCGTACTTCAGCTTCATGCGGGACCACCTCAAGGTCGGCGGCCGCCTGCTCAACCACTGCATCACCCGGCCCAACAACAAGGCGCTCTCGACCGGCGCGTTCATCGATCGCTACGTCTTCCCCGATGGCGAGCTCACCGGGGTCGGGCGCATCACCACCGCGATCCAGGACAGTGGTCTGGAGGTACGCCACGTCGAGAATCTGCGCGAGCACTACGCGATGACGCTCAAGGGCTGGTCCGAAAATCTCCAGGAGCACTGGGACGATGCACTCGACGAGGTCACCATCGGCCGCGCCAAGGTCTGGGGCATCTACATGGCAGGCTCGCGCCTGGCCTTCGAGCGCAACGAGATCGAGCTGCACCACGTGCTAGCGGTCAAGCCCGGTCCGCATGGCGACGCCAGCTGGCCGCTGCGCCCCACCTGGCTCACCTGACCGCCAGGAGTGGGGCCAGTCAGGTCAGAGGCGGGCGACGCCGGGGCTGTCTGTCGCGCCCTTGGTGTCGAACAAGCACTTGGCGGTCGACGCGATGGCCGGAAGGTCGTACTCCTTGTGATTCTGAAGCAGCACTGACACGTCGGCGGTGCGCAACGCCTCGTCGAGGTCGCCGGCCTCGGTGACGCTCACACCATTGGGAGTCCAGTTGTCGACGTGCGGGTCGTGGAAGACCAAGTTGGCGCCCTTGTCGATCAGCAACTTGGCCAGCGGGGTCGCAGGCGACTCGCGCTGGTCGGCGATGTTGGGCTTGTAGGTCACCCCGAGCAGCAGGATCGTGGCTCCGCGCAGCGCCTTCCCCTCGTCGTTGAGCAGGTCCGCGATCCGCTCCACGACGTAGGCCGGCATCTGCAGGTTGATCGACTGGGCCAGCTCGACGAACTGGAAGGGGCGGCCGAGCGTCGCCCGGACCTTGTACGACAGGTAGTTCGGGTCGATGGGGATGCAGTGTCCGCCGACCCCGGGCCCGGGGAAGAACGCTTGGAAGCCGAACGGCTTGGTCGCCGCGTTGCGGATGACCTCCCACAGGTCGATGTCCATCTCGTGGCAGAACTGAGCCATCTCGTTGACGAGTGCAATGTTGATGTGCCGGTAGGTGTTCTCCAGCAGCTTGGTCATCTCGGCCTCGCGGGTGCCCTTCGACGGCACCACCGTGTCGATGAACCGGTTGTAAAATGCCGTGGCCACCTCGGTCGATTCGGGTGTGTGACCGCCGACCACCTTGGGGGTGTTGGCGATGCCGTAGGTCGGGTTGCCCGGATCGACCCGCTCGGGGCTGAAGGCGAGATGGAAGTCGCTGCCAGCGTCCAGACCGGTCTGCTCCAGGATCGGGCGCACGACCTCGTCCGTCGTGCCGGGGTAGGTGGTCGACTCGAGCACGACCAGGTGCTCCTTGCGAAGCTGGCGCGAGATCGTCGTCGTCGCTGCGATGACCGCGCCGAGGTCCGGCTCACCGTCGACGGAGAGCGGGGTCGGGACACAGATCACGATCGCGTCGGCTTCAGCCAGGATGGCCTCATCGGTCGTCGCGCTGAATCCGAGCGACAGCATCTCCGCGATGTCGGCATCGGTCAGGTCGTCGATGTGGCTCGTGCCGCTGTTCAACGAGTCGACCATCGCGCCGTTCACGTCGAAGCCAGCGACTCGTAGTCCTGACCTGGCCGCCTGCTGGGCCAGGGGCAGGCCAACGTAACCGAGGCCGATGATTGCCATGTCGATGGACAACAGAGATTCCTTTGGCTTGAGGAGCTGGACAGCGTCCCGAGATTACCGCAGATGCAGGCCCGGCCACGAAATGAGTGTCGCCTCGCTCACCCCGGCCTGCTTCCACCCGGGGGAGCGCCGACTGCGCGAGGCGGCGAGCTGGGGCCGTCACGCCCATTCGGGTAATCTGACCGCGCACCGTTGAAGCGGGCTGAGCCGCGGACCGGCACGTCCGATCGGGGCCTTGGCCCCCGACGCCCGAGATTGGATCGAATGCGCATGTCGACTGCCGTGCGCCGCGCCCGCGGCGGCGACCGCTTGGGGTCGGATCTCACGATGTCCGATCACGGACGCACCTTGCGCCTCGACATCGAGGGGATGCGGACGATCGCCGTCGGGTCGGTCCTGGCCGCTCATGCGGGTATCCCGTTCCTGGCCGGAGGCTTCGTCGGTGTCGACGTCTTCTTCGTGCTCTCAGGCTTCCTGATCACCGGGCTGCTGACGCGTGAGGTCGCGAGTTCCGGCCGGGTCGATCTGGCAAACTTCTGGGCACGGCGGGTCAGGCGGTTGTTGCCGGCCAGCGCCACGGTCCTGGTGTTCTCGACGATCGTCACCTTCATCTACCTTCCGATCACGCAGCGGCAGGCCTTTGGCGGCGACATCGTGTCGGCTGCCCTGTACGTCGTGAACTGGCGGCTCGCGGACCGCGGCGTCGACTATCTGGCCGAGGACATAGGTCAGTCCCCCGTGCAGCACTACTGGTCTCTCGCCGTGGAGGAGCAGTTCTACTTCCTGTGGCCGCCCCTGATTCTCGCGATCGGCGTGCTCGCGGCTCGACGCTGGAAGCACGTCGCCTTCGGCGTGCTCGGCCTGATCACGGCAGCGTCATTCGTCTACGCGGTGATGCAGACGGCAAGCAGCCCGCAGACGGCATATTTCGTCTCGACGACTCGCATCTGGGAGCTCGGGATCGGCGCCCTGCTCGCCCTGTCCGTCACCGCAGTGGTTCGCCTTCCGAGAGTGGCGCGAGCCGTGGGTGGGTGGGTCGGCATCGCCATGATCGCCTACGCCGTTCTGTTCTTCGACACGTCGACGGCCTGGCCGGGAGCCAGCGCTCTGGTCCCGACCGTGGGTGCCGGACTGCTGATCGCGAGTGGGCTGGCCGCCACGCCGGGATCGCCTCAGCGGCTGCTGAGTCTGGCGCCGATGGTGTGGATCGGTGGGCTGTCGTACTCGATCTACCTGTGGCACTGGCCGATGCTGGTGGCCGCTCAGGCGACGTACCCGGATCTGCGGCTGCGCTGGACCGTCCTGCTGATGATGGTGTCCATCGTGCCGGCCTGGCTCAGTCATCGCCTGATCGAGAATCCGATCCGGTTCGGCTCGACGTTCAAGGGGAGCAGACGAGCGCTCGGGATGGGTGCCGCATTGACTGCGATAGGTGTCGGTGTCGGCTTCGGTTTGAACGCGCCGCTCGCCCAGGGTGACACCATTCGGGAAGCCTCCAAGGCGCAGGGGGTGGGCGCCGTGGCTCTGGCCGACCCGAGCAAGGACGGTGTCGACTGGAGCGTCCTCACGTCGGTCGCCGCCATGCGCCCACTGCCAGCCGACGCGCCCGCCGACCGGCCGTCGTTCTACGACGACGGGTCCGGGTGCCAGACCCGGCCCGGCGACTCAAAACCGAAGCCCTGCGTGTCTGGTGACACGACCGCGGCTCGTACCCTGCTCATCGTCGGCGACTCCAAGATCGGACAGTGGCAGACCGTGCTCGACCGGTTGGGCAGGGCCCAGGGGTGGCGATTGGTGCAGCTCACGAAGTCTGCCTGCCCTTTCGCCGACGCGACCATCACCAGGCTTGATGCCCCGGTCACGGATTGCCGCGAGTGGGGTCGTGCTGCGCTTGCCGACATCGCGAAGATCAAGCCGGATCTCGTCCTCACGTCGCAGGGCTCGCTGACCGCTCTGCCTGGCGACGAGGGCGGGGATGCCGACAAGACCCGCGCGGCAATGGTTGACGGCCTGGTCTCCTTCTGGACCACGCTGGAAAATGCCGGCATCCCGGTCGCGGCCTTGCTCGACAACCCTGCGCCGGACAATGCGCCGGTCTACGAATGTGTGGCACAGCACCCGAAATCGCTCAACACGTGCGCGTTCGACCAGGCCGCTGCGATCGACCGGTCCGCGGCACCGGTCCAGCGCGCGGCAGCCGCGAAGGTCCCGGGGGTCGGCGTCATCGATCTCACGAGCTCGATCTGTCCGGACGATGGAAGGTGTGCTCCGGTGATTGGCAACGTGCTGGTCTACCGGCAGGGTTCGCACCTGACCCGCACCTACATCAACAGCATGGAACAACAGGTCTCCCGGGCTTTGTTCCGCGTCAGCGACGGCCAGTTCGGGGCCAAACGCTAACCTTGCCGGGCGACGAACCTAGGAGAACGCCATGACTGAGCCATCCGTGCCGCACGTCGTGCACATCACCGGCGCGCGCCCCAATTTTCCGAAGGCAGCCCCGGTCATCAGGGCGTTGGATGCCCGTGGCATCCGCCAGCTGCTGGTGCATACCGGCCAGCACTACGACCCGATCATGTCGGAGGTGTTCTTCGAGCAGCTCGGTCTGCCCAAGCCAGACGTCAACCTGGGGGTCGGTTCAGGCACGCACGCTCATCAGACCGCGAAGGTGATGACGGCGCTCGAGGACATGTTCCAGGAGTCTCGTCCGGCTCTGGTCATCGTCTACGGCGATGTGAACTCCACCGTGGCAGCGTCACTCGTGTGCGCGAAGCTGGGCATCCGCGTTGCGCACGTGGAGGCCGGTCTGCGCAGCTTCGACCGCACCATGCCCGAGGAGGTCAACCGGGTGGTGACCGATGCACTGGCGGACTTGCACTTCACGACCAGCGCCGACGCCAATGTGCACCTGGGCGCCGAGGGCATCGACGAGCACCGCATTCACTTCGTTGGCAACCCGATGATCGACACGCTGTTGGCCAATCTGCCGCTCTTCGACTCGGACGCCGCCCGGGCGCGGCTCGACCTCGAGGGCCCTTATGTCGTGGCCACCCTCCATCGTCCGAGCAATGTCGACGACCCGGTGCAAGCGGCGGCCATCGTGAAGGCGCTTCACGCCGCTGCGGAACGGGTGGCTGTCGTCATCCCGCTCCACCCGCGCGGCCGGGCGGCCCTCCAGGAAGCGGGCCTCTTTGACCACGAGCGGGTGACGGTCACCGATCCGCTCGGATACGTCGAGTTCATCGGACTCGTCCGCGGCAGCGCGGCCGTGGTGACCGACTCGGGAGGCGTGCAGGAGGAGACCACCATGCTCGGTGTCCCCTGTCTGACGTTGCGTCCCAACACCGAGCGCCCGGTGACGATCAGTCACGGCACGAACCGGCTCGTCGATCACGAGTCGCTCGTCGGGGCGTTGCAGGAAGTGCTGGATGCCGATCCTGAAGACAGTCCGGTGACTCCTCCGTTGTGGGACGGCAAGGCGGGCGAGCGCATCGCCAAGATCATCGCCGGCGTGCTGGCCGTCAACTGACGCCGGGACACCAACGCTGATTGGCTGCCGGGTCAGCCCGCCGGCTGCTCGATTGAGCTGGCCCGGGCCACTGCAGAGAGCACCTCGATCGCGCCAGCGACGTCGCCGAGGGCCGTGCGGTACTCGGTGTCCAGCTTGCTCATGGTGCTGCCCTCCTCGACGATTGCCCAGATCGGGCGTCCTGACCCGCGGTAGTCGCTGATCTTCGACGGCAGGTAAGGGTTGACGGCGTGATGGTCAGCCGTCCGTGCATCGTTGACGACGAGGCAGTCGAAGAGCGTCGTGAGACGCAGGAAGTCGAGGTAGGGCACGTATTCGTTGGCCACCACGACATCGTCGAGGTGGGCTTCCTTCAGCTCGCGGCGCAAGTCAGCCGGGTCTTTGGTGAACACGTGCAGCTGTACTCGGTGGCGCACATCGCGGGGGAGCGCGTGCAGCGCGTCGGTCACCTCGGTGAGGCCCCGCGTGGCGTAGAACGCACCGAAGTACGCCAGATGAGACCGGTTCGGGTCGAGGCCATAGGTGACGTCACTGCGTTCGTAGAACGACTTCGGCAGCGTCGGATGGGGAGACACCACGGCCTTGTCGCGTACCCGTTGTAGGAGTTGGGTGTTGCTGACCTGCTCGAGCATCGTGGTCATCTGGTGGTCGTTGGTGAAAACGATCTCATCCGCGAGGGCGTAGGCGAGATGCTCGATCCAAGGCATCAGCATTCCTCCGTCCTCCGGCGGAAAGCCCATCGCGGTGACAGCGGCGTCGAGCTCGGCGGACAGGGCGTCGGTGCCCCGCTTGCCCTTGCGGGGGTTCCCCTTCATGTTGATCGACAGCGGGTCGGAGAATTCCGCGATCCACTTCGCGGCAGGGTTGCGTGCCTTGTGCAGCGCCGCCAGCACGTGGGACGCCGGCCACATCGCTCGGCTGTAGACCGACCGGTAGGGACCTCGTGTCTCCTCCCACGATTCGATCGCGGCGACCCCCTCGTGGCAGAACTCGGCGATACCGGCCCACTGGGCGAACTTGGGCGGACCCTTGACGGTCAACCGGCTTCCGACGTACGGCGCGGCGATCTGTGCTGCGGCAGCGTCCTTCTCGAAGGTGCCGGTCATGTCGTGGCTGATGACGTCGACGCACACGCCCCGCTCGCGCACGCGTCGGGCCGCGACCAGGGCGCTGGTGTTGTTGCTCGGCACGAAGCAGTAGCACGTGATGAGGTCGCGCGCCCGCCCGCGATTGAGCACGCGGACAGTGAACTCAGGCAGCTCTCGAGCTGATACCGACGCGAGCACCCGCTCGTGCTCGTCCGGGCATTCGCGCAGGTAGCGTCCGATCGCCCGGGTGTTTGCGACGAAGGAATGGCGCGCGACCTCGGCGACGTAGTTGGCGGGGTCGAGAACCAGCGGTGTCAGCGCCTCCATCGTGTCGAGGCGGGCCTCGACGGCCAGGTCGTGGCCAAGCTCCGAAGGTCTGGAGTGCGAGTCGGCTCGCAACGATCGGTAGTAGACGGCGTGGGCCTCGCTCGGAAGCAGGCGGATCGGGAGCGCGAAAGTGTTGACCAGCTCGTGCCAGTACAGGACGTCCGTGCCGAAGCGCAGGTTCTCGCGCGCCCGGACCGCTCGCGCGTACGGGGTCCACACGGACTTGGCCACGTTGAACATCAGGGAGGCCGAGGCAGCCGACGGGTGGGTCGTGTGGCCCATGGCCGGGCCGAGCGAACGATTGACGTACGTGTCGAAGTCAGCCGGTCCGGTGCCGTCAGGGCCGACGTTCGCGAGGTATCCGTGGGCGATGAGTCCCGGCTCCGAGTAGGCCAGCAGCTGCTCGAGGAACGCAGCGGATATCTGGTCGTCGTCGTCGACGACGGTGAAGAACTCCCGACGGGCAGCGGCGAGTCCGACGTTCATGCTGACCCCGATGCCTGCGGCGGGGGAGCGCACGATCCGCAGATCGAGCTCGGGGTGTCCGGCACTGAACCTGCGGACCAGGTTGATCGTTCCGTCGTCGGGACCGTTGGGGACGACGAGGATCTCGAAATGGGCGGGATCAAGTGATTGCGCGGCCAGGGAGGTCAGTGCTCGCTCGACCCGATCCACTCCGCTGTGGGTGCGGACCAGAGCGGTGATGCCCGGACGAAGATCGTCGGGCAGTGGGTCGACCATAATTGCTCCCAGTTTCGCAGGCGTACCGGTGTCAGAGTCTAGACGGACGTGGCGGGTATCCTGAGCGAGCCCTTGACCGCCGACAGAACAGGATCTCGTTCCGTGCCCGATCTGCCCGAGACCCCGAGCTCCGCATCAGCAAACCGGAGTCTTGTCCTCGCCGAGACCGCCGAGGCGGCCTACCGTTACGCCGCCGTGGACGCACGCGAGACGGACATCCTGCTGGTGGCGGACGACGGCACGTTCAGCGGCATTGAACCGCCATACGCCTCGGTCGTCGTGGCCGGCTTCGGATCCGACCCCGGAGCGCTCGGCCGTCTGGTCGACGCGGCGTTCAGCTACGCGGAGATCGTCTCGGTCGGTGCAGCCGGCTCCGCCATCGCGGGATCGACGAACGAGTGGCGTTCGGCGTTCGAGACCTTTCGGGTCGTTGACGTCACCACGGGTGCCTTCCCCGCCGTGGACCTGGCGCGCGAAGGCTCGCCCGACAGCGGCACCGGCGACTTCGTTCGAGGAGCGCTGTCGGTGCTGGCGCACTGGGAGCCGCGCCCGGATCTGCGCGCCCGGCCAGCCCCGACGACGGAGATCCTGGCTCGAGAGACTCCGCGCAAGACGCCGCCTTCGGCACCCGCGCCCCGGCTCCGCAAGCGGGTCGAGCAGGTGGTGGCCAACCACCGCCGCCTGGTACGACTTGCCGCGATCGGAGCGCTGGGCGTGCTTCTCGTGACATTGGGCCTCGTGGCACTCATCAATCAGTACGCGCTGGCCCTGCTCAGTCTGGCGCTGATGTTCCTGATCGGTGCGGTCGCGTTGCGGCAGGAGCAGCGTGCACGCCGTCTGCAGTCGACGGTCGACCGGATCGACGCCATGAGTCGCACCTTGCAGGACATGAGCCCACCCATCCGGCCCGCGACGTTGACCGAGCGGGTGCACGCCCAGGGCAAGGCGATCCATGCGCTGCAGAGGTCTGTGGCGGTGGTCGAGCTGGCCAGCGTTGACTCAGCCAGGATGCTCGAGCGGATCGACTCAGCGCTGCACAACGATTCAGAGAACAGGGCCTGAGTCGAGTCATCCCACCTCAGGTGCTTGGCTGCGTCGAAGTCAGCTGACGTCGATGACGACCGGCGCGTGGTCGCTGGCGCCCTTGCCCTTGCGCTCCTCGCGGTCGATCCAGGCTCCATCGATCCGGGCTGCGAGCGCTTCGGACGCGAGGATGAAGTCGATGCGCAGTCCGCGCTTCTTCGGGAACGCCAGCTGCTGGTAATCCCAGTAGGTGAACTCGCCGGGGGTGAACGGCCGTACGACGTCGGCGTAGCCGGCGTCGAGGATCGCCTGGAACGCGGCGCGCTCCGGCACCGACACGTGGGTGTGGCCTTCGAAGACGGACATGTCCCACACGTCTTCGTCCTGCGGTGCGACGTTCCAGTCGCCAGCCAGCGCGATCTGTCCGGAAGGATTCTCGGCGAGCCACGCCGTCGCCGCCTGCCGCAACCGCTCGAGCCACGCGAGCTTGTAGGTGTAGTGCGGGTGGGCGAGCTCACGGCCGTTCGGGACGTAGAGGCTCCACACGCGGACGCCGCCACAGGTGGCTCCGATCGAACGGGCTTCGACGACCTCGGGATCGCCGAACATCGGCTGGTCGTCTGCGAAGGACGTCGCGACGTCGTCGAGCCCGACGCGGGAGATCAGGGCGACGCCGTTCCACTGGTTCAGGCCTACGTGGGCGTAGTCGTAGCCCATCGCAGCGAGCTCGAGACCGGGGAACTGGTCCTCGCGGCACTTGGTCTCCTGGATCGCCAGGACGTCGACGTCGTTGCGCTCGAGCCACCCCGTGACGCGATCGATGCGGCTGCGGATGGAGTTGACGTTCCAGGTCGCGATGCGCACACCCCGAACCTATCGCGTGCTGCGCGAACACCACGGGGGCGGTTCCGATGCCATGATGGCCTCATGAGTGAGGACGAGTCTGCGGCAACGAACGGGTTCCGCGAGGACGAGGGCGCGGATCGCAGGACCGGGGGCCAGTCCGGAGTCGCGCCGGGCCGGTGGGTCACCCGCGCTGTCATGGTGGTCGCTGTGGTGGCCGCCTCGTACATCGCGTTCCGCATCTCCCTGGCGTTCTTCCCCCGCTGGTGGGCCCACCGCATCGGTGACCAGGTCAACGGTGGCGTCACCAACGGTTCCCTGTGGGGGTTGTTCTACGGTTTCACCTTCACGTTCCTGCCGCTGCTGATCCTCGTCCAGATCCGTCGGCGGTTCTTCAGCTGGACCTGGCGCATCGTCGTCGCGGTCGTCGCCGTCGTGCTCGCAGCGCCCAACTGGCTGACCCTGTCGGTCGTGGCCGGCAACAGCAAGGCCGCGCACGCCGGCGAACGGATCTTCGATGTCGAGGCCCCGGGCTTCCGCGCCGGTACGTTGAGCGGTGTCATCGTCGGTGCAGTGCTCGCCCTGATCATCACCACCACGAGCATCCGCATGAAGCATCGCAAGCTCGAGGTCAAGCGGCTCAGGGGCGAACGCGACGAGCTCAAGCGGATGGGCCGATCCTCCGAGGACGGCGACCAGGCCCGCTGAGCGCGAGGCGAATCGGCGCGGTCTCAGTCCCGTGGGTCGGTGGATGCGTGTCGCGGCGCCGGGTTGTCGGTGCGTGTCCGTACGGTGATCCTCAGGACGTCGGACAGAGGGTGTAGCACCGTGAGAGCCAACAAGTACGCCGGTAGATGTTCCGAATGCGCCGCGGCCATCGCGGTCGCAGCAGGGCAGTTGATCGGCAGGCCGGGCAGCTGGCGCACGATCTGCCTGACCTGCTCTCCCGCTCCTCCGCCGCGGTCCGACCACGCCGGCTGGCATCTCACCGCGCTCGCCTCGCTCGACTTCGAGACGACCGGAATCGATCCGCTCACCGACCGAGTCCTGAGCTACGCCCTGCTGGGAGACCGGGGACACGACTTGTCCGGTCTGGTCAACCCGGGCATTCCGGTCCCCGCAGCATCGGCCGAGGTCCACGGGCTGACCGACCAGGCGCTGGCGGGTGCGCCGGCTCCGGTGGACGCGCTGGCCGAGGTCGTTGCCTGGGTGCAGGACCTGATCGAGCGCAGTGTCGGTCTGGTGGTGTTCAACGCGGCCTACGACCTCACGATGTTGCGCGCCGAGGCGAGCCGCTGGGGCCTGGTCCAGCCGGACTGGGATCGGCTCCTCGTGGTCGATCCGTATGTCATCGACTGGGGCATCGAGCGCGGCGGCCTGGGCCCACGCCGACTCACCGACGTCGCTGCGTACTACGGCGTCTCGTTGGAGCACGCCCACGACGCGACCGCTGACGCCCGGGCGGCCCGCGAGATCGCCTATCAGATCGGCCATCGGCACGCTGCGGTCGCCGCAGGAGCGCTGGACAATCTCATGGTCCGGCAGGTCGTCTGGTATGCCGGCCGCGCCGAGGACTGGAACCATTACGCCCGCCGGGTTGGCCGGCCACTCGACGATCCGGCGGGATGGCCGCTGGCGGCGCTTGACGACGGGGCCGCTCGCATCGCCTGATCTGCCACCGGGTGTGGTCCGCCGTGGTCGGGGTACTCCGCCGGTATGAGTGAACAGCAGAACGCGCAGCACGAAGCCATCCAGACCGTCGTCGACCGGGTCGGGGCCTATCAGGGCGGAGCACCCAAGGACACCGTGGCCGAGGAGCTCAGGAAGGGCTTCGCGGAGGCGGACGTCGAGGTCTCCGCCGAAGACGTCGAACGGCTCGTCCAGGCGATCGAGGCCGCCGACGGCGATGTCAACGTCGCGGACGTGCTGGGCTGACGACGGCCAAGCGTGAGTCAGGTGCCGATGCGCACCAAGATCGCTTCGGCGAGCGAGTCTGGAGCCTCCTCCGGGATCCAGTGGCTGATGCCGGCCAGCTCGACGAACCGGTAGTCCGCTTCGACGAACCGGCCGCACTGCTCGGCACCGGCCCGCGCGATCGCCACGTCCTGGTCGCTCCAGACGTAGGTCGTCGGCACACTCACGGCCGACAGCGCTCCGAGGTCGGACCGCATCGCGCGATACCAGTTCAGAGCAGCGGTCAGGGCGTCCGGCTCTGAGAGCGGACCGATGTAGCTGTCAGCCTGTGCTGCGGTGACGATTCCGCCGTACATGGCCCGCAGGCGCTTCGCTCCATCCTCGAGCAGGAGGTCCTCGGCCTTGCCTGCCTGGCGCAGCAGGCCGATGTACGCTCCACGCGCCTGCTGGTCGGCATCGCGGGACAGCGCTGCACCGTACGCAGCGAGGTGGGGCACCGAGACTGCGGTCAGCGTGCGCAGACGACGTGGGTGAGCGGCTGCCACGACCCACGACACCGCGGCACCCCAGTCGTGGCCCACGAGGTGGAACGTGTCGATCCCCAGGGCATCGGCCAGGTCGATGATGTCGCCTGCCAGGACAGTGGTCGCGTACGCATCGACGTCAGTCGGTCGTGCTCCGGGGGAGTAGCCGCGCTGATCCGGTGCGATGACCCGCAGACCGGTGTCCGCGAGCCGCGCGGCGACGCTCGACCAGGACAGCGAGTTCTCGGGGAATCCGTGCAACAGGATCACGGGGTCGCCGTCCTCGGGCCCGAGCATGCGGACGTCGAAGGTCAGGTCGCCCACGGTGACGGGCGTGATCAGGTCAAAGGTCATGTCGCTCCTCGGGTGATGTCGATCAGTCGAAGGAGTCGCCGATGCGGGCGACGGCCTCACGGTCCAGCACGGCCGCGGTCTCGGGATCGGGGGCGCTGCCACCGCGATCATGGGGGAGCCACCAGCGGTCCCGGTCATCGCGCGGGGTGGCCGGGTACGTGTCAATCGCCTCATCGAGCAGCACGCCCATCGCAACCTGGAGTCGAGCCGACAGCTGGTCGACCGACTCGCCCTTCGCGGGTCGCAACGGCTCTCCGACGATGATCGTGATCGGCGTGCGGCGGCGCAGGCTGCGGTGGCCATCGACGGTGTAGACACGGTGGCCACCCCAGACGACGGTGGGGATCAGCGCGACGTCGCGGTTGACCGCAAGGCCTGCCGCGCCGCGCTTGAACGGCTTGAGCAGCCACGACCGGCTTATCGTGGCTTCGGGGAACACGCCGACGAGCTCGCCCGCATCGAGCTCGCCCAGCGCCTGCCGGTAGGCCCCAGCGCCTGACTTGCGATCAACGGGAATGTGTCGCATCGCCCGCATCAGCCGCCCCACCAGCGGCAGGTCGAACACCGAGCGCTTGGCCATGAACCGGATGCGCCGGCCGCGGGCTCGTGCTGCGTAGCCGATGAAGGTGAAGTCCAGGAAGCCGATGTGATTCCCGGCGACGACGCCGGCGCCATCGCCGGGCAGGTGCTCGACTCCACGGACGTCGAATCGGTAGCCCATCAGTCGGAACACGATGCCGAAGATGCGGACCACCAGCTTGTAGGTGCGATCGGATCTTGGCACGCGGCTCAGGCTACGCGAACGTGTCGGCCCGTCCTGTCCCAGTGCCCCACCTGTGATGCCACCCCGGACGCGATCGCCTACGCAGGCATCCGCGGCCAGCAGTCGGTCCGGACCGTCGGATCGAAGCCGGGACCGGCCGCTCGTGTCCTCTGCTCCTTGTCGAGGATGCCCGAGCTGAGCAACAGGATCGCGAGGATGTACAACGCCATGATCGCCAGGCCTGAGGTGGCTGCGTCCTTGTCGATCCGGCCCGCCTCGCCGAGCGCGATGATGCCGTCGGAGACGAGGAACAGCGCTCCGCCGAAACCCGCTCTCAGGTCAGTTGCCAGCGAGGTGGAAGCAGTACCGAGGAGCAGGGCTGCGTACACCGGGACGACAGGGCGCAGGCCGGATTCGAGCCCCGTCCAGCACCAGACCACCAGACCGATTGCTGCCGCGGCGTAGATCAGCACGATGATCGGCTTGCGCCGGAGTTGTTCGACAGCGCCGCGCTGGACGAAGAACCAGATGAAGCAGATGTGTGCGCCAGCAAACGCCGCCATGCCGACGATGAAGAAGTCGTCGCCGAGCTCGAGGAACAGGTCACCGAGGAAGCAGAACGCCAGCGCCGCGATCAGGAGCCGGGGACCACGTTGCTCGACGACCCAGGCAGCGAGCAGAGGCGCGATGAAGGCCTTGCTGACGCTGTCCCAGGGCGACAGGTCTGCACCGTTCAGGATGAGGTGGATGACCGAGACCGCCGCGAAGGCGAGAAGCCACGGACTCTTGACGGCTGACATGACAGTCACGGTAGCGGTCGCCGTGCTGGCCGACCTGCGTTCTGACGGTTCAGCGCGTGACGTCGTCGCGCCGGGCGTCGAGCCAACGCATGATCGGGGTGGCGCTGACGCCGTGCAGGATGACCGACAGGGTGATGGTCAGACCGACGATCGACCACAGCACGGGGACACGTTCGAAATCGGCCTGCCCGGTGGCATACGCCAGGTAGTAGATCGAGCCGATTCCGCGGACGCCGAAGAACGCCGCCGCCGCCCGCTCGCGCTTTCCGAGCGTCGCGTCCCCGTCCCGTTGGCGGCTCCACGGCAGCCGGACGCTGAGGGCAATCATTCCGGCCGCGGGTCGCACGACCACCAGCAGGAGGACCGCGACGAGCACGGAGGGCCAGGTGAGGTTGCTCAGCAAGCCGTTGGTGAGCGCGACTCCGAGAAGGAGCAGGATGATCAGCGTCAGCAGACGTTCCAGCCGCTCGACGACCTGATGCATCAGCGCGTGGTAACGACTGCCGCGTTCGGCCGAGCGCAGGGTCATGGCGCATGCGAAGACGGCGAGAAAGCCGTACCCCCCGGCCACTTCCGCCAACCCGTACGACAACAGGACAGCAGCGATCGCCATCAGGGGCTCGCCCGATTCGGACGTGCGCAGCGATGGCGCCGAGGATCCGAACGCGGCCTTGGCCAGCAGCCAGCCGACGGCGACACCAAGCATCGATCCGACGACGACCTTGCCGGCCAGGTCCCACGCCAGCCAGCGGGCCCCCCACTCGGTGAAGGGCCCCGTGGCAGCCAACAGGATTGCGGCGTGCACGAAGGGAAACGCCAGTCCATCGTTGAGGCCGGCTTCGGAGGTCAGCGCGAATCGGACCTCGTCGGTCTCGTCGATGCTGTCCTCGTCGGATTCGTCAGTGGTAGGCCCTTCGACCTGGACGTCGGAAGCGAGGACCGGATCGGTTGGTGCAAGCACGGCTCCGAGCAAGAGCGCGGCGGACGGCGCAAGTCCCATGGCCCACCAGCCGAGCAGTGCCACCGCGGCGATCGACAACGGCATCGCGATTCCGAGCAGCCGCCACGTCGATCCCCATCGGCGCCACGGAGCCAGCGTCCGCAGGCTCAGCGGTCGATCCAGGGCGAGTCCCACCCCCATGAGAGCAATCAGGACCGTGAACTCGGCAAGGTGTTCGACGAACAACCGATGCTCGATCGGTGAGAACGAGGAGGTGTCGGTGTTCGGCAGAAGCCCGATCAGCGCGCCGATGGCCAGCAGGACGATCGGCGCGGACAGCGCGGCCGAGCGCAGCGCGTACGGCAGGACGACGGCGAGAAACAGCGACGCCCCACCCAGCAGGTAGACGACGTGTGCGGTCATGAGGTCTCTCTCGTCCAGGACCCGGTCAGTCCTGCCGTGAGCGAATCTACCGTGTGCTTGATCACGTCGTTCCAGGGATTCGTTGCGATCTCAGGACATGGGTTTGTCATCGTTGGGTAGGTATGAGGCATGCCCACTCTCAGTTCAGTCCGCTACCTGTTCTGGAGTCTGCTGCCCATGGCCGCGCTCCCGCCTGTGCTTGCTGGTCCGGCGGCGCGCTGACGATGGTCGACTACATTCTCAGGCCCCTTTCTGGCCTGCTGCTGTGCCTTCTTGTCGTGGCCTTCTTGGTCTACGTGCCGCATCTCGTGCGCCTGTCCCGTGGCCTGATCGAGGCAGCCATCGCCCGGCGCGCGGCGGCGGAGCCATCGATGCAGGCCGATCCGCCGTCGTCGATCGAGACGGACGAGACGGCAGAAGCTCGCGCGTTCGAGGCTGAGCTTGCCGAGGAATCCCCGGTGGCGAACGATGTCGACGACGCCGAACGACGCCTGAGCCGCTCGACTCGGCAGCGAACGTCAGCCTGACTCGCCAAGGCGCTGGAGTGGGCCCCGTCGGACTCGAACCGACAACCCGCGGATTAAAAGTCCGCTGCTCTGCCAATTGAGCTAGGGGCCCGGGACGTGGGGGCACTGGTCCGGAGAACCCTCAGGACAGTGCCGCCGTACCCGGCTCCGAGTATCGCAGAGGCGTCGACCTCGCTGCGCACGTACCCAAGGAGTCAGGGGTGATCCACGGACCTGCCGACTCGACATCTCGCGGGGTCCGACCGGCTCCCGCGCGACGCACTGCCGGCACGCGGCAGGCGTGTCGACGATTCATCATCGGGTGATGCGTTGGATCGTGCCGTCGCGGGTCCCGGTCACCCACAGCGTGCGGCTCCCGGGTGCCACCGCGACGGTGTCGGCCTGGGCAACGGTCGGGTACGTGGCGATGATCGCGGGGGAGTTCGTGCTCATGTCGAGACCGACCAGCTTGTTCTTCGTCGTCAAGGTCACCCAGACGGTCTGAGAGCTTGGATCGACCGCGATGCCGTAAGGATTGCCCGAGAGTCGGATCGAGCCGATCTTGCGCAAGGGATCGAGGCTGAACATCACGACCCGGTCGCCGCGGGTGTCCGTGATCGCGAGCCGGTTGTCGTCGACGAGCACTGCGTGGGTGGGGCCTTGGCCGGCGGCGACCCGCCCGGAACGGACCATCGCGTCCAGGTCGTAGGTGGTGAGGGAGTAGTCCTTGACGTCGATGATCGCTGCCATGCTGCCTGAGGTGATGACGCCGCCGGGCTGGAGGAGGTCGTCGAAGGTCTTGAGCACCATGCCGTTGCGGACTATCGAGATCGAACCGCTGAACTCGTTGCCGACCACGAGATCGCCGTTGGCGGCTGCCGCGGCATCGTGGGGCTGGCGCTGCACCTTCGTCGTTCGGGTCGTTCCTGCGGGCAACGCGACCTCGACGATCGCGTTGGCGCTCTCGGTCGGCACGAGAACTGGACCACCGGGGGTCGCGAGCTGGAGATGACGCACCTTGCCCGGCAGTGCCACGCTCTTGCGCACGGCCAGGGTGTCTGGGTCGAGAAGCAGCAACCGGAACGGCTCACGCACGGCAACCGCAAGCGTTGCTGTTCGGTCGTCGTAGACGATGCCTTGGGGAAGCGCGCCGACGTCCACCACGTCGCCTGCAGGCGGGGTGCTGACGGCCGGCGCCCGGCCTGGCTCAGCGGCCTTCTTGGTAGGTGCGTCGACGCTGCCGCCGCACGCAGCCAGAAGCACGATGGCCGCGACAACTACCGACGCCATCTGTCGCGATGCGGCCCGAGATGTCATGTCTCGATTCTGCCGTGGAGCGCGAATGACTGCTTGCTGATCTTGCTCCGCCTGGACGGGCGGCTCCACCGCGCGGAGGATGCTGGCCAAAAACCAGAACCGGCAAAGTGCTGCTTTCGTTGGATCGACGGGCTAATCTCGAGCCAAGGGGAAAGAGTCACGATGCGCCTCGCGGTGGATCGGGCTCAATCACAAGTATATCGACCGCAACTGCAATCGGAGCCCCGATGCCAGAGCCACTGGACAGTCGCCTGCGTGACGACGAGGTACTCGACGAGATCGAGCTGACCAGTCGGCTCATGATCGCGGCGTCCGCCCAGCGCGATCACCTCTCCCAGCGCGAGGTCGACGAGATCCTCGGCATCGCGACCGCCAGCTGAACAGCGCCCCCCGCGGCGATTGCCACGCCGGATCACGGTGGCCCTAGCATGGGCGTGGCCTACCCAGCTTTGACAGGAGCTAGTCGTGCGTTTTCGCATCCGACCAGTTGATAACTCGTTCTACGCATTGTTCACCGAGTTGGCGAATCATCTGGTGGACGGTGCCGACCTTCTCGCACAGATGTTGGACCCCGCCACCGACAAGGCAGCGATCGGCGAGCGAATGCGTGAGGCCGAGCATCAGGCCGACGAGACGACGCACCGGATCGTCAAGCGGGCCAACTCCACGTTCATCACTCCATTCGACCGGGAGGACATCTACCGGCTGGCCAGCAGCATGGACGACGTCATGGACTTCATGGAGGAGAGCGTCGATCTGGTGGGCCTGTACGAGCTCGGTGACCTGCCCGGCGATTTCGCTCCGCAGGTCGAGGTGCTGCAGCGCGCGACCCAGCTGACTGCTGAAGCGATGCCGCGGCTGCGCACCATGAAGGATCTCGACGAATACTGGATCGAGATCAACCGCCTCGAGAACCAGGGTGACCGCACGTACCGCCGCATCGTCGCGCACCTGTTCGGCGGCACCTACAAGTCTCTCGAGGTCCTCAAGCTGAAGGGCGTCGTCGACTCCCTCGAGCACGCCATCGATGCCCTTGAGTCGGTTGCCAA
>NZ_JBAVDI010000080.1:0-4311 GCF_049587115.1 Aeromicrobium sp.
ACCCCAACGGCTGCGGGGACGTGACCGCGGCGCTGTACCTGGCCCACCTGCTCACCACGCGATCACCGGCCGAGGCACTCGGCGCGACGACATCCTCGGTCTTCGCGATGCTCGAGATGACGCTCGCCGCCGGCACCCGGGAGATCCAGCTCGTCGCCGCCCAGGAGGCGATCGCGGACCCACCCACGACGTTCGAGGTCCGACAGCTGCGCTAGCTGTCGGAGCCTCGAGGTCCTGGCGAACCCGGACGCACGGCGTCGGTCACACCGCCAGCTTCAGCAGGTGCTTCCAGAGACCGGGGCTGACGTTGGCGTCGACGAACTCCTGGGCTTGCGGCGACAAGGTGCGCTCCTTGCCGGCGATCCGGTCCTGGTACAGCTCGTGCGCGGCAGCGAAAGCGGCGGCGATCTCGGGGGCGAAGTCGAGGCCGAGCCAGTCCAGTGCCCGGCGGAGGCTCCCCGCCTCGCCGTCACCGAAGAACGAGGTGTACTCCACGACCAGGGCCTGCTCCGGACGCTGCCGCACAGCGCGCCGGATCCGCGTGTTGTTGACGTTCCAGACCTTGATCGCCCGCTCGCTGTTGAGCCGCTCCGGCCAGTTGAGGTCGGACGCCCGGTTGGCGCGGGCGTCCCACGAGGCGGCGACGTCCTCGGGGGCCCTCACGATGCAGACGAACCTGGCATCGGGCAGCTGGCTCCACAGCTGGTCCATCCGCACCTTGGTCATCTTGTCGCCGACGTAGCGGGCGGTGTCCCACTTGGCCTCTTGTCGCTCGTAGAGCCGGGCCCAGCGTGGGTCGACGTCCGGGCGGATGTTGGTGAGCTCGTCGGAGAAGTCGAAGAACCGCTCGCGCTGGAACAGCTCGGGTGACATCTCGTCGATCCGTGGACCCCACAGTCCCTTGAACCGCTCCATCCCCATCACGATCTCGGGATGCTCGGCGAAGACGTCGGCCAACGCCGTGGTGCCGGACCTTCCGACGCCCAGCAGGAACAGCGGGGTCCGGGTCGGCATGGCGGCGATCCTAGCGAGCCGCGTGTCGGAGTCGAACCGACGACCTTTCGCTTACAAGGCGAGTGCTCTGACCAGCTGAGCTAACGCGGCGGGGTGCCCGTAATGCTAGGGGCGCCTCTGCCGTCGCGGTGAGCGGGCTCAGCCCATGCCGCCGTCGAAGGCAAAGATCGAGCCAGTGATCATCCGTGCGCTGGGCGAGGCGAGATACACGATCGCGGAACCGATCTCGGCCGGCGTGATCGCCTTGCCGGGCAGCATCATCATCAGCCGGTCCATCACCCGGTCATCGAGGTCGTCGGGGAAGATGCTCGCAACGTGCGACACGATCGGAGTGTCCACGGTGCCGGGGCAGACGGCGTTGACCCGGATGCGATCGGGAGACAGCTCGAGAGCCAGCGACTTGGTGAGCTGGGTCAGTCCTCCCTTGGCTGCCGAGTACGCCGCCGCGTAGGCCTGAGGCACCCGGCCGGCCACCGACGAGACGTTGACGATGTTGCCGTCGCACGCCTTCAGGTAGGGCATCGCTGCCTGCATCATCATGAACGGACCCTTGAGGTCCACCGCGTGCACCCGGTCCCACTCGGCATCGTCGATCTGCTCGAAACGGCCGAACTGCACGATGCCTGCCACGTTGGCCAGCACGTCGATACGCCCGTGCTCTGCGCACACCTCGACTGCCGCATCGACCGACGTGCGGTCGCCCACGTTGCACTCCACGAAGGTGACTCCATCAGGCACGGTCGGCGAGATGTCGAGGCCGTAGACGATCGCGCCTTCGTCACGGAACAGCTCGGCGGTGGCGTACCCGATGCCGGAGGCGGCGCCGGTGATGACCACGACACGGGGAGACTGAGGAGCTGAGGTCTGCGACATGCAGGAAAGGTACCGCAAGAACTAGAACCTGTTCTATCCCGTTGGCTCCCCCCTCGCGCCGCTATTTACTTGAAGTTCACTTGAAGTCGAGACATGGTGTCAGTGTGGAGTCGTTGACGATAGGACAGCTGGCCCGACGCTCGGGGGTGGCCACCAGCGCGATCCGCTTCTACGAGTCGAAGGGCCTGGTCGACTCCGAGCGGACCTCGGGCAACCAGCGTCGCTACCCGAAGGCGACACTGCGCCGGATTGCGTTCATCCGGACCGCGCAGCGGGTGGGCCTGAGCCTCGAGGAGATCGGTGCAGCGCTGTCCACCCTGCCGGATAAGCGGGCGCCCACCAAGGCCGACTGGCATCGGCTGAGCACCACCTGGCGGCCTCGGCTCGACGAGCAGATCCGCCGCATCGAGCTGCTGCGCGAGCGACTCGACGGCTGCATCGGCTGCGGGTGCCTGAGCCTGCGCAGCTGCACATTGGTGAACCCCGGCGACCAGCTGGCCGCCGACGGACCGGGGGCCGTCCGCCTGGAGCCGTAACATGCCGTAGGTGGCGCTCCACATCGTCGCCAGCCGCCCCGATCCGGCATTGCTCAACCTGCCGTGGTCGACGCCGCTGGAGGACTGGACCGAACATGTCGTCCCGCTCCCCCGCGGGCTGTCGCGCCACGTCGTCCGGATCATCCGGTTGGGCGATCGCACCTACGCAGCCAAGGAGACCGTCGAGGAGATCGCCTTCAAGGAGTACCGGCTGCTGCGCGACCTGCAGCGGCTCGGGCTGCCGGCCGTGGTTCCGATGGGCGTGGTGACTGGGCGCACCGACCCCTCCGGTGAGCAGCTCCCCAGTGCACTGCTGACCGAGCACCTACGGTTCTCCCTGCCCTACCGAAGCCTCTTTGCGCACGGGCTGTCGGCTGACAACGTGCCGTCGCTGATCGATGCGCTGGTCGTCCTGCTGGTCCGGCTGCACCTCACCGACTTCTACTGGGGCGACGTGTCGCTGTCCAACGTGCTGTTCCGGCGCAACGCCGGCGGCTTCGCGGCGTACCTCGTCGACGCTGAGACCGGCGAGCTGAAGTCGTCGCTGTCCCGGCAGATGCGCGAGTACGACCTGACCGTGGCGCGGGAGAACGTGTTCGCCGAGCTGCTCGACCTTCAGGCCAGTGACGCCCTCGACGACAACCTGGAGGCCCATGGCATCGTCGATCTGCTCGAGGAGCGCTATCACGCCCTGTGGGACGAGCTGACCGTCGAGGAGGAGTTCGACGCCGACGAGATGTGGCGGATCGAACGGCGGATCGAACGGCTCAACGACCTCGGCTTCGACGTCGACGAGCTCGACATCGTGACCGACTTCGACGGCGACAAGGTCCGCATCCAGCCCAAGGTGGTCGAGCTCGGACACCACCGCAGGGACCTGCAGGCCCTGACCGGGCTGAACGTCGAGGACGCCCAGGCTCGACGGCTGCTGAACGACCTCGCCGCCTTCACGGCTCATCACGATCTCGGCCGCGAGGACCGCACGCTGGTCGCCAACCGGTGGCTGACCGAGGTCTACGACCCGATCGTGCGTCTGGTGCCGGTCGAGGCTCGCGGCAAGCTGGAGCCGGCCGAGCTCTTCCACGAGATCCTCGAGCACCGGTGGTACTTGTCGGAGCAGGCTGGCGCCGAGGTCGACATCTTCGAGACCGCTCGCGACTACGTCGACCACGTGCTGCCGCAACGCCCCGACGAGGCCGTTACTGCTGCATCCGCGGAGTGACCGCCGATCACAGGTCGACGGGCACCAGGGGAGCGCACAGCATCGCGGTGGCCATGGTCACCAGGTTGACCACGAACCGCTCGTTGGACAGCGGAGACTCTCGTGCGCCCGGTCCCGTGGACTTGGCGCGCACACGTCGCGCCACCGAGCCGATCACGAAGGACGTCATCAGGGCGATGCGCTCGGTGCGCAGTTCCTCGTCCATCGCAGGGAGGCGCTCGCCCAGCAGCTCGTAGACCTCGTAGCCCCCCGTATGTGCCAGCATGGCCTCGACGTCCGCACTGCGGGTGGCGGGATCTTGCTCGATCAGCTCGCCAACGATCTCGACGTAGTTGCGGCCGCTGTCACCGCCCTCCGCCAGCTCCACGCAGGGGCGGACGACCGCCTCGACCACCGACGCCACGTCGTCGTCGGAACGGGTTCGAGCGGCCGCGAGCAGCTCGCCCTCGCGCCGGGCCAGGAAGTCCGCATGCTGCTCCAGCACCGCCGCGAGCAGCTGGTCGCGGCCACCGAAGTGGTAGTGGACCGCACCGCGGTTGCGTTGCCCCGCCTGCCTGGTCACCTCCACCAGGGAAGCCCCAAGAATGCCGTGCTCGGCGAAGGCGTGGTTGGCCGCCTCCACCAGGCGATCCCTTGTCGACTCGACCATAGGCGAACCATAGGGCC
>NZ_JBAVDI010000081.1:0-3363 GCF_049587115.1 Aeromicrobium sp.
GTCGCGCTGCGTCGTGACGAGCACGCCTTCCTCGCTGCACCGGTGACCCGAGCTCGCGCAGTACGCGCCGTCGTGGTCGTGGAGGCACCGCTCGAGCCGTACGAGTCCACCCGCAACCTCACTCTGATCGGCCTCGCGGCCGTCGCTCTGCTCGTCACCGGCGGGTCCTCCGCGCTCGCAGCGTGGACCGTTCGACGCACGCTGGAGCCCGTCGAGACGATGGCTGCCAGCGCGGAGGACTGGAGTGAGCACGACTTGGAGTCACGCTTCGAGACGACGGGCGTCGACGACGAGTTCGGACACCTCGGTCGCACCCTCAACGGACTGCTCGACCGAGTGGCGGGAGCGCTGCGCGGCGAGCAACGACTCACCTCTGAGCTCGCCCACGAGCTGAGAACTCCCCTGACCGCGATTCGCGGCGAGGCCGAGCTGAGCCTGATGGGAACGCCAGATCCAGCCATCCGCGCTCGCCTCGAACGAGTCGTCGACCTCGTCGACGTCATGAGCACGACGATCGCCTCGTTGGTGGCGATTGCCCGCGACGACGCGCGAACCGGCACCCGAACGACGACCGACGTGCTCGTCCAGACCGCCATCGAGCACCATCCGCGTGTGCCGGGCATCGCGATCTCGACCGACACGGACACGGTCGTCGAGGTCGCAGCGCCGATCGAGCTGGCAGTCCGCGCCCTGTCGCCGATCGTCGCCAATGCGCTCGAGCACGCTCGATCCTCCGTCATCATCACCACCGAGTCCGATGACCGCGCGGTGCACATCCGGATCAGCGACGACGGCAAGGGCCTCCATGTCGGTGATCTTGAGTCGGTGTTCCTTTCGGGTCGGCGCGGACCGGCCAGCACGGGGGCAGGGCTGGGACTCGCGCTCTCCCGGCGGGTGGCTCGCACTCTCGGCGGCGACGTCCACGTCACCTCACCGGCCGATCCCACGACGTTCACCCTGAGGCTGCCCCGCTCCTGAACAGTCAGGTACGTGGCAGGTTGCCGCCAGCAGAGTTGGCGCCATGAGCCACTCCTCCCTCCCAACCAAGCCCACGACGAACGCGCTCGATCGACGCGCCTGGACCCGAACCCTGTTGAACAAGGTTCCCGAGGTCACGGTGCTGTTCTGGGTCGTCAAGATCCTGTCCACGACCGTTGGCGAGACCGCCGCCGACTTCCTCAACAGCAATGTCGGTCTGGGCCTGTCCGCGACCACGGCGCTGATGGCACTCCTGCTGGCAGCCGTGCTGATCGTGCAGTTCTCGCTGCGCCGTTACGTCCCGGCCGTGTACTGGCTCGCAGTGGTGCTGGTCAGTGTCGTCGGAACGTTGTTCTCGGACAACCTGGTCGACAACCTCGGCGTCAGCCTGTGGACCACATCCGCAATCTTCGGCGCGGGCCTGATCGCCTCGTTCCTCGCGTGGTACCGCTCCGAGCGGACGCTGTCGATCCACTCGATCGTCACCCGACGCCGCGAGTCGTACTACTGGCTGGCGATCTTGTTCACCTTCGCGCTCGGCACCTCGGCCGGCGATCTGGTCGCCGAGAAGCTTGCCGTCGGCTACCTCCCGTCCGCATTGATCTTCGGTGGAGTGATCGCCGTCATCACCGCCTCGTACTTCGCCTTCAAGTCCGATGCCGTGATCGCCTTCTGGGCGGCCTACATCGTCACCCGGCCGTTCGGCGCCTCCATGGGTGACTTCCTGACCGCCTCCACCAAGGACGGCGGTCTGGGCCTGGGAACGAACGGAACCAGCATCCTGTTCCTCACGATCATCGTCATGTGCGTCGGGTGGTTCACCTTCACCGCACGTCAGACGGACAGCGAGCTCGAGCTCGCGCCAGCTCCTGCCTGATCCACTCAGCTGCCCTGTCCGGCCCTCCCCCGACGGCCGGACAGGGTGCTTCCCACCGTGAGGCATCCCATGGACACACCGACCCACGTCAAACAGGCAATCCTTCCGCTCATCCTCACCGTTGCGACCGCAGCCGGCGTGGTGACCCTCGCCGACAGCGCTCAGGAGCACGACGGGATGTCGGCCCGAATCGATCCGCAGCTCGCCACGGATGCGCTGAACGCTCGAACCGGAATCTGGACCCAGCTGGCGCACCTGCTCACGTTCCTCGGCAGCGAGGTCGTCGTCGGCGGGCTCGCGATGGTGCTCGTGATCGTCCTGCTCAAGCGGCGCGGTCCATTCGTCGCCGGCTGCGCCGCGGCAGGGATGGGTCTGTCGATAGCGCTGACGGTCATCCTGAAGTCGGTGGTCCAACGAGCCCGTCCGGGCGGGCTCTACCGCCTCGGACCAGTCGACTCGACCTACTCCTTTCCTTCGGGCCACAGCCTCAACTCAGCCGTCCTGCTGGGACTGTTCGTGATCTTGCTGGTCCCGATCATCCGGGCACGCTCTGTGCGAATCGCCGTGGGCGGAGGCGCGTTGCTGCTGGCTGCCGGTATTGGTCTGAGCCGTGTGTACCTCGGTTATCACTGGGCCAGCGACGTGCTCGCGTCCTGGCTCATCGCCACGGCGCTGCTGACCATCGTGGCCCTGGCTGCCCGGATCGGTCGTCCGGCGGGCGTCAGGCATCAGTCAGGCGACAGTCAGGTTGACGCGCCTAGCGTGGCGTCATGATCGCCGCCCTGACCCCGTTGCTCTACACCCTCGGCCCCGCTGCACTGCTGCTGGTGATGGCGGTCGTGTTCGCCGAGAGCGGGCTGCTCATCGGCTTCTTCCTGCCCGGGGACTCGCTGCTGTTCCTTGCCGGGGCGCTGGTGGCCTCGCACGTCATCGGGCTGCCGATCTGGCTGCTCGCAGCCGGCGTCTTCGTCGCCGCAGTGGTGGGCGACCAGGTGGGCTATCTGATCGGGCGCCGGTTCGGGCCGCGCCTGTTCTCCCGACCGGACTCGCGCTTCTTCTCCCGCGACAACGCCGACCGGGCGCAGCAGTTCTTCGACCGGCACGGGCCCAAGGCCGTCGTGCTCGCCAGATTCGTCCCGGTCGTCCGCACGTTCGTCCCGGCGGTCGCCGGTGTCGGCCACATGCCGCGTCCGCGATTCACCATGTTCAATGTCGTTGGCGCGATCGTGTGGTCGATCGGGATCGTCTCGGCCGGCTTCCTGTTCGGCGGCATCCCGGTCATCGCCGGGCACATCGAGATCATCACGATCGGCCTCGCGGGTCTGTCGATCATCCCGGGGACCGTCGCCTACCTCCGGGGACGGAAGCGGCGCGCGGCGGCCGCGACCCCACACGCCGACGTCCTGGCCTGAGCCGGGTCGCAACCCCGTAGACGGCCCCGGGCGCTGTGCACCCGGGGCCGTCTACGTGCTGGTGGAGCATAGGAGATTCGAACTCCTGACCTCTTC
>NZ_JBAVDI010000082.1:0-2728 GCF_049587115.1 Aeromicrobium sp.
CCGCGCGGCTGCACCGCGCGCCTCTACAACGGTGACGAGCTCACCGACCAGCTGGCGCTGCCGCAGTCCGGGGCCGACGCGAACCGGATGTGTGTCGAGTCGCCCATGATGGGCTTCACGGCAGGGCCGTCCGACGCAGCCGGTGGCGCGCAGACCGTCAACGGCAACTACGGCTTCTCCGAGTCCAAGGTCAACCAGTACCCCGTGGGTGACCAGCGCAACCCCGCCCCCGACCACGACCTGGCGCTGTACGCCGACCTGGCCGCTGCCGGCTACGACCCGCAGCCGCTGGTCGCCACCGACTACCTCGTCGGGGTCGACATCCCGGACAACCCGGTCGGGGGCGGCGCGATGTACAAGGTGACCTCCGAGGAGGCCGTCAACGTCTTCACCGGTGACAGCTACCTGCCCCAGGAGAACTTCCCGCCAGCCACCCCGGCGATCGCAGCCGACCCGGGCGGTCCACCCACGCCTGACGTCACACCGCCCTCCCAGCCCCCGTCGCAGACCGGTGGCATCGTGTCCGGCTGCGCGGGCCCGCTGCACAAGGTCGACGTGACCGACGAGGACTTCCTCGCCAACGGTGGCAGCCCCTTCCAGGGCCAGGACCGCCCCTCCTGCCAGGACAAGCTCGTCACCGTGCGGGCCGGGCAGACCACGGCACCGACGTTCAGCCTCTACACCGACGTGCCGATCCCGACCCACTTCTGGGGCGTGACGCTCAACGACCTCGGTCTGACGTTGGACAAGCGCAGCGTGAACTTCGGCGAGGCCCAGGGGCTGCCCTACGTCCCCGTCGGCCTCTACGACTCCGCGGGACGCCTCGCCTACACCGCCCACACCGACTTCAACGGGATGTACGAGGCACTGATGCCCTCGACCGGCACCTACAACTGCCCCGTCCCCGCCGGCCCGTGCCCGAACATGTACCGCTTCACCGGCAACGACCCCGGCGCGCCCGGCGCCCTCAACCAGGACTACAACCCGCGGTTCCGGACCATCTCCGCCACCTTCCAGGGCTGGCCGGGCCTCTACACGGTGACGGACACCGCACCGACGCAGGTGGCCTCGACCGTCCTCACGCCCGACACCTCCGTGGCCAACCCGACCGTCTGCGACGTGGACCCGGTGACGCCGCAGGTCTTCGCGGTGGACAAGGTCTTCGTCCGGCGTGGCGACTCCACCACAGCCCGGACCGTGACGATCACGGGCAAGGGCTTCGGTGCCACCGCCGGGGTGCTCAGGCTCGGCACCACCACGATGACCACCTCCGGCTGGAGCGACAGCCAGATCTCCTTCGTCGTGCCGACCAACGCGACCGCCGGCGCGCAGCAGCTGGACATCGTGGGCAGCAACGGCCAGCACGCGTCGAACTCCCTCACCCTGCGCGTCCTCAACGCGCTCGGCGGCACGGTTGGCGCCAACCGGGACAACCCGCGCATTGCCGAGGTGGGACCCGCCAGCACCTACCGGACCATCCAGGCCGCCCTGGAGGCCGCGCGTCCGACGGCGGCGGCGCCGTACTGGCTCGTCGTCGTCAAGCCGGGCGCCGCCACGGCGGTCAACCCGCGCGGGGAGTACGCCGAGAACCTCATCGTCCACAACAGGGTCGCCCTGCAGGGCTTCGGTCCCGGCGGGTTCGCGACCGACGGCAGCTGGGTGCCCGGCACCATCGTCGACGGCTCCAGCTTCAGCGTCGACCAGGACAACGGAGCCGCGTGGCTCGCCCTGCTGGGCAGCCTCACCTACGCCGGGCCGCCCGCGGTCCCCGACGGTGCGGTCGTGACCGTCCTGTCTCCCTCCACGAGCTCGGTGCCCTCGTCCTACCCCGTGAGCATCGACGGCTTCCAGATCACCGGGGGCATCCAGGTCGACCAGCCCACCAACGTCAACCTCATCACCGGCGGGGTGCGCACGCCCTACGGCGGAAGCGGGGCCATCGTGGCCCAGGGTGGCGGCATCTACGCCCACAACACCGTGCAGGGCATGCGGGTCACCAACAACCTCATCGTCGGCAACGGCGGGTCCTACGGTGGTGGCATCCGCGTGGGAACGCCCTACGGCGGGGACAGCAAGAACTACGGCACCGTCATCTCCCACAACCAGATCCGTGACAACGGCGGGACCAACCTCGCCGGCGGCATCGGGCTGTTCACCGGCAGCGACGGGTACTCCGTCGACAACAACGCGATCTGCGGCAACCACTCCTCGGAGTACGGCGGTGCGGTCTCGGCCTACGGCTACCAGGCCCACCCCACGGCCAAGTCCGCGGGCTACTCCCTCGGTGGGTCGATCGACCACAACACGATCTGGTTCAACTCCTCCTACGACGAGGGCGGCGCGATCATGGTCGCCGGCGAGCTGCCGGCAACGACGACCCAGCTGTCCGAGGGCACCGGACCGGTGACCATCGACGCCAACCGGATCCAGGCCAACCTCGCCAACGACGACGGGGGCGGCATCCGGCTCCTGCAGACCTCGGGGACCCACATCACGGCAAGCTCGCCGGAGACCATCGCCATCACCAACAACACCATCGCCAACAACGTCTCGGCGCACGAGGGTGGCGGCATCGCCCTGGACGACGCGGCCTTCGTCAACATCGTCAACAACACGGTGGTCAAGAACCTCACCACGGCGACCGCCGTCACCAGCGACGGCACTCCCGCAGCCGCGGGGCTGTCGACCGCCGAGCTGAGCGCCCCCCTGCTCGCCCGGCTGCGCAGCA
>NZ_JBAVDI010000083.1:0-22351 GCF_049587115.1 Aeromicrobium sp.
CGTCTCGCCGGTGGCGACCTCGAGCGAGACCTCGACGTCCCGAGCAGCGATCGTGGCATTCAGCTGCAGGCTCATGGCGTTGCGCTCCGGCCACCGCGAACCAGTCCGATGACCAGGACCGCGACCACGACCAGCACCAGCGAGAGGGCCACCGCCGCGTCCGGGTCGGTCTCGCGCTGCAGGTAGATCTCCAGCGGGAGTGTTCGCGTCACCCCTTCGAGGCTGCCCGCGAAGGTGATCGTCGCGCCGAACTCGCCGAGCGCCCGCGCGAAGGACAGGACAGCCCCGGCGGCGATCCCCGGCAGGACCATGGGGAGGGTGACACGGCGCAGGACGGTGGAGGGGCGGGCGCCCAGTGTCGCGGCAACGACCTCGTACCGCTGACCGGCGGTCCGGAGCGTGCCCTCGAGGCTCACGACCATGAACGGCAGGGCCACGAACGTCTGCGCGATGACGACGGCAGTCGTGGAGAACGCAATCTGCAGGCCCAGCACGTCGAGGCTCTGGCCGAGCAGCCCACGGCGTCCGAACGTGTAGAGCAGTGCGATGCCGCCGACGACCGGTGGCAGCACCAGCGGCAGCAGGACCAGCGAACGCACGACCGACTGCCCGCGAAACGTGGTCCTGGCCAGCACGAGCGCCATCGGTACTCCCAGAAGGACGCACAGCACCGTGCTCACGGCGGAGGTGCGCAGGCTGAGCCACAGGGCAGCCTGCGAGGACTCGGACGAGATCAGCGTGAGGAACCGGCCCCAGTCGACCCGGGAGGCCATCGCGGCGAGGGGGAGAATGACGAACAGTGCGCCGACGGCCGCTGGCGCCAGGACCCATCGGGGGAGCCCCGAGGTACCGCCCGCCATGTCAGGGTGCGCCGAATCCGGCGGCGGTCAGCACGGCGCGGCCACGAGGTCCGGCCGCGAACGACGCGAACAGCCGGGCTGCTGCCTTGTGCGAACTGCGCCGGAGCGCGGCGATCGGGTAGGTGTTGACGACTCTGGCGGATGCGGGGAGCTGGATACCGGCGACCTGGTCGCCGGCCGCCCTGACATCGGTGACGTAGACCAGGCCCGCGTCGGCCTCGCCAGCCATGACCTTGCCGAGGACGTCGGTGACCGACTGCTCCTCGCTGACAGCAGGGATGTCGATGCCAGCGGCCTTCTGGACCCCCACCGCAGCCGCTCCGCACGGCACCTGTGGCGCACACACCACGGTGCGGATTCGTGGATCCCCGAGGTCGTAGACGGATGCGACCCGGGCCGGATTGTCCGGAGGGGTCGCGATCTCGAGCGTGTTGGTGGCAAAGCTCCGCGGGTCTCCGTCGAGGACCCCAGCGGCCGCTGCGGTATCCATCGTCCGCATGTCCGCCGAGGCGAACACGTCGGCCGGTGCTCCCTGCTGGATCTGCGCCACGAGGTCCGAGGAGCCGGCGAAGCTGAACTCGACGGCGATGTCGAGGTGCTCGGCCTTGAACTGGCGCCTGATCTCGGTGAACGTGTCCTTGAGGGAGGCGGCAGCGAACACCGTGATCGTGACTCGCGGAGTGCCGCCCCCGGCGCGATCGCCCCGCGAACTGTCGGAGCATGCGGTCAGCGTCAAGCACAAGGTCGCCGCGAGCAGGAGATGCCTCATGTCGGCAGAGCGAGGGACTCGATGATGACATTGGTCGACTTGATCACCGCGACGGCGACCGAGCCCGGCTCCAGTCCGAGCTCGCCGACGGCCTCACTGCTCATCAATGACACGACGCGGAAGGGACCGCACTGCATCTCGACCTGGGCCATGACGTTGTCGGCCTTGACCGCCGTGACCAGCCCGACGAAGCGGTTGCGGGCCGAGCTGACAGATACGGCGTCGCCGGACGAGCCGGCCTGAGCCTTGACGAACTCAGCCAGCGTGCGTCCCTCGATCGCCATGCGACCAGCCGCGTCGGTCACTGACGAGAGCGTGCCGCCGCCGATCCATCGACGCACTGTGTCGTCGCTGACGCCCAGAAAGCGAGCGGCATCGGCGATACGGATCTGCGTCACGCAGGCCAGACTAGATCATTTTTTGCGGCCATGCACCCCCGCACACCTCCGCAGATGCGGAAGGGTTCAGTGCGGCTCAGCGCGCTCCGCGGTGCGCACGATCGCCTCGATGTACGTGTCGTACAGCTGCTCCGGCAGGTCGTGCGCCATGCCGGCGATCTCGATGTGCTCCGAACCCGCGACGGCATTTGCGACGGCTCGGCCACCGGAACGGTGCACCAGGGGATCGTTGAGCCCATGGATCACCGTGACCGGCAGGTCCAGCTCGGCGAGCTTCTTGGTGCGGTCGGACTGGGTCAGCACCGCCAGCATGTGTCGAGCGACCCCACTGGCGATCCAGCCGCGGTCGTACGTCTCGTACGCCCGCGCGCGGGACGTCTCCTCGTCGCTGGGGAAGGCAGGCGAACCGATGACCGCCGAGGTTCGCAGGGACCGCTCGACGTACGAGTCGCGGGTGCGCCCGGCCGAGGCGAGCATCGCCGGGATGACCCGCGGGTGCTGCCAGCCCACCCGACGGTTGCCGGTCGTCGACATGATGGAGGTCATCGACAGTGCGCGATGCGGGCTGGTGATCGCCATCGTCTGGACGATCATGCCGCCCATCGAGACACCGACCAGGTGAGCTCGCTGCACCTCGAGGTGGTCGAGCAGACCGAACGCGTCGTCGGCGAGGTCAGGAATGCCGTACGGCGCCTTGGCCAGGCCAGCAAAGGCTCGCACGAGGTCGACCTTGCCGACGGAGTGCTGCCGCAGCTTTGTGGAACGGCCGGTGTCGCGGTTGTCGTAACGGATGACGAGGTAGCCACGATCGGCCAGTTTCTGGCAGAAGTTGTCTGACCACCACCCCATCGGCCCGCCGAGACCCATCACCAGCAGGATCGCCGGGTTGTCCGCGTCGCCGAAGGTCTCGAAACAGATGTCGATCCCGGATGGCAATGATGCGAACTGCTCCCCTGATCTGCTCATGCCCGCCTCAGTGCTCATAGTCGATCGAGGAGTACGCCTGCAGCTTGCCGAGCTGGTGCTCGCTGCTGATCTTGCGGATCGTGCCGCTGCGCGATCGCATGACGATCGACTCGGTGTAGGCCTTGCCGGCGCCGTAGCGGACGCCGGCCATGAGCTCTCCGTCAGTGATGCCGGTTGCGACGAAGAAGCAGTCGTCGGTGTCGACCAGGTCATTGGTGTAGAGCACCCGGTCGAGGTCATGTCCGGCGTCGATCGCGCGCTGCCGCTCGTCGTCGTCGACCGGCCACAGCTTGCCCTGGATCGTGCCACCGATGGCCTTGATGGCGCACGCCGTGATGATGCCCTCTGGGGTGCCGCCGATGCCGACCAGCAGGTCGACCCCGGTGTCGGGTCGCGCCGCCGTGATGCCGCCAGCGACGTCACCGTCGATGATGAACTTGATCCGGGCTCCGGCGGCACGGATCTCGTCGACGAGACCTTGGTGGCGGGGGCGGTCGAGCACGCAGACCGTCACGTCGCTGTGCGAAATTCCCTTGGCCTTGGCGACCAGGGCGATGTTCTCGGCGACTGGCAGGCGGATGTCGACAAGGTCGGCTGCCTCCGGCCCCGCGATGAGCTTCTCCATGTAGAACACCGCCGAGGGGTCGTACATCGATCCGCGCGGCGCGACGGCCATGACCGAGACGGCGTTCGGGAGGCTCTTCGCGGTGAGCGTCGTGCCGTCGATTGGGTCGACCGCGACGTCGCACTCGGGGCCAGTGCCGTCACCGACCTGCTCGCCGTTGAACAGCATCGGGGCTTCGTCCTTCTCGCCCTCCCCGATCACGACGACGCCGTTCATCTGCACGGTGTTGATCAGCGTGCGCATCGCGTTGACGGCGACACCGTCGGCGCCGTTCTTGTCGCCGCGGCCCACCCATCGGCCAGCGGCCATCGCGCCCGCCTCCGTCACACGAACGAGGTCGAGGGCAAGGTTGCGATCTGGGGCCTGTGCTGCCGGCTGGAGGCTGTCCACGCGGTCATCCTAGCGGGAGGGTGTCGGCGTCCGACCGGTCGACTTCCCGCTGGTGACCGGCCCGTAAACTGGTAACGCTGACGACAGACTGGTAAATCGAGGGACACATCACGGAGGTCCGGCCATGAGCGCTCCCCGCTCGGCCCGCGGCAACCCCTCGATGGGCGACATCATTCGCTCCGTCGTCGCGATTGCGCTGATCGTCCTCGCGGTCTGGGGCGTCGGCCGGTTCTTCACTCGCAACCCCGACGACCGGGTTGCGTCGGTCGACTACGTGACGATCGTCGGCCAGGCGCGGCCCGTCGCGGACTTCCCGCTGCTGGCACCCAGGAGCCTGCCGGACACCTGGACCGCCACCTCGGCGCGGTACGAGCCCAGCTCGTGGCATCTGGGCGTGCTGACCGACCAGAACGACTACATCGGGCTCGAGCAGGTCAAGGTCGGTGTCGACCGGGCCGTCGATCGCTTCGCTGACGGCAGCAAGAAGGTCGGCACGGCCGCCATCGCCGGAGAGGACTGGACCGTACGGTCCGGCCCGAAGAAGCGGCTGACGCTGGTGCGCCGCGACGGCGGGATCACGATCCTCGTCAGCTCGACCGCGTCGCGGCGGGTCGTCGAGGACTACGTCTCGTCGTTGTCGTCGAGCTGACCCGCTGCGGCAGCCAGACGACTGCGCGCGCCGTCGAGCCATTGCTGGCACACGCCGGCCAGCACCTCTCCGCGTTCCCACAGGGCGAGCGACTCCTCGAGGCTCGTGCCACCGACCTCCAACTTCTGCACGACCGAGATCAGCTCGTCCCGCGCCTGCTCGTAGGGGATCTCGGGGGTCTCAGGTGCCTGAGCCATGGTCGCCTTCCTTGCCGTGCGGAGTGGGATCGGTGGTCAGGACGCGTGCGGCGATCGTGCCGTCAACGACCCGGATGTTGAGCTCGGCGTCAGCGTTCGCGTGGTCGATCGAGGTCACCACAGTCCCGTCGGGCAGCTGCGCGACGGCATAGCCGCGCTCGAGTGTCGCGAGCGGGGACAGCGCACGGACTCGTGCCAGCTGGTGTCCGATCTCGTCGCCTGCGCGATCGAGACGGTGGCCAAGTGAGCGGCGGGCCCGGTCACGGGCATCGTGGATCAGTCCCTGCTGCACGTCGACCAGAGTCGTCGGAGTTGCGAGAACCGGGCGGGAGCGAATGGCGGCCAGGCCGTGCACCTCGCGTCCAACCAGTGCGCCGATCGCAAACCTGGCTCGCTCGCGCATAGAGGCCAGGCCGGCGAGCTCTTCGGTGACGTCCGGCACGATCCGCCTGGCCGCATCGGTCGGGGTGGAGGCCCGCAGGTCAGCGACCAGGTCAAGGATCGGGCTGTCGGGCTCGTGCCCGATCGCGCTGACCACAGGTGTGGGACAGGCGTGCACGGCGCGGATGAGGGCCTCGTCGGAGAAGGGCAACAGGTCCTCGATCGACCCGCCGCCGCGAGCGATCACGATGACCTCGACCGATTCGTCGGACGACAGCTCGGCCAGGCCGCGCATGACGTCGAGTGCGGAGCCGTTGCCCTGCATCAGGGCGTGCCGGACCACGAAGCGCACGTCCGGCCAACGCACTCGCGCATTCTGCAGCACGTCACGTTCGGCCGCAGAGTTCTTCCCGGTGATCAGCCCGATGCCGCGGGGGAGGACCGGGAGGCGCTTCTTGTGGCGCGGGTCGAAGAGCCCCTCCGCCGCCAGCAGCTGCTTGCGGCGCTCGAGCTGGGCCAGCAGCTCGCCCTCGCCCTGCGGGCGGATCTCCCGAAGCTCGAGTGCGAGCGCCCCGCGGGGTGCGTAGAACGACGGCTTGGCGTGGACGATCACGCGGGCACCCTCGGTGATGGCGCCCGGCGAAGAGTCCAGCACGCTGACGTGACAGGTGGCGTCGATCGAGATCTTGGCAACGAGGTCGCGCAGGGTCAGGAAGCACACCCCCTGACGGCGGGTGAGCTGCGCGATCTCGGCCTCGACCCAGACCGCGCCGAGGCGCCCGATGTAGCCGTCGATCAGCTGGGAGACCTGGCGCAGCGGCGCGGGTTGATCCGCAGTCGTCTCCAGAGCCATACGCACACCCTAGGGCGCTGGCCCGACACCGTTAGACTCGTCCACATGTCTTCCACGATCGAGCTCGGTATGCCCCCCGTCGGAGGCAGCGTGCTGCTGGCCGACCCGCGAGGCTACTGCGCGGGTGTCGACCGCGCCGTCATCACGGTGGAGAAGGCACTCGACCTCTATGGCGCCCCGGTCTACGTCCGCAAGCAGATCGTGCACAACAAGCACGTCGTCAACAACCTCTCGGAGCGCGGCGCGATCTTCGTCGAGGAGCTCGACGAGGTGCCAGAGGGCGCGACCGTGGTCTTCTCGGCTCACGGGGTCTCGCCGATGGTGCATGCCGAAGCCGCCGAGCGCAGCCTCAAGACCATCGATGCGACCTGCCCTCTGGTCACCAAGGTTCACCACGAGGCGAGACGCTTCGCCAGCGAGGGCTACCGCATCCTGCTGATCGGGCACGAAGGACACGAGGAGGTCGAGGGCACCGCCGGCGAGGCGCCCGACCACATCACCTTGGTCCAGACGCCCGACGACGTTGACGCCCTCGAGTTCCCGGAGGGCACGCGGCTGTCGTGGCTGTCGCAGACGACACTGAGTGTCGACGAGACAATGGAGACGGTGCGCCGGCTGCGCGAGAAGTTCCCGCAGCTGGAGGATCCGCCGAGTGACGACATCTGCTACGCGACGCAGAACCGCCAGGTCGCGGTCAAGGAGATCGCAAAGAACGCTGATCTGGTGATCGTGGTGGGATCGGCCAACTCCTCCAACTCCGTCCGCCTCGTAGAGGTCGCTCTGGAGGCCGGTGCGAAGGCGTCCTACCGCATCGACGACATCTCCGAGATCGACGAGTCATGGCTCGACGGCGTCGAGCACGTCGGCGTCACCTCGGGCGCCTCGGTGCCGGACGACCTGGTCCAGGAGGTGCTCGGCTACCTCGCCGACCGCGGCCACCCGGGCGCCGAGGCAGTCCGTACGGCCGACGAGAGTCTGATCTTCGCGCTCCCGCCCGAGCTGCGTCGCGACATGAAGGTTGCCGGCGTCTCGTACCGCTGAGCTCTGTACGCGCCGTTCGGTGCTGCTGCCGGGCCCCGTGCTGGTTGCGTACTCACGGAACCGGGCAGTTCGGTCCGCACCGCTGAGTGAGACTGCGAGAATGGAGCTGTGGAGACCGCTCTGACCCTCGTGACCCTGCTGGCGATCGTCGTGTCGGTGAGCGCCGGGGCGGGTCGGGTGGGCGTGCCCGCGCCCCTCGTGCTGATCGTGGTCGGTCTGGTCTCCTCGTACCTGCCGTTCGTCCCTGTATTCGAGCTGACGCCCGAGATCGTGCTGGTCGGCCTTCTCCCGCCCTTGCTGTACGCCGCTGCGATCCGCACGTCACTCATCGACGTGCGGACCTACCGCCGGCCGATTGCGCTGCTGTCGGTCGGGCTCGTGCTGTTCACGACGGTCGGCGTGGGTCTCGTCGTCTGGACACTGCTCGACGTGCCGCTCGCGGTGGGGCTGGCGCTGGGCGCCGTTGTTGCGCCGCCGGATGCGGTCGCCGCCACCGCGATTGCGAGGCGGGTGGGTCTGCCTCGCCGGGTCGTGACGATCCTCGAGGGCGAGAGTCTGGTCAATGACGCCACCGCGATCGTGACGCTGCGGACCTCGATCGCAGCGATCTCCGGGACGGTCAGCGTGTGGCAGGTGGGGGCCGGGTTCGCTGTCTCGGCCGTCGGCGGCATCCTGATCGGACTGGTCGTGGCGACCGTGATCGGCAAGATTCGCAGTCACATCAACGATGACGTCACGGATGTCGCAGTGTCATTGCTGACCCCGTGGATCGCCTATCTGCCGGCCGAGGCGATCCATGTGCCCGGAATCGACTCGGAGCCGTCCGGCGTCCTCGCGGTGGTCGTGGCCGGGGTGATCCTGGGTCACAGGTCGCCGCGGATCCAGTCTGCGTCGTCCCGGCTGTTCGAGCGGACCAACTGGACCACGATCTCGTACGTGCTGGAGAACTCGGTCTTCTTGCTGATCGGTCTGCAGATTCGCGCGATTCTGATGGACATCGGCGACAGCAGCATGACGGTCGCCGAGATTGCGATCGCCTGCGCGGTGGTGCTGGCGACGGTGATCCTGTTGCGGATCGTGTGGGTCTTCCCGGCCACGTACCTACCGCTGATGGTCCCGAGCATCGCGGCCCGGGAACCGCAGCCTGACCCGCGGGCGGTCTTCCTGGTGGCGTGGACCGGTATGCGGGGCGTGGTCACGCTGGCGGCGGTGTTCCTGCTGCCGTCGAACACCCCCGAGCGCGAGGTTCTCGTGCTGATGGCCTTCGTGGTGACGGTGGGGACGCTGCTGATCCAGGGGCTCACCATCTCGTGGCTGGTCCGTGTCCTGAAGGTTCCCGGGCCGAACGCGCAGGAGGACCACCTGCAGGAGGCAACGGCGCTGCAGGCCGTGACCGATGCCGGCATGGCCTACCTCGATCACGAGGTGACAACTGACGTCTCCGAGGCGATCATGCATCGGCTCCGTGAGCGCGCCACTGACCGGACGAATGCGGTGTGGGAGCGGCTCGGTGGTGGCGACGAGACGCCCAGCGCGCAGTATGCCCGAGTCCGGGGCGAGATGATCCGCCGCGAGCGGGACGAGCTCCTGCACATGCGTACTCTCGGCACCGTGGATCAGTCGGTTCTCGGGCTGATCATGAACTCGTTGGACGTCGAGGAGTCGATCTTGGACCGGGCCTATGACGATGAGATCTCGGCCGATCGCGAGGAGGACCTACGTCCGTCAACCGATCGCGAGGCAGCGTGCGTGCATCTCGCCGACGCGACCTCCGTGCCGGCCCCGAACACCCCTACGGGGTGCGAGGAGTGCCTCGTCGAAGGGACCGAATGGGTGCACCTGAGGCTTTGCATGGCCTGCGGTCATGTGGGGTGCTGCGACTCCTCGGTCGGCAGGCACAGCACGAAACACTTCGAGGACAGCGATCACCCGGTGATGCGCAGCTTCGAAGCGGGGGAGGCCTGGCGCTGGTGCTTCATTGATCAGGCGAACGGCTGAGGCTGGCGGTCCGGGTCGGACAGGACCCGAAGCGCGATGACGCCAAGGGCTAGGCCGTGACCCACGACCAGGGTCATGCCGTGGTCGATGACCGCTGCGATCAGCCGGGCGATGGTCCCGGCGTCGGTGGCCAGACCGTCCACCCGGATCGCGGAGGGGACCAACATGCTCACCAGCAGGAGGCTGCCGATCAGCAGGGCGGGAGGCATGACGCCGGCGGGGAGCAGCGCGCGGATGTCGACGGCCAGCGGGACGGTCACGGCGATCAGGACGAAACTGATTGAGAACAGCACGCCGAGGTGGCCGTCCATCAGGTCCAGGCCGATGGTCGCCGCCATCGCCGTGCAGGCTGCCACGATCGCCTGGCGAGCGCTGAGATCGCGTCGGGCCAAGGCTGCAGGTGTGCGGGACACCGCCTGTGACATGGCTATGACGTTAGTTCATCGACGAGCTCGGGAGCGGTCAATGAACGGGGTGTCGTCTCCACGAGACGGGGTGGGTCGACGGGGGTGTCGGAGACGTGGAGGGCGTTGAGCCTGCGCGCCGTGACCAGGAAGCGTGACTCGATCGAGCTCACCGCATCGTTGTACGACCGCACCGTGCTTTCCAGCGAGCGGCCCAGCTTGTCGACGTGGCCGGCGACGGTGCCGATCCGGTCGTACATCTCGCGGGCGATCGTCTGGATCTCTCGGGCGTTGGCGGCGAGCTGCTCCTGGGTCCACGCATAGGCCACGGTGCGGAGCAACGCGATGAGGGTGGTCGGTGTCGCGAGCACGACCTTCTTGGCTGAGGCGTACTCCAGCAGGGCGGGCTCGGCCTCCAGGGCGGCGGACAGGATCGACTCACCGGGGACGAACAGCACGACGAACTCGGGGGCCTGGTCGAACTGCGACCAGTAGGACTTGGCGGCGAGCTGGTCGATGTGTGTGCGCACCTGACGGGCGTGTCGGCGCAGGTGCGCGATGCCCTCTTCCTCGGTCTCCGCCTCGGTCACGTCGAGGTAGGCGTCGAGGGGAACCTTGGAGTCGACCACGACGCACTTGCCGCCTGCGAGTCGGACGACCATGTCGGGACGCAGCAAGGAGTCGCCCTGCACGCTGACCTGCAGCTCGAAGTCGCAGTGGTCGAGCATGCCGGCGAGCTCGGCGGTGCGCTTGAGGTGCATCTCGCCCCACCGTCCGCGCACCTGTGGGCGGCGCAGCGCGGTGGCCAGCGACGCGGTCTCCTTGCGGAGGGAGTCGTTGGTCAGGCGGACGGCGTCGACCTGTTCGCGCAGCTGGGCGTGCCACTCGATGCGGCTGGCCTCGAGCTCGCGCAGCCGTTCGCCGAAGCGGTCGAGGCTCTCGCGCACCGGCTCGACGGCCTGTGCGGTCGCCGCGCTGGACAGGCTGAGGTCGTGCGCCGAGGCAGACGGCGCGCGGCGGCTGCCGAGCAGCATGCCGATGGCGAGACCGGCGACGAGTGCAAGCAGGGCGGTCAGGAGGAGAGGGAAGGCTTCCATGAACTCAGCATGGGGCGCGCCGCAGACAGATTCAGGGATTGACGCTGTCGAGCAGATCGTCGAGGACGGGGTTGTCGATGTCGGCCGCGAGCAGCCGGGCGGTCAACAGGTCTTCGGTGTTGCCGAGCGTCGCTCCGTGGACCAGTGATCGGACGACGAGCTCTCTCATGCCGGTCCGCGAGGCCAAGCCGCGCATCTCGGTGACCCATGCCGTGCTCTGCTCGTGGCCGTGTCGCACGCCGACCGCGCAGAGCGCGTCGAGGATGTGGACGTCCAGCCACGTGTACGGGTCGGACAGTCGATTCGTACGCCGACGGGCGTCGGACAGTGTCGAGAAGGCGAGCTCGACGTCGCCGGCCGACTCTGCGACGAGGGCCACACCCCGGGCGGAGATGCCCTCCCAGCAGGGGTCGCCGAGCTGGCAGGCGCGGGCGAACGCCTGGTGCAGGGCCACCGACGCGGTCTCCGGGTCGCCAAGGGCCAGCTGGGCATCGCCCCGGAGTGCCTGAGGCCAGGGCAGGAACGCCAGCCAGTGGTCACGCTCTGCCAGCTCGATGGCTGCGTCGAGCTCGTGGCACGCAGTCTCCAAGGAACCACGGAGCAGGTGGATTCGCCCGAGCATCGAGAGCGCGTAGGCCTCCGCGCGGATGTTGCCGGTGGACCGGGCGAGCTGGATCGCCTCGCCCAGGAGTCTGGTCGCGCGGGGATAGCCGGCGCGATCGCTCTCGCCCTCAGCCAGGTAGGTCGTGGCCTTCACCGCGATGGAGGGGTGCGGGCCGAGACGGAGTGCGTCGTTGAGCCAGTATTCCGAGCGGTCGTAGCGACCTCGGAGGAAGTCGACGTATCCGAGCTCGGTCCGGGCTCGAGCCATCTCGTCGGTCAGGCCGTGGGCGGTGGCGATCTCATCGGCTTCGTGGATCAGGGTCAGTCCTTCCTCGTCCTGCCCGCGAAGGGAGCGGATCAGCGCCTCACCCAGTGCAATACGTGCGCCGACCATCAGGCGACCGGACTCCGCGTGATCGGCCAGTCGCGAGGCCAGTCTCAGCGACGTCAGCCCGGAGGCGGTCGCGCCGACGTCGATAGCAGCCGAGCCGGCTTCGAGGATCGCCTCGATCGTGGCTTCGTCCTCGGCTGCTTCAGGGAGGGCGGCGACAGGGTCCTGCCTCGCAGCCTCGACGGCTGCTCCCGGGACGGTTCCCAGCTCGCGGCCCCACATCTCGTGACACGCGGCGTACTGTCGGTTGGCCGCGACGTCGTCACCGTCCATCCGGTAGAGCCGGATCAGGAGGGCCTGGTGGTTCTCATCGAGCGGGCTCATCGCGGCGGCACGAACGCCGTAATCGAGCGCCTGGTCGATCGCGCCACGAGCCATCGCTCCCAGCGCGGCCTCGTGGAGAATTGCTTCCGACGCCGCCGCCACATGATGCTGCTTGGACAGGAGCCAGGTCTCGAAGACCGGGGCGCCCCGCAGTGCCATGCCCTCCAGCAGGTCCGACCCGAGGCCAGGGAGGTCGACGGCCTCGGCCCACGCACCCCTCATGACGGTGTCGACGTCCACGACCGTGTCGTCGGCCAGCCGGAGCACGATCGGGTCACCGTCGACCGATCCTTCGTCGCCGATCGCGCGGCGTATCTCGGCAAGGCTCCAGCGAAGCGCCCGGATGGGGTCGTCAGCCTCGGAGAAAAGCAGCGTCGCGAGCTGGCTCCGGCTCGGAGGTCTGTCACTCAGCACGAGGTACGCGAGGATCGCCCAGCTCTTGCGGCTGCGGAACTGGTAGGCGTCACCGGATGACCGCGCGATGTGCGGTCTGCCCAAGAGGTGGACGGCGAAGCTCATTTGACAGCGAATTCTGTCACGGCTGCGCCGCCCCTCTCAGGGTTCTGGGCGAATCAGGAGAACTCGCTCACGGGATAGATCTCGTCGGCAACGAGTCCGTGCGCCTCCTTGTGCACGGTGTTGGCTGCCTCGGCGTCCGGCGCGTCGACCAGGCAGAAGATCTTGCCGGCCTCCTCGTCGACCCAGTAGCGGAGGTAGTTGACCCCGTACGCACCCTGCGTGGTGAGGTCGGCCTGGTGCGCGCCGGCGACATCCTTGGCCGACACCCCGCCCTCGATGTTGTGGACGTCCATGAATAGCGCCATCTGCGGTTCCTTTCCTCGCGGTGCCCGCGCTGCGCAGGGCTCCTTTTGACCCATCGAACCCGGCAGGTGTGTGACCCGGCGTTTGACGTGTGCCGGCTGGTAGAACCGTGTCGTGCGGGAAATGATCCGGACGAAGCGGCTGGCCCTTCGCCGATTCGTTCCCGACCTCACCCAGCCGCGGGCATCTTCCTCGTCACCGCTGAAGACACGAGCTCCGCTCGCGCACGGCAGATCTCGGCCTGCGCCGAGACTGGTGCGACTTGAAGCTCCGGGCGTTTCGACTGGACCGCCCCTGAACCCGTAGGCTTGTCGATCGTGGCTCTCAGCATCGGCATCGTCGGACTCCCCAACGCGGGCAAGTCGACCCTCTTCAACGCATTGACCAAGAACGACGTCCTCGCGGCGAACTACCCGTTCGCGACGATCGAGCCCAACGTCGGCGTGGTCGGTGTGCCCGATCACCGCCTCGGCAAGCTCGCCGAGATCTTCGGCTCGGCCAAGCAGCTGCCCGCGACCGTGCAGTTCGTCGACATCGCTGGCATCGTCCGCGGCGCGTCGGAGGGGGAGGGGCTCGGCAACAAGTTCCTGTCTCACATCCGTGAGTCCGACGCCATCTGCCAAGTCACTCGCGTGTTCCGAGACGAGGACGTGACGCACGTCGACGGCAAGGTCTCGCCGTCAGACGACATCGAGACGATCTCCACTGAGCTGATTCTCGCCGACTTGCAGACCCTGGAGAATGCGCTGCCCCGGCTCGACAAGGAGTCGCGCAAGGACAAGTCGCTGGTGCCGGCCTTCGAAGCTGCCAAGGAGGCGCAGGCCGTCCTGGAGGGCGGCCAGGGCGCCTTTCAGGCCGGGCTCGACCTCTACGCGATCCGTGACCTGCACCTGCTGAGCGCCAAGCGCCAGCTGTTCGTGTTCAACTGCGACACCGAGGAGCTCAACGACGAAGACCTCAAGGCCCGCATGCGTGAGATCGTCGCCCCGGCCGAGGCGATCTTCCTCGACGCCAAGTCCGAGGCCGAGCTGGTCGAGCTGGGCGACGACGAGGAGGCCGAGCAGATGCGTGCCGAGATGCTCGCTGACATGGGCGTGGAGGAGCCGGGCCTCGATGCTCTGGCCAGAGTCGGCTTCGACACCCTGGGCCTGCAGACCTACCTCACCGCGGGTCCCAAGGAGTCGCGCGCGTGGACGATTCCCAAGGGAGCCACGGCACCGCAGGCCGCTGGCGTCATCCACACCGACTTCGAGCGGGGCTTCATCAAGGCCGAGATCGTGTCGTTCGATGACCTCGTCGCTGCCGGATCGATGGCCACGGCCAAGTCCGCCGGCAAGGTACGCATGGAGGGCAAGGAGTACGTCATGGCCGACGGCGACGTGGTGGAGTTCCGTTTCAACGTCTGAATCGTCCCGTTTGCGCAGGTCAGAGACTGGTTCAGTGGTCGCTCGATGTGCAGGTCACGATAGAGACGACCTCGGCTCCGTGACCGATTCGAACATGATCGGCTGCGACCGGTCATTGGCGCAGATGCGTATCTCATGAAGCGAACAGCCGGACCAATGTCGACTGGGTAGTAGGCGGGAATCGTGGTCACGCGATGGTGAAGCGCTCGATTTCATCGCAGATGCGAGTGCTGCGCGTCATGGTGGGCACGTGCCCTACCCAGGGCAGGACGACCAGTTTCGCGTGGGGCTGCAGTCGAACCAGCTCGCGCGCGAAGGGCAGGGGAACTATGAGGTCAGCGGCCCCGTGGATGACCAAGGTGGGCACGTTGATCGAGCTGACCAGTTCGCGCTGGTCGGTGCCCGCGAGAAGCGTGAAGAGCGCTCGGGCCGCTTGTGGCTCAGCCAGGCGTAGAAATCGCAGTCCCCATTCGCGGATCGCTCGACCTGCGTCCCGCTCGGGTGTCGCCAGGCGAACGAACAGTCGCAGGGTGGGGTCGTAAGCCCGCCGTAGACCGACTCCAAAAGCTCGGATGGGTGGTGTTCGGGGAAAGCGAGCTGCCCCAGCCACCACGACCAAGTGGGTGAAGCGCCCGGGATCTCGCGCCACAGCACGCTCGACAACGAGCGAGCCCATCGATTCGCCAGCGAGCACGCACTGCTCGACTCCACAATGGTCCATGACCGCGAAGAGGTCATCGACCATGTCATCAAGGTTTGTCACCGGCGCGGTGGAAGAGCCACTGCCGCGGTGGTCGAAGGCGATGACTCGCCAGCCGCGGGCCGACAACTCAGCGGCTGGGCGCTTCCACAGCTCCCAGTTGCCGATCCAACCCCCGTGCGTGACCAGCACCCTGGGCCCCGTGCCCACGTCCAGCAGGGACGTCTCGTACCCGTTGATTCTTCTCGTGATCGGGCTGGGGAGGGTCGCCATGCGGCAAATCTAGCTGCTCGATCTCCGATGTCGGCGTCAACCGGGAAACCGCGTGCTCCGGTCATCGTCCGCAAAGGTGGATGAGGCGCAGCGAGAAGACGAAGTCGATCTGGGGCGACACGACGTCGGCCGGGCGACGTCGGAAGCCTTGATCAATGATGTCGACACCCCCCGCCGATTCGTCGGGACCGGTTTGACGGCGGGGCGGCGCACCAGCATAGTTAGGTCTGTGCCTAACTATCAGGGCGACCTCGACGCCGTGCTCCGCGCTCTCGCGGATCCGACGCGCCGGGGCGTCGTGGAGCGGTTGGCGAAGTCCCCGGCTGTCGTGTCCGAGCTCGCGGCGCCGTTCTCGATGGCATTGCCCTCGCTGATGCAGCACCTGCGCGTCCTCGAGGACGCAGGACTGGTCACGTCGGAGAAGCGCGGACGTGTCCGCACCGTGAGCCTGCGACCGGGCGCCCTGGACGTCCTGCACCTGTGGCTCGGCGAGCAACGAACCCCCGCCGAGCACCAGGCCGACCGGCTTGCCATTCATTTGCACAGAACCACCTGACCCGCGCCACCTCGAAAGGAAACACGCATGACCCGCGTACGCGTTGACCTGAACATCTCACTGGACGGCTACACCTCGGCCGGTCAGACCGCCGAGAATCCGATGGGGGAGGACTGGGGAAGGCTCATGGGGCCCCACATCGCGACCCGCACGATGCAGCAGCAGGTCTTCGGCGACACCACTGGCGCCGGCACGACCGGCATCGATGACGCCTACGCGGCCGCGTACTTCGAGGGCGTCGGGGCCGAGATCATGGGTGCCGGGAAGTTCGGCCTACATGCCTTTCCCGACGATCCGGACTGGCAGGGCTGGTGGGGCGACACCCCACCGTTTGGCACGCCCGTCTACGTCTTGACCCACACCGCGCCGCGTCCGCCGATCCCGATGCAAGGTGGGACGACCTTTCACTTCCGCAATGCCGCGATCGAGGAGGTGCTCGGCGAGGCCATCGACGCCGCGGGAGGTCTGGACGTTCGGGTCGGCGGTGGCGTCAGCAGTGCGCGCGACTTCCTGCGCGCCGGCCTGGTCGACGACCTGCACGTCGCGATCGCCCCGATCGTGCTCGGCCGGGGCAATCAGTTCTGGGACGACTTGGCCGGGTTGGAACTCACCCACGAGGTGGCAATCGAAGTAGCTGAGAGCGGCACGATTCACGTCACCTTCACGCGATAGGACACGTACATGACCACTGAACGCCGACTCGCCCGCGCCGAGTTCACCCTGACCCGCGACTACGCCGTCCCCGTTGAGCGCGTCTGGGCTGCGTTCGCCGATGAAGAACAGAAGCTGGACTGGTGGGGTGCGGGCGACGCTGTCGAGCCTGGCGAGTGGGTTTTCGACTTCCGGGTCGGCGGACGCGATGTCGACGAGGGGCAATTTCACCAAGGTCCCGTCTCACGCTACGAGGCCACATACACCGACATCGTCGAGCACGTGCGCATCGTCACGACGTATGACATGTGGCTCGACGGGGTCCACATGTCGACGTCGCTGGCATCACTGGAGTTCGAGCCAATCGACGCGGGCACCCGATTCACGCACGTCGAGCACGGCGTCTTCTTCGACCAATTCTGGGCCGACGGACCGAACCGCGAGGGAGGTACCCGAGGCCTGCTCGACGCTCTGGCCGACCACCTCGCGTAACGCACCAGGGTTACTGGGTGGTGGCTGAGCGACGGGCTCGATCCGATGGTGAACCACGGGCCCGAGGACCGACCGCTGCACCTCCAATCGCTGCGCTTCACCGTCGAAGCAGTGAATCAAGCCGCTCACGATCGTCGGGCCCTGAACTACACTTCGGCGATGAGACTCCTCGAGCGTGAGGCTCAATCGAGCGAGTTGGCCGATGCGCTGGATCGTGCTCGCGAAGGACGCGGAAGCGTCGTGCTCGTTCGGGGTGAGGCCGGTGCAGGAAAAACCAGCTTGGTGCGGTGTTTCGTCGACGCGCATGTGCGGGAGGCCGACGTCCGGTGGGGCAGCTGCGACGACCTGCTGACGTCTCATCCGTTCGGGCCGTTGTGGGACATCGCCGATGCCGAACCAAACGTGCTCAGTGCTCTACGCGCGAATGACCGCCCACGGGTGTATCGGTCGGTGCTTGACCTGCTGGCCGGAGCAGAGCGTCCGGCCCTGCTTGTCATCGAGGATGCCCACTGGGCGGATGAGGCCACCCTCGATCTGATCAGCTATGTGGGTCGTCGGGTCGCCGAGCGTCGCTGTGTCCTGATCGTGACGTGTCGCGACGCGTCGATAAATCAAGGCAACCAGCTCGTCCGTGCCATGGGGGATCTGCCCAATGAGGTGGTCGTCCGGTTAGGGCTTCCCCCACTGACCGAGAATGCGGTCTCCGATCTTGCACGAGCCCGGGGGCAGTCCGGTGCAGGTCTGTACGAACTGACGGCCGGCAACCCGCTCTTCGTGACCGAGATGCTGCAGAGCCCGGGGGGATCGGTACCGAATTCGATCCGGGAGCTGACGCTGGGCCGACTGAGCCGACTTGGTCCCAAGGCGCACCACCTCCTGTCGTTGATCGCGGTGGTTCCCGGGCGTATGGAGCACGGCTTGGTCGCCGCGTGCGTCGGTCCGGCTCCCGACGGGCTGGACGAGTGCGAGGCGCATGGTTTCGTGGAGATCTCGCCGGTCGCCCTTGCGTTTCGACACGAGGTCGTGCGCCGTAGCGTCGAGATGTCACTGTCGAACTATGCCCGCACGCAGCTCAACCAGCTCGTGCTGGACGCACTCGTGGCGAGTGACGCTGACGCGTCTCGCATCGTTCATCACGCACGGTGGGCGCACGATGTCGATTCCATCATCCGGTTCGCTCCGTTGGCGGCAACCGAAGCAGCACAACTCGACAGCCACCAGGAAGCAGCAGAGCACTTCCGGCTGCTCGACTCGCATGTCGACGCGTTTCCGCCAGAGGAGAGGACGCGGATCCTCGTGGCCTGGGCGCGGGAGGAAATAATTCTGGGGCATGCCGTTCGTGGCGCGCGCTGCGCAGCGAGAGGAGTCGCGGCTCTGCGCAAAATTGGAGACGTTAAGGCCCTCAGTCGAGGCTTGGTCCAACTGAGCCATGCGCGGTGGTTTGACGTCGATCGCCCTGCAGCTGAGGCTGCGGCCGCAGAGGCGGTGACGGTCCTCGAAGGACTGCCCGAGCCGAGTCACGAACGAGCACGGGCCCTGAGCGAGTGCGCGGCACTCGCCTGGATGGCCTTTCGTCTCGACGAGGCGGTAGAGCTCGCCGACTCGGCCATTGCCACCGCCGAGCTGGTGGACGATCAGGCAACGATCGCACACGCCCTGAGCATCAAGGGTGCGACGACTTCGGTGCGCGAATACCAGTCAGGCTGTGAACTGATGGAGGCCAGTCTGAAGATCGCGCAACGGCACGGGTACGCCTTTCACGAGATTCATGCCTGTGTGCAGATCGCCGAGGTGGCGCTCCTTCGTGGTGACCTGGAGCGTGCGTCGCGCTTCATCACAGCGGGACGGGCTGTCGCTCTCGACCGCGAGCGGGACTCCTTCAGACATGACTTCGAGGTGCTGGAGGCCCACCATCGCCTTCTCTCCGGAGCATTCGAAGAGGCGGAAGCCCTGCTGGCGCCTGTCAAGGGGCTGGACAGTCCGTTCTATTTCCCCACGGTCCAACGCCTGCTCGGACGGATCCACTCGATTCGCGGAAGAGGCGACGCCGCGCAACTTCTGGGGCTTGCGCTGAACGAGGCGGAGCGGCGACAGGAGCCCAAGGAACGGCTGCTCATCGCCGTCGCCCGCGCCGAGCATGCGTGGCTGGCCGACGACTTCGATGCCGTGGGAGACGACACGCTGCGGATGCAGAGCTGGGCGGTTTCGCTGGGCCATCCGTGGATCGCCGGAGCGTTGAGTCTCTGGCTCTGGAAGTCCGGGTGTATCACCGAGGCGCCCGTCGTCTGCGCGCCGCCGTACCGTCAGCAGATTGACGGCAACTGGCGGGCGGCAGCGGCGATGTGGGAAGAGCGCCGACTTCCCTACCACCGAGCGGTCGCGCTGGCCGACGGAGACAGCGAGGCGCAGCTGCTGGCGCTCAGCATCCTCGACCGGCTGGGAGCCGTACCGTTGGCCGGACGGGTGAGACACCAGCTGCGAGATGACGGCGTCACCGGGATCCCCGCCCGGCCGCGCTTCTCTGCCCGGACCGCTGGAGGCCTGACGGCGCGCCAGCTCGAGGTGCTCGCCCTCGTGAGAGACGGTTTGTCAAACGTCGAGATCGCCGAGCGACTGTTCATCTCCGTGCGCACGACCGAACACCACGTGTCGGCGATCCTGGCCGTGCTGCAGGCCGCCTCGCGAAGAGAGGCGCTGGTGATCGCCGAACGACGCGGGATTCTCGTGTGACGGACTTGCCCGGGTCGAGCCGGTCCCGCTGCTGACCGGGCGGTCAGAAGTGCAGGCCCGGACTGGCTGCCTGGGTCAGACAAAATGTCGCTCCCGGCGCGGGTCCGTCGGGCCTGGCGTCGAGGTGTGCGGGAGCCCCGCCAGCAGCTCCGCCCTCGCTGTTCACGTAGGTGAGGACGTGCTCACCGTGGTTCTTCCATCCGCTGCCGAACATGTCCTGACATGTCGGGCTGCCGGCTGCCGATGCGCTCGATGCCCCTGCCAATAGCAAGGCGCCTGTCGTTGCGATTGCTGCGATGCCGATTCTCATGATGACCCCTTCTTGTGATCGTGTTCTCGGTGATAGAGCTCGAGATCAGGTGCAGAAGTACGGACTGAGGACTCGAGCTCCACTGTCATGACGCTGCCAGGGATGGATTTCGCGGGCGATCAGTCGCTGTCACGCGGTCTACTGATGGCGTTTCGAGGCTCGTCGAGCACAGTGGCAATCCGGCATCGGCCCAGTGCTCGGCGGCATCGGCGCTGCTGAAGCATTGGGCCGACGTCGAGGGTGTGTCGGCAGAGCCGCTCGTGGTGGTGAGTCCTACGAGCGCGGCGGTCGCGGCGGACGCGATGCCCAGGACCACGGAAATGCGGTTGATGCGGATGGACGTGTTCATGATGACTCCTTCTTGTATTGCTTCTCCTTGTGATGGTGTTCTCGGTGGTGGATCTTGAGATCAGGTGTAGAAGTACGGATCGAGGACGCGCACCTCGGAGATGTTGTCGACTGGGAGGCCGTTCAGCGCGGCGGTGGTCCCGATGGCTTCGCGGTTGTGGGCGTCGTAGACGCAGAACGTCTTGAGCTTGTCGACGGTGACGTAGGAGTGGAGCCAGGTCATGCCGTCAACGGCGTTGGTTTCCACCACTGACAGGCACGCAGTTGCGCCCTTGTTGGTGACAGGAACCTGAAGTCCCTCGGCGAAGTGCCTCTCGACGACGTAGCGGGTCATTCGAGTCTCCGATGTTCTGTCGCGGTCAGGCCTTCCGACCACTGGTACGAGCATGAGGACTGGGGCGCACCGGCTCATGGGTGCCAACCACCCATCTTTGGCAAACTGAGTACCTACGCTGGCCCATGCCGACAGAGGACGACTTCAAGGACGGCGACCGCCTTACCCTGCGAGCCCTGGCCCCGAACTGAGCGCGAGCCTGGTCAGGTGGCCCAGACGATCCGCCTTTGCGCCTTGGCCGACGGCGTTCGCCTCGCGACGTTCCAGGTTCAGGTTGAGTGGCGGTTACCGAAGAGTCCTCAAGAACGCCTTCAGGTCAGCGGCCACCTCGTGGGGTTGTTCCCACAGGACCAGGTGGCCGGTTCCTGGGTAGACGATCATTCGTGAGGCAGGGATGGCGCGGGCGAGTTCCTCCTGCTGCTTCCGACTCAGCAACTGATCGCGGGCGCCCCACACGATGAGAGTGGGGGCCGTGATGGTCCCGAGGCTGCTGGGGGGCGTTGCGCCGCAGAGTCCGTTGAGAGTCTCGCGCCAGACATGGGCTGGTATGCGTGCACCGTCGCGGACGCGATCCGCGAGGTACCACTCGGGCACGGGGTGAAGCCGTGGGAACCATGTCAACGAGGCTCTGACCCACTCTTCGTCCACCGGATCGACGAGTCGTTCCACCTCCTCGGCGAACGATGGCCGTCCCTGCAGTGTGCGTGGTGATCCGACCAGCACCAGACCGGCCACGCGGTGTGGGCTGGAAGCCGCTACTTGCTGTGCGACGTAGCCCCCGCTCGATGAGCCCAGCAACACCGCGGAGTCGATTCCGATGGCATCCATGAATGCAACGACGTCGTCAGCCGACTCCGCGAGGGAATACCCGTCTCTGGGTTTGTCGGCGTCCCCGTGGCCTCGCTGATCGACTGCCACTGCGTGCACCGAATTGGAGAGCTGCGGCGTCAGCCGATCGAAAGATCCACGGGACTCCCCCCATGCGTGCAGCAGTACGACAGGTGTCCCGGAAGTGGGACCGAACGACACATAGGACAGCTTCACTCCGGTCGAGATCTCGACCCAGCTGGCAGCCTGATCCATGGAGCCACGTTAGCCCCGCCAGCGAGAATGTGGACGGTGGAGCATCGAGTGATGACGTGGCGCTCGTTGGAGATTTGGTGACCGGTGGCGGTGCCGCCCGTCAGCGGCTCGCCCGGTGACACTTCTTCCGGCATGGTGTAGAGGTGGCTGACACCGCCGACCCCACTGAGTGGCTGCTGACTCCCGCCGAGCGCGGCAACGAGCAGACCCGAATCGACGACGCCCACCGTGGCCAGGCGTGGTCGGAGGGAAACCTTGTGAGGCCGCTGATCCATGGCGCGACCTACTTCACCGAGCTGTACGAGCGTATCGAGTCCACCGGAGCCGGTGATGTCATCGTTTTCGCCGACTGGCAGGGCGACGCCGATGAGCAGCTCACCGGTGAACCGGGGAGCGAAGTCCTGGCCGTGCTGGGAAGGGCGGCCGCTCGCGGGGTCGACGTGCGGGGCCTCGTGTGGCACTCCCGTCCCGCAGCCGCGGCCGGCGAACTGGGCGACAACGAGGAGTTTGGTGCGGTGTTGCGGTCTCGCGGCGTTGAGGCCTGGCTCGACATGCGGGTGCGAAAACGTGGCTCACATCACCAGAAGTTCGTCGTGCTGCGGCACCGCGACGACGCGACGCGCGATGTCGCGTTCGTGGGAGGCATCGATCTGTGCCATTCGCGGCGGGACGACGTCATGCACGACGGCGATCCGCAGTC
>NZ_JBAVDI010000084.1:0-3407 GCF_049587115.1 Aeromicrobium sp.
TTCATCTCCCAGGCGTTGAAGAACGGCTGCCAGTCGATGTAGTCGCGCAGCTCGGCGATGTCGTAGCCGGTCAGCACGTGCACACCCGGCTGTTTCGGCGCCGGCGGCTGGTAGCCCGCCCACTCGATCGGCGTGCGGTTGGCACGCGCCTTCTCGAGGGTGGCCATCGGGCGGTCGTGCTTGGTCGCATGCCGGGCCCGCAACGCCTGGTAGTCCTCGGCGATGTCGGCCATCAGGGCCGGCCGCCGCTCGTCGCTGAGCAGGGAAGCCAGGGTCGGTACGGAACGTGAGGCGTCCTTGACCCACACCACCGGCCCGTCGTACTTGCCGTCGACCTTCACCGCTGTGTGCGCTCGAGAGGTCGTGGCCCCGCCGATCAGCAAAGGGATGGTCAGACCCTGACGCTGCATTTCGGAGGCAACTGTCACCATCTCGTCCAGCGAGGGCGTGATCAGGCCGGACAGCCCGATCGCGTCCGCACCGACCTCGGCAGCGGTGTCGAGGATCTTCTGCACCGGCACCATCACTCCGAGGTCGATCACCTCGAAGTTGTTGCACTGCAGCACCACGCCGACGATGTTCTTGCCGATGTCGTGCACATCGCCCTTGACGGTCGCCATCACGATCGTGCCGTTGGTCTCCTTGGCGGTGGCGTACTCGGGGTTGTCGATCTTCTCCTGCTCGATGAAGGGGATCAGGTAGGCGACGGCCTTGTTCATCACCCGGGCCGACTTCACCACCTGCGGCAGGAACATCTTGCCGGCACCGAAGAGATCACCGACGACGTCCATGCCGGCCATCAGCGGCCCCTCGATCACCTCGATCGGGCGGCCGCCTCGCGCAGCAATCTCCTGCCGGAGCTCCTCGGCGTCCAGCTCAGCGAAGGCGTCGATGCCCTTGACCAGGGCATGGGTGATTCGCTCACCGACCGGCAGCGCCCGCCACTCGGCCTCGGTTGCCTCGACGACCTCACCGACCTTGTTGTGCTCCTCGGCGATCTCCAGCAGCCGCTCGGCCGCGTCGGGCCGACGGTTGAGGACGACGTCTTCGATCCGCTCGCGCAGCTCCGGCTCGACCTGGTCGTAGACGACGAGGGCACCAGCATTGACGATTCCCATGTCCAGGCCGGCATCGATCGCGTGGTACAGGAACACCGCGTGGATTGCCTCGCGGACCGGGTTGTTGCCGCGGAACGAGAAGCTCACGTTGGAGATGCCACCGGAGACCAGCGCACCGGGCAGGTTCTGCTTGATCCAGCGGGTCGCCTCGATGAAGTCCTTGCCGTACGACGCGTGCTCCTCGATGCCAGTCGCGACGGCGAACACGTTCGGGTCGAAGATGATGTCCTCGGCCGGGAACCCGACCTCGTCGACCAAGATCCGGTACGCGCGCTCGCAGATCGCCTTGCGTCGCTCGAGGTTGTCGGCCTGACCGTCCTCGTCGAAGGCCATCACGACCGCTGCTGCACCGTACTTCTTGCACAGCAGGGCGTGCTCGCGGAACTTGTCCTCGCCCTCCTTCATGGAGATCGAGTTGACGATCGGCTTGCCCTGGACGTTCTTCAGCCCGGCTTCGATCACCTCCCACTTCGAGGAGTCGACCATGATCGGCACCCGGCTGATGTCGGGCTCGCTGGCGATGAGCTTGGTGAAGCGGTCCATTGCCGCGACGCCGTCGATCATGCCCTCGTCCATGTTCACGTCGATGACCTGAGCGCCGCTCTCGACCTGTTGGGCGGCGACGGACAGCGCCGTGTCGTAGTCGCCGTCCTTGATCAGGTTGCGGAACTTTGCGGAACCGGTGATGTTGGTGCGCTCCCCCACGTTCACGAAGAGGCTCTCTTCGTTGATCGTGAACGGCTCCAGCCCGGACAGACGCATGGCCGGCGTGACCTGGCTCGGTTCGCGTCGTTCCACGCCCTCGACGGCCCGTGCGATCGCGGCGATGTGCGCCGGGGTCGTGCCGCAGCACCCGCCCACGAGGTTGACGAATCCGGCCTCGGCGAACTCCTGGATGATCGCGGCCGTCTCTTCCGGCGCCTCGTCATACTCACCAAAGGCGTTCGGCAGGCCGGCGTTCGGGTAGCAGGAGACGAATGAGTCGGCGATCCGTGCCATCTCGGCGATGTAGGGGCGCATCTCTTTCGCGCCCAGCGCGCAGTTGAGCCCAACGGCGATCGGCCGGGCGTGGCGCACGGAGGTCCAGAAGGCCTCGGTCACCTGACCCGAGAGGGTGCGCCCCGAGGCATCGGTGATGGTGCCGGAGATGATGACCGGCCAGCGCCGCCCGTACTCCTCGAAGAGTGTCTCCGTGGCGAAGATCGCGGCCTTCGCGTTGAGGGTGTCGAAGATCGTCTCGATGAAGAGGAGGTCGCAGCCGCCATCGAGCAGTCCCCGACCAGCTTCCTGGTACGCCGCCACCAGCTGGTCATAGGACACGTTGCGGGTCGCTGGGTCGTTGACGTCAGGCGAGATCGACGCCGTGCGGGTGGTGGGACCGAAGGCGCCCGCCACGTAGCGAGGCTTCTCGGGCGTCTGCTCGGTGATCGCGTCGGCGACGCCACGGGCCAGCCGTGCCGCCTCGAAGTTCAGCTCGTAGGCGAGCTCCTCCATGCCGTAGTCAGCCAGCGAGATCGCGTTGGCGTTGAACGTGTTGGTCTCGATGATGTCCGCGCCGGCCTCGAGGTACTCGCGATGGATGCCGGCGATGATGTCGGGCTGGGTGAGGGTCAGCAGGTCGTTGTTGCCTTGGAGGTCGCTGGGCCAGTCCTGGAACCGATCGCCGCGGTATCCCTCCTCGGACGGACGGTCGCGCTGGATGGCAGTGCCCATGGCGCCGTCGATCACCACGATCCGCTTCTGGAGGATCTCAGTGAGCTCCTCGGTGACGTCGGGGCGGAGAGCGGGCGACGGGGACACGCGGGACTCCTTTGCTGGGTCTTTCACAAGCGTAGGAACGCCGTCCACGGAGTGGACCGGCTTCCCGAATGTTGACACTCCCGACTTCGACGGAGAAATCGTCGCGGCGGGTGAGGCTGGTCTACCGCCGGTCGGTCCTAACCCGGGCGCGCGACGTGGGGGGCGGCACTAGGCTTCACGAGTGATCGAGATCGATGACGCACCGGAGCTGATCAACCCCCTGGTGATCGCCGCGTTCGAAGGATGGAACGACGCCGCGGACGCCGCGTCCGGGGTGGTCGACCACCTGGTGAAGGTGTGGCAGGCCCGCGTCGTGGGCGCCATCGATCCCGAGGAGTTCTACGACTTCCAGGTCAACCGCCCCGTCGTCGGCACCGACGAGAACGGCCACCGACGCCTCACCTGGCCCAGCACCCATATTGCCATCGCCTCTCCCCCGGACTTGGACCGCGACGTGATCCTGGTCCGCGGCATCGAGCCCAACATGCG
>NZ_JBAVDI010000085.1:0-33953 GCF_049587115.1 Aeromicrobium sp.
GCACCACACCTACACCAATGTCGTCGGCAAGGACAACGACCTCGGCTACGGCATCATGCGCGTCGACGAGGACCAGCGCTGGATGCCCTTCTACCTCGCGCAGCCGCTGTGGAACTTCGTCAACGCCTGCTTCTTCGAGTACGGCATCGCGGCGTACGACCTCGAGCTCGGCAAGAATCTGTCGATCCCGAAGGACCAGAGAAGCGACGACTTCAAGGCCCGTGCCAAGCAGACCTTGAGGAAGATCCGTCAGCAGGCCACCAAGGACTACGTCGTCCACCCCACCCTGTCAATCCCGACCGGTTCCTTCCTGCCGACCCTGGCAGCGAACTTCACAGCCAACGTGGTCCTCAACCTGTGGACCCACTCGGTCATCATGTGCGGCCACTTCCCCGAGGGCGTCGAGACCTTCGAAAAGGCGTCGATCGAGGGTGAGACCCGCGGTGACTGGTACCTGCGCCAGATGCTCGGCTCGGCCAACATCTCCGGTTCCCGACTGATGCACCTGATGACCGGCAACCTGAGCTTCCAGATCGAGCACCACCTGTTCCCGGACCTGCCCAGCAACCGGTACGCCGAGATCGCGCCCCAGGTCAAGGCGCTCTTCGACAAGTACGACCTGAACTACATCTCGGCGCCGCTGCCGAAGCAGGTCTACTCCGCTTGGCACAAGATCGTGCGCCTGTCGCTGCCGAACGACTGGCTCGCCGAGACCACTCCGAAGAACGCTCCGTCGCAGCTGGTCAAGCTGTACAAGATGACCACCGGTGGCAAGAAGGTGCGCCGCGCCATCGAGCTGAAGGATCAGGTCAGGAAGCGAGACGTGGCCAAGGCCGCGTAACTCGAGCGACCGCCGTCACGGCAGCGGCAGCAGCCGCTGCATCGACACTGAGGTCTCAGAGGCCCGAATCGTCCAGGACCCAGCGAGTCGTCTCGTCAGAACTCGACTTTTGACATATGTCCTGGCGTCTTCCGTAGTCGCTTTGGATTGAATGGCCCAGTCCGGCGACCAGACTCGGCGGTTTGACGTAACGCAGATCATCGTCCATGAATGAGGACGATGAGGAACTGATGAGATGACTCGTCTCAAGCTGCTGGCGGGCGAATTCTCCGATAGCAAACACGACAACCCCCATAGATATGGCCTGACACCGTGTCAGGGGTCAAGGCTGTTCGCTGAGTTTGTCGGCGGTCAGCCTGTCGGCCCTTGTTCCTTGGCGCGCCGGGCAACCGGTTTGCCACCGACGATGATGATCGAGGAGTCATCGACATCAAACAATTGGTCGGCCGCCTTGCCGGGAGGTATGGGCTGGGGGTTGAGCTCAACGTCGGAGCCGATCGGCACATCGGCAGGGGTGTGATCTGCTGTCGGCAGCTGATCGGGATCGATGGCCCCGCCCGCCGTGGTGTGAGGACCGGATGAGCCGACATCCTCGAGTCGGGGGTCGTCGAAGACGCCGTCGTGCAACTCTGTCGCCGCATCGTGGACCCGGCCAGCCCGGGCCTTCTTGGCAGCCCACTTCATGTCGGCCGCCTCCGATTCCGCGATGACGTGCTCGACGTCCTGGTGTCTGCCGTTCCACAGCTCCTTCGCCTTGGCTCCGGCGACGCCGCCCTTGTCCATCGCTTCCTCGGCCTTTGCCATCTTGGCCTGGAATTCCTCTTCCGTCTCGGGGATGGCGTTGGGGTCGACCGGGAACGTCGACTCGCCCGGGTGCTCGTCGCCGCCGCCGAAGACGTCGTCGAGCGCACCGCCGACCCATTTTCCGGCGTCCTTGGCGGCATCGACGAGGTCGTCCGCCTTGTCGATGGCAGCGGCTGCGGCCGCGACCTGCGGGGCTGCTGCAGCCAGACCGGTGAGGGCCGAATTCTCGCCCGCGGACTCTGCGTCGTTCTCGTCGTACGTGTTTCCAGCCATGATTCTCTCCTGGTCTCTCGTGGAGACGATTGGAGAAGCCTCGGGGTTGGGATGGATGCAGGCTGGGCCGATCGCCACCTCTCAGTGAACCACGTCCGACCGGCGTCGCATACGCCGTCATCGAGAACGTGGTCGTCGAGAAGATGGCATCAAGGTGATCGACACACCTAGGTCGCCGCTGCTGCTCGTTAACTCGTCCCTGGCGGACTTCGTTCAGTCTGTATGGCCGTCATCGCGCACTGGTGCCGGGACAACGCGGTGGCTAGTCTCGAATCGTGACGGGCGAGCCATCGAGCATGTTCGAGGCGATCTACGCAGGCGCGGACGCCGGTGGTGCCACCCCGCCCTGGGACTTCGGCGCACCTCGTCCACAGCTGGTGGAGTGGGCCGAGGCGCGAGACTTGGCGGGCGGTGGCCGCGAGGCGCTGGTGGTGGGATGCGGCTACGGGGCTGACGCCGAGTTCCTCGCATGGTTGGGATTTCGAACCACGGGCTTCGACTTCGCGCCGACCGCGATTGCTGCAGCGCGGCGAAAGTATCCCGCCAGCGAGGTGAACTACTTCGTTGCCGACGTCTTGGACCTTCCCCGCGCGTGGCAGCGTAGGTTCGACCTGGTTGTAGAGAGTCTTACAGTGCAGTCGATGCCGCCTGAACAGCACACGGCCGCTGCGCAGAACATCGCCGCGCTAGTGGCACCAGAAGGCACGCTGCTGGTCCTCGCGACCACACGGGACGAACGGTCCGAGATGAAGGGACCGCCGTGGCCGCTGACCCGTACAGAGCTCGAGGAGTTTGCGAACGGCGACCTCGCCCTGCGCCGAGTCGAGCGGGTCGAGAGCGGCGCTTGGTGGCGAGCCGAACTGTCGAGAGGAGGGGCAGGTTTGACCAGTCAGGCGCCCTTCTCCTAGACCCGCTCGTGCCCGTGGTCGTCTCGCGGCGAAAAGACGCAGGTCCGACCTTTCGAGCTGGAGTCGCTTTAGAGCACGTAGGGAAGTTGGGCACTCATGGGTTCTTGAAGACGTCGTGGTCGCCGACGCGGCGCCACTGAACGGCGAGTTCGTTGTCGATGGTGACGAACTCGAACGTTGCTCGGCCGTCAGGGCTGGCGAACGACCAAGTCATCTCGAGGACTCCGTGGGTTGATCGAACTGACTTGACCCGGAGCGAGGCCGGCCAGGGGGTTGCCGGATCTGCGGCGTACGCATCGCATGCGGGTACGAACTTGTCTCGTACGACGTTTTTGAACTCGGTCGCGTGCTCGGACTTCAATCGGCGGTAGTCGCTATCGAAGGCGGGGGTGGTGGCGAACTTCACTCGGCGGCGTCGAGCTTGTCGAGGTGGGTCAGGAAGTCGTCGCCGCTTTCGTGAACGGTGACTCGTCCGGCGGCGACGTGCTCGTCGACCTCGCGCTCACGCTGCTGCCAGCGCTCAGACCAGAACCATGCCTGGTCAGCGGGAACGGGCAGGGCTGGTCGCAGTTCAATGACGCCATCGGCGCGTTCGGTGATCTCAAGCTGCGCTCCGGGCTCGTCCAGATGCAGACGCTGACGCAGCTCGGCGGGAAGCGAAATCACGCCGCGGCGCTGCAGCCCGACGTAGCCGTGGAATCCCTGGGTCTCGGCAGTCATATCTCCATTGTGTCACGCACACGGATATGCAGCAAGACGGTTTTTCTGCAGCCCCGGGCCGGGTAGAAGGCCGTCAGCTAATCCGTGACCTACCGATGATCTGCCCCACGCCAACGCGAGCTGGTCAGACGCCGGCGATGTAAGCGGTGAGGAAATGAACTCCGTGGCGGTCGAGGTTGCCGCGTGCCCGGTCGTAGTGCTCGGTGGTGCGCGGGTCAGCATGGCGGGCCAAGATCTGCGCGTCTCGCAGTGGGACGCCGGCATCGAGGGCGTTGACTCACACCTAGCCGAGAGTCACATCATTCTGGGTGGATTGACGCAACCCGTCTCGCACCCGCCTCCGGTTCCCGGAGGCTGTCGACGCGCCAGTAGGCCCCGTCAGCGTCGTGAAGGCAACTGAGGAGTTTGTCCTCGGTTGGAGTCGGCGTCTCCGTAGGCTGCAGCCATGACCCACGACGCCGATGAGCTCGAGCGCCTCTACGCCTACCCCGCGACCGAGCGCCCCTGGGTACGGACCAACTTCGTCTCGACACTCGACGGCGGCGCGGCCGGCGCCGATGGCAAATCCGGGTCGCTGGGCGGAGAGACGGACACCACGGTCTTCGCACTGCTCCGCTCGCTGGCCGACGTCATCGTGGTCGGCGCCGGAACGGCCCGCGACGAGGGCTACGCCCACTACGCGGTCGATGCCGACCTGCGTGCTCGTCTGGGACTCTCACCGGTTCCCGTGATGGCAGTGGTCAGCAGGCGACTCGACATTCCCGAGCCGCTGCTCGTCCCCGACAACCTGGTGGTCACGTCGGCTACAACGGATCCAGCCAGACTCGCCGCTCTTCGGGGATCCGTCGAGGTCCTGGCCCTGGGTGACGGCGAGATCGACTGGCCCGGAGTGCTGGCGGAGTTCGCCGACCGCGGGTGGACCCGCATCCTCTGCGAGGGCGGTCCCAGCCTGCACGGCGAGCTCATCGCGCAGGACCTGGTCGATGAGTTGTGCCTCACGATCGCGCCGATCCTCACTGCAGGTGCGGCGCCACGTATCGCCCACGGCACCCACGGCACCGACCGCCGCATGGAGCTCGCCCACTCGATCGAGGCCGATGGCGGACTGCTGACCCGGTGGGTCCGCGACCGCGGATGACTCGGATCCGCAGCCGAAACCCGATAGGCTGGAGTGTCCAGCACCCTTCGGCGCCACTCCCGTCAGCCGTAGACAGTACCCACCGCGAGGAGCCCTCTCATGCGGATGAGCAAGATTCACCGCGTCGTCGTCGCGGGGGTCGCGGCGATGATCGCTACCGCCGCCGCCGTGACGTTCACCCGTGGCGAGCCGAGCATCCCCTCCCGTGCCTCCTCCCTGCCCAGCACCTCCACTGCCGGCTCCCCCACCGTCTCAGGCAGCACGGCGGGGACAGCGGACGCAGCTCCCGAGGCGCGGCAGACAAACGAGCCCGGGTCGCCGGACGAGTCCACCGCTGACTCACCCAAGGCCAACACCTCGACGACCCGCCCGCGTGGCACGAACGGCGGAAGCGGGGTCCCGGCCACCACCGCACCACCCCCGCCGTCCGAATCTCCGTCGACATCACCGTCCCCTGAGCCCTCGCCGACTCCCACCAATCCACCGAAGACGTTCCTCGAGACACTTCTCGGCGGCTAGGGCGATCCCTTCGCACCGGCGCCTGGAGGGCAGGCCGGATCACGCCTCTAGGGTGGAACACACCGACCAGCACCACCCGAGGAGATCGCATGCCCGCCAGCCGTCTGATGCCGACTGAGGAGTCTGCGGACCTGATCGCGCTGACCCGCGACATCGTGGCCAAGGAGCTTGCTCCGACCGTCGCGGCCTTCGAGCGCGAAGCCGCATTTCCCCGTGAGTCGTTCCGGGTGCTGGGACGTGCTGGGCTGCTGTCGCTGCCGTATCCCGAGGAGGTGGGCGGCGGCGGCCAGCCTTACGAGGTCTACCTGCAAGTTCTCGAAGAAATCGCGGCCGTGTCGGCTTCAGTCGGCGTCGGCGTCAGCGTGCACGCCCTGTCCTGCTTCGGCCTGTTCACCGCTGGCACCGATGAGCAGAAGGAGCGCTGGTTGCCTCAGATGCTCTCGGGCGATCAGCTGGGGGCCTACTGTCTGTCCGAGGCCCACGCGGGCTCGGACCCTGCGGCCATGCGCACCCGCGCCGTGCGCGAGGGCGACTCGTACGTCATCAACGGCGCGAAGGCGTGGACGACGCACGGCGGCAAGGCCGACTTCTACAAGGTCATGGCGAGGACGTCCGACCCCTCGGCAGCATCCGGTGGCGGCTCGGGGGTCTCGTGCTTCTTGGTTCCGGCCGACACACCAGGCCTGACGGCGGACAACCCCGAGGACAAGATGGGCCTGATGGGGTCCACCACCGCAACGATGCTGTTCGACGACGTGCGCATCCCGGTCGAGCGTCGGCTCGGCGAGGAGGGAGACGGACTTCCGATCGCGCTCGCCGGGCTGGACTCGGGGCGTCTGGGCATTGCCGCAGTTGCGACCGGCCTGGCGCAGGGCGCGCTGGACGCCGCCGTCACCTACGCCAAGCAGCGCGAAGCCTTTGGCAAGGCCATCATCGACCATCAGGGCCTCGGCTTCCTCCTGGCGGACATGGCCGCTGCGGTCGAGTCCGCCCGGGCGACCTATCTGGCTGCGGCCCGACTCAAGGACGCCGGCCGGCCGTTCTCCCGGCAGGCCTCGATCGCGAAGCTGATCTGCACGGACAACGCCATGAAGGTCACGACCGACGCCGTTCAGGTCTTCGGCGGGGCCGGATACACCAAGGACTTCCCGGTCGAGCGTTACATGCGCGAGGCGAAGGTCATGCAGATCTTCGAAGGGACCAACCAGATCCAACGCCTGGTGATCAGCCGCGACCTCGCCCGCTAACCGTCCCGGGATCATGATCAGGTGATGGCGGCGGCGAGGTCGGCCAGGTCGGTCGCCTCGATCTCCGGTGACTGGAAGTACGACGGGTAGGACGCTGCGCCGCGGCGCAGCCACGCGGTTCGGATGCCTGCGCGCGCCGCTCCGTCGATGTCCCACGGGTGCGAGGCGACCAACATCGCGTCCTTGGCGGCGACCCCGCACCGCCCGAGTGCGTGAGCATAGGCCCCTGGCGCAGGCTTCCACGCGGGACCGTCCGCCACGGTCATGAGGCTCTCGAGGTCATCGAGCACTCCGGCGCGCTCGAGCAGACCGCTGGCCACCGCGGTCGAGCCGTTGCTCAGCGTGACGAGCCGAACTCCTGCCGCGCGGAGTGCGCGGATGCCCGTCACGACGTCCGGATGTGTCTCCAGATCATTGAATGTCCCCATGACCGATTCGACCGCCGTCGCGGCCGCGACATCGTCCATGTGAGAAACAAGTCGGATGCGCAACGCCTCGGCAGCGAGTTCGGCAAAGTTCGGGTTCTCACCCACGCTGGTCAGCGCGAACCCATCGCGAAGCAGACCGGCGAACCAGGTCTCCCGCTCGTCCGGCGCGAGCCCGACCCGTGCGAACGCCTCCGTGAGCGGGCCCATGTCGGAGAGCGTCTCGTTGACGTCGAAGACGATCATTGCGGGTGTCGGGTGCCGTGGCATGGAGTCTCCTTTCGACGCCGCGTCTCCCAGTCTGCGCCGACAGGCGTGCACCGCAACTGCGGCTGCCGAGTGACATTTCATCGACCCGGATGGAATTCCTCCGCAGCCCTATTAGTTGAAACTTGTATGACCAATCTTTTCGACCATCTGACCATGGGTTCATGGACCCTGCCCAACCGCATCGTGATGGCGCCGTTGACCCGCAATCGCGCCGAGCAGGGAGGGATCCCCGGTGACCTCGCCGTGCAGTACTACGGGCAGCGCGCATCGGCCGGGCTGATCATCACCGAAGGTTCGCAACCGAGCGCGGCCGGCCAGGGCTACCTCAACACCCCCGGTTTCCACACCGCCGAGCAGCTCGCAGGCTGGAGCCGCGTCGCCGAGGCAGTGCACGCCAAGGGCGGCCACATCGTCGCGCAGCTGATGCACGTCGGTCGGATCTCGCACCCGGACAACACCGGTGGACAGGACATCATCGCGCCGAGCGCCCTCCCGGCGCCTGCGCAGATGTTCACCGCCGACGGCCCCAAGGACCACCCGACTCCGCGCGCTCTGGAGCTCTCCGAGATCCCCGGTGTCGTCGAGGACTACGTGGCTGCCGCTCGCAACGCGATCGACGCCGGCCTCGACGGGGTAGAGGTCCACGCTGCCAACGGCTACCTGATCCATCAGTTCCTGGCTCCTGGCTCGAACGAGCGGACCGACGAATACGGCGGTTCGCCCGAGAACCGCGCACGCTTCGCGGTCGAGGTCACTCGCGCAGTCGCCGAGGCCATCGGAGCCGACAAGGTCGGCATTCGCATCTCTCCCGCCCACAACATCCAAGGCGCGACGGAGCAGGACCCGGCCGATGTCGAGGCGACGTACACAGCACTTGTGAAAGCCATCGCTCCGCTCGGCCTGGCCTACCTCAGCGTGCTCGCCGACCCCAGCCTGGAGCTCATCCAGGAGCTCCGGACGACGTTCGGTGGCGTGTTCATCGCGAACACCGGCTTCGCCAACGTGACGACCAAGGAATCGGCCCAGGCACTCCTGGACGCGGACCTTGCCGACGCGATCGCGGTGGGTCGCCCACTGATTGCCAACCCCGATCTGGTCGAACGTTGGAGGACAGACGCTGTCCTCAACGAGCCGAACGGTGCCACGTTCTACGGTGGCGGCGCCGAGGGCTACGTCGACTACCCGTTCCTGGACGGCTCGACCGCGGCCTGATCCCACGTGACCGAGGGCCCCGTCCGGCACTGACCGACGGGGCCCTCGGCGGCGGTCATCTCACGAGCGCACGTTGACGGGCATTACGCTCGCAGGCATGGCCACTGTGATCCTGGTTCGGCACGGACGCACCACCGCCAACGCCAGTGGCGTGCTGGCCGGCCGCACGGCGGGCGTCAAGCTCGACAAGACAGGACGGGAGCAGGCCGGACGCACCGCGCAGCGGCTGTCCGCCGTCCCCGTGGTCGCAGTCATCTCCAGTCCCCTCGAACGCTGCCGCCAGACCTCGCGGTCCATCCTGGAACGGCAGACAGGGGTCGCGAAGCTGCACGTCGACGCAGGAATCACCGAGTGCGACTACGGCCAGTGGCAGGGCCGCGCGCTCAGCGATCTGGCAGCCGAGGACCTGTGGTCCGTCGTGCAGACCCAGCCGTCGGCAGCGACCTTTCCCGGCGGCGAGTCTCTGGCTGCGATGCAGGCCAGGGCGATCGACTCGATCCGACGGCGCGACGGCGCACTCGAGGGCGAGCACGGCCCCGACGCGGTCTGGGTCGCGGTGAGCCATGGCGACATCATCAAGTCGATCTTGGCCGATGCCCTCGGCATGCACCTCGATCTGTTCCAACGCCTCAATGTCGACCCGGCCTCGGTCTCGATCGTGCGATACGGCACCACGCGGCCTGCGGTGCTGGCCGTCAACACGCATGCGGGAGACCTCTCGTGGCTCGGCGCGAGCACCGGATCCGCCGATGCGCAGGTGGGTGGCGGGGCAGGGCCGGAGGCGCCTGTTTCGGTCCGCTCCTAACATTGACCACATGGCAACCCTCGTCCATGGATTCGACTGGCCCGACCGACTCGTCGTCGGGACTGTCGGGCAGCCAGGATCGCGCACGTTCTACCTCCAGGCTCGCACCGGCAAGCAGATGGTCAGCGTCGCCCTCGAGAAGGAGCAGTCCGCTGCCTTGGCCGAGCGCATCGAGGAGGTGCTCGACGAGCTGATGGTCGAGGACGGCAATCCCTTCAGCGTTCCGGCCCTGACCCCTGAAGGCCTGGTCGACAACGATCCGTTGGAACAGCCGGTCGAGGAGCAGTTCCGTGCGGGCGCCATGGGACTGGGCTGGGATCCCGCAACCGCGCAGATCGTGATCGAGGCCTTCCCGTACGTCGAGATCGACGCCGACGAGCTCGCCGCGGAGGAGATCGACGTGGTCGAGCTCGAACCCACCGAGGTCATGGTGGTTCGGATTCCTGTCGGCACTGCCCGGGCCTTCGCCAAGCGCACCCGCGAGGTGGTGGGAGCGGGCCGGCCGATCTGTCCGCTCTGCCGCGTCCCGATGGACTCCGACGAGCACGTGTGCGAGCTGCCCGACGGATTCCGGTGACCACGCAGGTCGACCTGATCGACGACGAGCTGGTGCTCACGGGCCGGATCATGCCGGCATCGAATGCCACGTTCGTCGGTCAGATCGGCGATCTCTCGGTCGTCTACAAGCCGATCGCCGGCGAACGGCCCCTGTGGGACTTCCCCGACGGCAACCTGGCCCACCGCGAGGTCGCCGCGTACACACTGTCCGAGGCCCTCGCCTGGAACATCGTGCCGCACACCTGGCTGCGCGAGGGACCGATGGGCACCGGCATGGTCCAGCGCTGGCAGGAGACCGATCCCGAGCAGGACGCCGTCGACCTGGTGGCTGCCGGTTCTGTTCCCGTGACGGGGTGGTGTCAGGTCCTCGAGGGTCGTGACGCGCAGGACCGTCCGGTCGCCCTGGTCCACGAGGACACCGCCGCTCTGCGCCGAATGGCTGTGTTCGACGCGATCGCCAACAATGCCGATCGCAAGGGTGGACATGTCCTCGCCATGGCCGACCGGCACCGCTATGGCATCGACCACGGGCTCACCTTCCACGCCGAGCACAAGCTCCGCACGGTCCTGTGGGGCTGGCTCGGTCAGGATCTGCACGATGAAGAGCTCGACGGTCTGCGTCGGGTTCGCTCCGCGCTCGACGGGGATCTCGGTGTCACGCTCGCACCGCTGCTCACCGGCCGCGAGATCGAGGCGCTGGCCCGACGGTGCGACGCCTTGTTGTCCGAGTCCCGGTTTCCCGCCCCGCATGGCGAGATGCCCGCAGTCCCGTGGCCGCCGTTCTGATGGCCCACCCCCAGCTTCCGGACACGCTGCTGGTCGGCTGCGGCGATCTCGGCACCGACATCGGCCTCCGCCTGGCCGCCAGCGGCCACCACGTCGTGGGGATCAGGCGCCGCGCAGACCTGGTGCCCCCACCCCTGCAGGGCCTCTCAGCCGACCTCACCCGTGAGATGCCCACGCTGCCGCCGCTGGACCTGTCCTTCCTCGTCGTGGCGCTCACTGCCCGCCCCCGCACCGCGGAGGCCTATCGTGCGACGTACGTCGAGGGGCTGGGCCGGGCACTGGATGCGCTGGCGGCGTCCGGGCAGTCACCGCTCCGCGCGGTGCTGGTCTCGTCCACCGCCGTGTTCGGCGACCTGCCGACCGATTCGCTGATCGACGAGACGACGCCAGTGCACCCGGACGACGGACCAGCGCAGATGCTGCTCGAAGCTGAGAACGTCTTTTCCGATCGCGTGCCCGGTGGAACCATACTGCGCCTGTCCGGGCTGTATGGCGGGGACAGCGCCTTCCTGGTCGACCGGGTCCGTGAAGGCCGGATCACCGACCCCAACCGGTGGACCAATCGGATCCATCGCAGCGATGCCGCGGACGCGGTCGTCCACCTGCTGACCCGATCCGAGCCGCCAGCGTGCCTCTACATCGGCACCGATGACAAGCCTGCGCAGCTGGGCGACGTGGCAGCGCACCTGGCGGCCAGACTCGGTGTCCCAGCTCCTCCCGCCGCCGATCCTGCGCGCGGACACGGCAAGCGCCTCTCCAACGCGCGCCTTCGTGCCAGCGGATGGACGCCGCGCCACCCCACCTACCGCGAGGGGTACCCCGCCTAGGGCTCGACAGCGGGATCAAGCGAGGCGATGAGCGCCTCGACCCTTGACTTGATCTGGTCGCGAATGGGTCGCACGGCGTCCAGGCCCTGACCGGCCGGATCGTCCAGCACCCAGTCCTCGTAGCGCTTGCCGGGGAAATAGGGGCACTCATCACCGCAGCCCATCGTGATGACCACGTCGGAGGCCACGACCGCCGCTTCGGTGAGCTTCTTGGGCTGCTCGGCGGTGATGTCGATGCCGATCTCCTTCATCGCCTCTACCGCGACCGGGTTGATCTGGTCGCCGGGCGCCGAGCCCGCAGACCGCACCTCGACACGACCCCCGCCGAGGGCGTGGAGCAGGCCAGCAGCCATCTGCGACCGGCCGGCGTTGTGAACGCAGACGAACAGGACGCTGGGGCGATCAGGCATGTGACTCTCCTTGGTGCGTGTGGGGCGAAGGCGCCGTGGGGTAGAGCGCCAGAGCGAGGCCAACGCCTATTGCCGCGCCAATGATCTGCGCGACGACGAACGCCGGCACCGACGTGGGAGCGATGCCCGCAAAGGTGTCGCTGAACATCCGGCCGATCGCCACCGCCGGGTTGGCAAAGGAGGTGGAGCTGGTGAACCAGTACGCCGCGCCGATGTACGCGCCGACCGCAGGAGCCGCGAGCGCAACCCGGTCGGTGCGGACCAGCGAGAAGATCAGCAGGACCAGCCCGGCGGTCGCAACCACCTCGGCGAGCAGGTGATTCCAGCTGGCCCGCTCGTTGTGCGAGAAGGCGGGACCGACATCGAACATGGCATTCGCCAGCAAAGACCCGGCGATCCCGCCAGTGCACTGAGCGAGGATGTATGGGGCGATGTGGACACCCGCGAATCCTTCTGGATCGCGCCGGGCGAGGAACCAGTCCGCCGCCGTGACCACCGGGTTGAAGTGTGCGCCCGAGGCGGGACCCAGCATCAGGATCAGAACGGCGAGCCCGAGAGCCGTGGCCGTGCTGTTCTCCAACAGCTGGATGCCGATGTCGCCGGGAGACAGACGTGCCGCCGCGATGCCGGATCCGACGACCACCGTGACCAGAAGCGCCGTGCCCAGAAACTCGGCCAGCAGCCGACTTGCGATCGGATGTGGGGCAGCAGTCGGGACAGGGACGGTCTGGTTCACGTCCTCATCTTGACCGGAACCAAATCGCTCAGTCAAACTCGACTCAATGAATGTTGAGCGACTTCCCCTGGCGGAGCGGGCAGCGTGGCACGCTGCCCTCGCGGACGTCGCTCGCTTGGCGATCGTCGATCACCTGGCCCTGGGCGACCGCTCTCCCAGCGAGCTCCAAGCGCTGATCGGGCTACGGTCCAACCTGTTGGCCCACCACCTGAAGGTCCTCGAGCAGGCCGGCGTCGTGGTCCGACGTCGCTCAGAAGGAGATCGACGTCGGACCTACCTGACCCTGGCTCCGGTGGACATTCCGTCCGCCGATGTCGCCGTTCACGTCAACCGGGTCGTGTTCGTCTGCTCAGCCAACTCCGCCCGCTCCCAGCTGGCCGCGGCGCTGTGGACCAAGCGCAGTACCGTCCGGGCCACCTCAGCCGGCACCCATCCTGCCGACCGGATCGCTGCCGGCGCACTGGCGGTCGCAGAGCGCCGGTCCCTCCCCCTCCTGTCGGTCGCTCCGCAGCCACTGACTCAGGTCGAGCAGGCCGATGACTTCGTGATCGCCGTGTGCGACAACGCGTACGAGGAGCTCGGGGCCGCGGTGTCCCTGCACTGGTCGATCCCCGACCCGGTCGCACGTGGCGGCGCAGATGCATTCGAGGCCACCTGCGCAGAGCTCGACCGCCGCATCGCGACCCTGGCGCCGCGACTCATCGCTTCCTGAACCGCCGGCCCCCGGGACCATTGGTGCTGCAACCGCGGCAGACATCTTGTTTCCAAACCCAAAAAACATTACAATCTGGCCACCTTCCAACCTAGGAGTTGGCATGGAACGCACGTGGGAACCGCCTGACAAAGGACCGTGGGAGCTCGAGTCGACGCACTTTTCGAGGCCGGTGACGCGGTTCGCCCAGAGCGCGTACAGCACAGGTTTCGTGCGAGGATTCTCCGAGGGAACAGCCCGGTACGGTCTGCTGCTCGACCACCTGGAGCCGGGCTTGGTCAACGGATTCATGTACATGCAACCGGTGGCATTCGGGGCCCCCAAGGGCGCGATGGGTCCGCCACCCAAGCCGATCCTCTGGCTGATCACCCGCGCGCATCCCGGGATGCGCAAGCGCATCGCGACGTCGGCACGAGCGTTCGCCGACCGACAGTGGCGCGCGGACCTCAAGATGTGGGACGAGATCGACCGTCCGGCCGCCGTCGCCAAGCATCGGGAGATTCAAGACATCAGCGTCGAATCCCTGACCGACGCCGAGCTCGCGGATCATCTGCTGGCCTGCCACGACCATCTGACCGAGATGCACTACCTGCATCACAAGTACACGATCACGATGATCGCCGCCACGGGCGACTTCATCGCGAGCGCCGCCGAATGGACCGGCGTCTCCGCAGGTGAGCTCATCGGGCTGTTGCGAGGGAGCTCTGACATCTCCAAGGGCTTCGCCGCCAGCGAGCTTGATCGTGCCGCGAAGTCGATCGTGGCCAGCGAGGGAGCGCGAGCCGTGCTCGGGTCGACTGCCTCCCCCGCGGATCTGTTGACGTCACTTCGCGCCGACGCCGGGGCCGGCGCGGACGTGGCTGCCTATGTCGAGGCTGTCCAGTTCCGGTCGGTTGGCTACGACGTCGGTGACCGCAACGCCGGAGAAATGCCGCAGATCCTGATCGAGGCACTCCGCGGCGCGGTGGCGGGCTCATCGGCGCCTACCGGCGCTGGCGACCAGCTGGCACAGATCCGTGCTCGGGTGCCAGCGGCTCACGAGGCCGATTTCGACGACCGGCTGGCCGAGGCCCGGCTGGTCAACCGATTGCGCGACGAGCGTGGGGTGTACTCCGACGGTTGGGCGACCGGCCTGGCCAGGCGTGCCCTGCTCGAGGCTGGTCGGCGGTTGGTCTCAACGGGTCTGCTCTCCGATGCCGAGCACGTCGTGGACCTCGAGGCGGACGAGTGCGCGGCACTACTACGCGGCCAGCCCGGTCCAGCTGTCGAAGACGTCGCAGAACGGTACGGCTGGCGGACCACGCACACCACCGACGACGCCCCGCCATTCCTGCGCGCCATGCCCGCACCACCGCCAGCGGTCGACGTCCTCCCCCCGGCAGCTCGCCGCGCAGCACGGGCAGCGGACGCGGTGCTGCACAACCTGTTCGGCGTCCCCGACACACCCAACACCGATGATGTGCTGCACGGACTCGCGGTCAACACCGGCAGCTACGAAGGGACCGCGCGCCTGGTGGACGACTCAGCTGACTTCGAGCGCATCCAGCAGGGCGACGTGCTCGTCACTCGCATGACCTCGCCCTACTTCAACGTCGTCCTTCCCCTTCTGGGAGCGATCGTGACCGACCGCGGCGGTCAGCTGTGTCATGCCGCGATCGTGGCACGGGAGTACGGCATCCCGGGGATCGTCGGTACCCGCGAGGCGACCAAGAAGATCCGCGATGGCGCTCGCGTGCGCGTCGACGGCAGCTCGGGAGAGGTCCGGCTGCTCGGGTGAGCGAGATCGTCGCCCTGTCAGCAGCGACGGACCCAGCCAGGTTCGGGGGCAAGGCAGTGCAGCTCGGTGCGGCGATCCGCGCCGGGCTGCCCACGCCCGACGGCGTCGCCATGTCGTGCGTGGCGTCGGCCGCCGTGGCGGACGGCCACATCGACATGCGCAGCCACCTCGTGCAGCTCGTCGGATCAAGGGAGCCGCTCGCCGTTCGCTCCAGTGCTGTCGGTGAGGACTCCGCCGCCGCCAGCTTCGCCGGCACGCATCTCAGCGAGCTGGGCGTGCGCGGCGACGTGGCGTTGTTCGCAGCGGTATGCGACGTCGTGAAATCCGGAGCCGACCCCGGGGCCCGCGCCTACCGCGAACGTATGGATCTGTGCGAGGCAGGCATGGCCGTGGTCGTCCAGCAGTTGATCGACGCCGAGGTCGCCGGGGTCATGTTCACCCGCAACCCGGTCTCCGGGGCCGACGAGAGGGTGATCGAGGCGAGCTGGGGTCTGGGCGAAGTGGTGGTCTCGGGACTGGTGACCCCCGACCGGTTCGTGCTGGACACCCGGGGTGAGCTGCGCGAAGCGCAGGCCGGCGAGAAGGACCTCGCCATCCGGATACACGAGACCTGCGGCGTGGAAGCAGTCACGATCACCGGCAGCCTGGTGACACAGCCGTGCCTCAGCGGACGAGACCTGATCGCGCTCCACCAGCTAGCCCTCCTGTGCGACACGGTCTTCGACAGTCGCGACCACGACATCGAGTTCGCGTTCCGCGCCGGTGAGCTCTTCCTGCTGCAGCGCCGGCCGATCACCCATGGTTGAACGCGGCGTCGCCCGTGGTCTGGTGGCGGCGTGTCTCAGCGCCGCCCTGATGCCTCTCAACTCCACGATGATCGCGGTCGCGATACCGGCCATCGCAGCAGAGACCCAGCAAAGTGCGTCAGTAGTCACGCAGGCCTTGGTCGCGACGTATCTGGTCGCCGCCATCGCCCTGCAAAGTCCAGGCGGGAAGCTCGGTGACCGACTCGGTCACTGGAAGGTGCTCGCGCTGGGACAGATCACGATGGCAGCCGGCGCGCTGCTGGGCTTCTTGGCGCCAAACCTCCCGGTTCTGGCCACCTCCCGGATCCTGATGGCTGCCGGGGGCGCCGTCGTCGTACCGGCGACTCTGGCTCTTATCCGACTGGAGCTGCCCGCAGACCGACGCGGCCGGGCCTTCGGCGCCTTTGGCGCGGTCATGTCCCTGGCGGCCGGGATCGGACCGATCCTGGGCGGTGAGCTCGTACGACTCTTCGGGTGGCCGAGCGTGTTCCTCGCCAATCTGCCTGTGCTGGCACTGTCAGCGGCGATCGCCGCCTCGACGGCTCATCCCAAGCGAGCCGCGGCGCCGGCCGCGCGGTTCGACGTCGTGGGTTCGGTGTTGCTCACCGGACTGCTGACCGCGATCGTCGCCGGCCTGCAGATCGGTGGTGCTGCCGGCGGGCTCGCGCTCGTCATCGGTCTGGCCATGATCGCTCCGTTCGTGTGGGCGGAGCGGCGGGCCGGTGATCCAGTCATCGCGTTCGCGTTGTTCCGCTCCCGGACCTTCGCGGCAGGCACACTGCTCGTCGCGTTGATCAACATGGTGATGTACGCCTTGTTGTTCGAAATCCCTTTGCTGCTCGACGCCAGGTTTGATCTCGGTGCTTCACGCATCGGCCAGCTGCTGGTCTTCATGATGATCGCCATGGTCATCACCTCGCTTGCAGCGGGTCGCCTCACCGATCAGTTCGGTTCCCGACCGCTGGCCGTGTCCGGAACCCTGGTGTGCATCGTGTCAGTCGCACTCATGCGTATCGGCGCACTGAACGACCCGAGCCAGCTGAGGTTGCCGCTGGTGCTTCTCGGCGTCGGTGTCGGGCTGGCCAACCCCGCAGCACAGAACGCGTCTCTCGCGAGCGTGGCCAGCGCATCCAGTGGCATGGCTGCGGGAATCAGCTCGACCATGCGTTATCTCGGTGGTGTCGCGGGTGTCGTCGTGCTCGGCAGCCTGCTCGACCTCGAGGGGTCCCGCATCAGTGTGCTGGCCGAGCACCGCAGCATCCTGACGGTTTTTCTTTTCGTGCTGGCGGCCGGTCTGGTGTGTGCCGCCCTGTTGGGTCCGTCCAGCGAGGATGCACGCGATGACAGGTCGGCCGGGACGGACTCGTCGCCTCCAGGAGCGCGTCGGCCCAGAACAGGACCGGCGCGCTGACCTGTGGTCAACAGCTCGATGCTCGACGCGACGGCCGGGACTCAGTCGGCGAAGCGGTCCGTCGCTTCGATGATGGCTTCGAAGATCCCAGGTTCCTGGAAGGAGTGACCAGCGTCCGGGATCATGATGAACTCCGCCTCCGGCCAAGCGCGATGCAGGTCCCACGCGGTCGTCGCCGGAGTGCACATGTCGTAGCGACCTTGGATGATGACGCCCGGGATGTCCTTGAGCTTGCTCGCTTCGGCGATGAGCTGGCCCTCGGAGAACCACCCCTCGTTCATGAAGAAGTGGTTCTCAATCCGCGCGAACGCCACCGCGAACGAGTCCTCGGTGAAGTGGTCGATCACGGCAGGATCCTGCAGCAGGGTGATGGTGGAGGACTCCCACCGTGACCACGCCTTGGCGGCCGGCACGTGCACCGCAGGATCCGGGTCGTTGAGCAAGCGGCTGTAGGCCTCGATGAGTCGGCCTCGCTCGTTCTCAGGAACCGGTTCGACGTACCCCTCCCAGAGATCGGGGTAGACGTTCGCGGCCCCGCCCTCGTAGAACCAGTCGAGCTCGCTCTTGCGCAGGGTGAAGATGCCTCGAAGCACCAGCTCGCTCACGCTGTCGGGGTGTTTCTGGGCGTACGCAAGGGCCAGCGCCGAGCCCCACGAGCCGCCGCACACCAGCCAGGTGTCGATACCCAGGTGCGAGCGCAACGACTCCATGTCAGCGACGATGTGCCAGGTGGTGATGGCGGTCAGGTCGGCATTCGGTGCACTGGCGTGCGGCAGGCTGTTGCCACAACCACGTTGGTCGAACAGCACGATGCGATACTTCGCCGGATCGAACACCTGTCGCTGATCCGGGTTGGACGCCCCGCCGGGTCCACCGTGCAAGTACACCGCGGGCTTGCCGTCGGGGTTGCCGGAGACCTCGTAGTAGATCTGCTGGCCATCGCCGACATCGAGAAGGCCTGAGTCGAAGGGTTCGATCTCGCGATTCACGTCACGCATGCCTCGACCCTAACGAGCCGGTGATCGACAGCGGGGGCCGCCGCTGGTGTCAGCCGGGCCGCGGCGCCGTCAGGCGGGGTCGGTGGGCGCGGCGGCCTGGATGTCGCCTTCGTGGGACGTGCCGGCTGGCCCCACTGTGTTCAAGGCCCGTCTCAGTGCTTGTGCGATTGGCACGTAGGCGTAACCCGGCTCCAACAGGTCTACCCGCACCAGCTGGTCCCGGCACACCATGTCGTGCCTGAGGCTGTCGATGAGGGTATTGACCTCGGTCCGTGGCATGCGAGCGATGAGGGCGCAGCCGAGTCCGACCAACCTGCGGGGCACCAGCGGCACGACCAGCTGGACGCGTCGCAGTCCGGCGATGTCGGCAAACAGGGCAAGGAGCTCGACATAGGTCAGAACCTGATCCCCACCGACGTCGAAGTGCTCGTTGAGCGGTTCGCCCAACAGGGCACGCCCGATCAGGTGCACTACGTCCTCGACTGCGACGGGTTGGATCTTGCTGCGCATCCATGCCGGGACCGGCGTGACACAAGGGATCCGCTCGCTGAGGCGCTTCAACAGCTCGTAGGACGTGGAGCCCGACCCGATGACCATCGACGCACGCAGCACGACCGCCGGCACCGCCGCCGCAAGAAAAATTCGCTCCACTTCCTGGCGAGATCGCAGATGGGCCGAGAGCTCCCCGGTGGGAACCAACCCTGACAGGTAGACGATCCGAGCGACGCCGGCCCGCTCACACGCCGACGCCATCCTGGTGGCGGCATCACGATCCTTGCGCGCGAAGTCCTCGGACTCCATCGAGTGGACCAGGTAGATCACGGCATCGACACCCTCCACGGCGCGGGCCACCTGCTCATCGTCCTCGATGTCCAGCTCGCGGGTCTCGACCTCGTCGTTCCACGGATAGTCTCTCGTTCCCGAGCGGGAACGGCTGGCAGCAATCACGTTGTGACCTGCTGCGACCAGCGACGGGACGAGGCGCGACCCGACGTATCCGGTCGCCCCGGTGACAAGGACTCGAAGGGCTTCTCGTGAGTCGTCGGAGGGCGAGCCGCCGACGAGCTCTTTGGACGATGCTGACATGAGGAGAATCCGAGCCCTAACGTGCGGCCGAGGAGTCCGCGACGCCCGGGAACCCCAGCGCCTCGGCGAGACCAGCGGCATCGGCGACCGTGATGGTGGCCCCCGGGTGCTTGATGTGCTTGGTCGGGTCGATGCCCGGTACCGGGTCGCGGAACTTCACGCACAGACCCTTGCGGCTGGTGGTGGCAAAACTGATTCCGCGGTCACTCATGGACAGGTGAGGCGGCCCGGCCGTCTTGAAGAACGCGTAGCCGCCACTGATCTCGGCCCCTGAGATGTTGCTCAGCGGCGAGCGCAGCGTCCACAGCCCGTAGTGAACGTGCAGCTCGGTTGGCGAGACCTCGACCCATGCCGTGCGGGGCGTCAGACCGAAAGCGAGTGCGGGAAGCCGATAGCGGGGCTCCCAGGCGAAGTCGAACCGTCGCGCACTCATCGCCGCACCTCGGCCATCAGGGCCGAGCCGGCGAGCACTGATACCGCTACGTGATCTCTCTCAACGTCGACCATGAATCCTGCGTACCCAGTTCGCGGGCAATGATGCCCTTGAGCGCCCCATACGTCTGATCGGCGGTCCCCTGGGCTCGCACTACGACTGGTCACGTGGTGCAGCGGAGCGCTCGCTTCACCAGGCTGCACGTGACGGACCGGGAGGCTCTTGTCGCCGGAATCTGACTGTCCGTCAGCGTGACGGTGTAGCTGCCCTTGGCCGTGTAGGTCGCGGACACGGGCGACCCGGTCCGCGTCGTGTTGTTGCCGAGGTTCCAGCTGAGTGTGCCGCTGCCGGTTCCCGCGAAGGTGCACTGGGCTCCGCTGCAGGATGCTGAGGTGATCGTCGCCGCAGGGCCGGCTCCCGAGATGGTCACCGGGCCTGCCGTCGTGGTCGATCCACACCCCACGCTGTTGCACGCACGAACGGCGTAGTAGTACGTGCCGGCCGGTCGCACGTCGTTGGCAGCAGTGGCGGTGCCGCTGTAGATCGGCGGGCTGGACGTAGAGACAGGAGTCGCGCCATCCCGAAAGACCTCGTACCCGGTCAAGGGCGATCCGCCGTCACCGACCGGCGGTGACCAGGACAACGAGACCGTCGATCCAGAAACCGCCGCAGTGAGGTTGCTGGGGGGCGGAGGCACGGTGGCGGTGCCCGACATGCGGCTAGCCACGCCAGCGCGGATCGACGGCAGGTCGGCGTACAGCCTTCCACCCGGACACGCGGTGGCCTCCCAGTCCCGGTGGCCCGAGATGGTGGGAACGTCCTTGATTGCTCCGCTGACCGGGTTCACGAAGTGAACCGTGCCCCCCGGGTCCAGCCCGTGCCGCGTGGAGAGCGTCGCCAGCAGGGACTCGAGGCCGGCCTTGGCTCCCGCAGGCGGCGTCGTGTCGCCCGAGCACGCGGACGTGGGCTCGAAGCAGCCCATGAGCGCGATCCCGAGATTGCCGGAGTTGTAGCCGGCGACATGGGCTCCCGTGACGGTGTAGTCGGTGCTCGGTTGGTGCGCGAAGTCCGATCCGGTTCCGCCGTCGGTCAGGCAGGAACGGCTGACGTGGCCCGAGCTTCGCCCCTCGTAGACCTTGCCGGTGCCGTCAAGCAGGTACTGGTAGCCGATGTCGGACCAGCCATTCGTCTGAACGTGATAGCTGTAGATCGCCCGCACGGTCGCCGAATAGTTCTGCGCGGGGTCGTTCGACCCTGCGGTGTGGTGCACGGTCAACGACTGGACGGGGTAGTAGGTCTGCGTGTCCCCCCTCGACCAGCCCGAGATCGACTCGTCGGCGCCCCAATCGGCCCGCGACATGCATGCCGCCGCCGAAGCGTTCGCGGAGTTGGCTGAACGCCGCCCCGTGACAACAGCCGGTCCGTCGGTGGTGTTGATGGCCGCTGCTCGCCAATGTGTTGCTCGGCCCGGCAGCCCTCTCACCTGGTAGGCGTCGGCCCCGTCGACGCTGATCAGGGCGCCGGTGAAGTGCCCCGACACCTGTGCGCCGTCCTGGCCCAACGATTCCCACCCGGTCCAATGACCCCGCACGCGGAACCGAGCTTGGCCGTACGGCGCAGGTCCATGGGAGTCGAGTCGGGCAGTCGGTGTCACGAGGTCCGCGACCACGCCGAAGTACTGCACAGGGAAGTCGACCGAGACCTGGGCGGACACCACCGGCCGGGTTTCGTTGAGGGCTCGGTGGCTCGTGACTGCGAAAGCCTGCGGCATCGGGTCAAGAATCACCGTTGCCCCCGCAGCCACAGCGCACATGACGAGGCGAGCCAACACGCGGCGTATTCGGCCCATGGCGCACAACCCATCGAGGATGTGACCAATCCTCACACGACGCCTCGTTCATTACTACGGCCCGCAGGCACCATCTTCAGCAATCCCGCAATCGCCGCTGCGCGGAGGGTTCAGCTGCCCTGTGGCCGCACCAGGCCGGATTCGTAGGCGAGCACCACCGCCTGCACCCGATCGCGGCCGCCCAGCTTCATCAGCACCCGGGCCACGTTCGTCTTCACGGTCTGCAGCGCCGCACTGAGGGATCAGCCGTGGCGAGGCAACGAGCCAACCATCAGTCCCGCCGCGTGAGTCGGCCTCGGATTCCGCCACCGGGAGTCACCTCGGCTTCACCGGAGATCGCGGCTCGCAGGCTCGGACTTGCCTGCAGGACGACGATGTCGGCAGGCATCTCGATCTCGGCTGCGTCCAGCGCGGCTTTGACCGTGCGGATCGCCGAGTCCATGGCGACCGCGACGTCATGCTGTTCCGGGCTGCACCAGAAGCGTGCCTCGATGTCGACGGTGGATACCCCCAGCTGCGTGACGAAGGCTTCCGGTTGCGGGCTGCCGTCCATACGAGCGACGTCTTGGGCAAGCGCGGCCTGAATGATCCGGCACGCCTCGCCGGCGTCGTTCTCATAGGCAACTCCAACCACGAAAGCCACTCGGCGGCTGGAGAAGTGCGTGCGCACCGTGATGACCGACTTGTAGACGTCGCGGTTGGGGATCAGCACCAGCTGTCCGTCAAAGGTCCGCAGCCGTGTCTCGCGAATCGTGATCGATTGCACCGTGCCGGAGATCTCGCCGACGGTGATCTGGTCCCCAGAGCGAAATGGCTGACGCAGGATCAGCAGCAGACCCGACAGCAGGTTCTCCAGGATGTCCTGGAAGGCAAAGCCCGCTGCCACCGAGAAGAAGCCGAGTCCAGCCAGGATGTCCACGGGTTTGACCGACGGAAAGACCGCCACGATCGCGGCCATGATGGCCAACGAGAGCAGGATCCATCCAGCGAGCTTGCTCATCACCGCCGCGAAGCTCGGAGTCCGTCGGCCTTCGAGAAGGTGGCGAAGGAACCAACGTAGGCCTCTCGAGAGCGCATATCCGACGACGACGATGGCGACCGGGGTCAGCACCCGAGGGGCGGCGTCGGCGAGCACGTCAAGGAGGTCGGAGCCCTTGGATCCCATAGGCCGAAGATTAGCCGAGAACGGCGGCCGAGGAATCACTTGAGTCAACGTTGCGGCCGGGCGGGAGCCGGCACGATCTCCCCCGGACCGGTCCAGATCCGACGCTCCGATGCCGCCAGATCCGCGCTCACTCCACGCTCGACCCGAGACACATGTCGCGCGGATGTGGTGACCGGTATCTCGGCCCAATACGGGGTTGCCCCCGTTGCAAGCAGCCGGTCGACCAGGTCGGCGTCCTCGTGGGTCGTAAGGGCGCGGAACCCGCCCGCCTTCAGGTAGGCGTCGCCGCGAAATCCGAGATTTGCGCCATGCACGTGACCGTGCTCGCGGCCGGTGGATCGACGGGCGTATTCAGAGCACCAGGTCGGGTGTCTCGCTGCGTCGCCAGGCGCCAGCTCGATAATGCCGAGGAACACGTCCACTCCCCGGGCCGCGGCGGCAAGCTGAGCCGGCAACCAAGCCTCGGGAACGGCGCTGTCCGCATCGGTCGTCGCAATCCAGAGCCGTTGTGGAACGGCATTTGCCAGTGCCCAGCCGCACCCGGCCGCTCGCGCCGCTCCGACATTTGCGACATCGTCCACGATGATCCGCGCACCTGCCTGGCGGGCGCGGGCGGCGGTGCGGTCGCTACACCCGTTGGCCACGACCACCATGTCGGCGGCCACCTCCTCGGGGAGCCGGGCGATGGAGGCCGCCACCGCGACGACGCAGGCCTCCACCAGCTCCTCCTCATCGCACGCGGGAATCACCACCACCACGTGGTTGATCGGTTGCTCAAGCATGGGTGAGCACTTCGAGTCGGAAGTCATCTTCGACATGCTCGACGAGGCGGACGAGATCAGCCCCGGTTCTCATCTCGGCATGCGCTTCGTCTCCCGTGCAGGTTGCCACCTCGAACGGCCGCCTCCAGTGCACCAGCACGAGATGCCCGTCCGGAGCCAGGCTGCGGACCGCGCTGGCCCTGACGTCGACGCGATCAGCAGCGGAGAGGTAGTAGAGCAGCTCCGAGAGCACGATCAGGTCGAATGTCTCGGTCGGCCATTCCTGCGGCACCCGGCCCTGGCGAAAGGTCACGTTCCTGTCCGGTATCGACGCCCGGGCGATCTCGAGCGGCCGACCCACAGGATCGGATGCCAGCAGGGCGTCGCACCGGCGGGCCAGCATGCCGGTGAGCACTCCTATTGAGCAGCCAGGCTCGAAGGCGCGGGCGTAGCGCCGCTTCGGAAGGCTGGCGAGGGTGATGTCAAACTTGCGGCGCTCGTACTCACGCTCGGCGAGCTGCCATGGATCGTCGTGCTCGGCGTAGAGCTGTTCGAAATAGTTGGCTGACGTCACACGATCACCGCCTCGGGAGCATCGCAGGCGTGGGCCAGCATTCGCTCGTCGAGCACGGCGGAGTCAGCGGTGTGCGGGCTGAGGGCCCGAACCTGCGTGGCGAACGCATCGATCGCCTGACGCTTCCGCTCGCGCGCGGCGGAGGTGCTGGCCAATCGTCGGATGGACGCCACCCACCACTGGTCTGCCGGCCGGGTCCACGACCAGGTCCAGATGGGAAGCTGCCACAGCGTCGTCGTCGCGGGACACACCTCGACGGCTACCTGACCGAGCGCATCGTGATCGGGATGTCCATCGTGCGCGAACGGCGCGAGGACGAGGGACGCGCTTTCGATCAGCGGACGGAGCAGTTCGCGCAGCTCGACCCGGCGCCGATCGAGCTCGCCGTCCGGGAGGCTGAGGCGGCGCACGTCCGGCTCGTCGAAGCCCAGACGATCGAGCGCGTCCAGCAGCTCGAGCGGCCGTCGCGCACGGAGTTCGTCAGACGTGATGGTGGGGCTCCCGGGATGGGACGCCTCGCCGTCCGTGGCGGTCACGAACACCACCTCACGGTCGGTCTGGGTGGACAACCACCCGCCAGCGGCCAAAACTTCGTCATCGGGGTGAGCGGACAGCACGACGATCTTGCCGCCGGGATCCAGCGGCGCGGCTGTCGGCACGCCTTCCAGGAGTGCGCTCCACGAATCACTCATCGGAGTCTGTCGATCCAAGCCGAGCCAAGTCGCGCTCGGCGTGATGCTGCCGGACGAAGACCTCAAGATCGGCGACGTGCTCGGCGTGCTCGGCATCGAAGGCGAGCGGGGCGGGACCCAGTGCACGCCCGACGTGGGAGACCACCAGCTCGACGACATGCGCAGCATGTGCTCGAAGGGACTGGGCGAGGCGCTCTGCCTCCGGAACACTGACCGGTCGGCGGTCCACCATGCTCGCTGCTGCTTCGAAGGCCAGGTCGGACACATCCAGCGCAGACCGAACGGCTCCGAGGTGGGCGCGACCGTGTGGATCCAAACGGCCTGACGCGTTCTCCAACGTCTGGGCCACCCTCCTCGCACCGCCCAGCCAACAAGCCGCTATGCCGATTCCTCCGAGCCAGAATCCAGGCCGGTCGACGTACGCTCCGGCGCTGCCGACCGGGATGGCCGGAACTTCGGCGAAGGACAGAGTCCGCGTGTTGGCCCGACTCATGCCGGCCCCGGTCCAGGCTGGCCCGTCTCCCTCCTCGATGCCGACGGCACCACGCTCGATCGCGAACAGTCGACTTCCTGCTGGGGTCTCAGCAGTCACCAATGCGTGGGAGACCAGACTCGCACCCGAGCAGAATGCCTTGGTGCCAGAAAGCTCCCAGCCCGCCGCCGTCTCAATTCCGGTCAGCACCGCGAACGGCGGCTCCGCCGCCCACACGGCCCACACTCCCCCTCCGTCCAGGCCTTGAACATCCAGCTCGGACAGGATCGCCATCGCATCGTGGTGCGGTTCGACCAGCTTGACCAGCGGTAGATCATCGCTGGCGAGCGCCACCAGAAGGCTCCAACGGCCAGCGGTGTCCCCCGCTCCGGGGACTGGCCAAGCATCGCGGGTGTGGGTCATCAGGTCGGAAACGGTGAGGGAAGCTCGTCCGACCAAACCAGGCACTGCGCCTCCAATCACGGTTTCAACCGGAGCCCTTCGTCCGGAATGTCAGTCTTCCACTGGCGCGTGTCCACGCAACATCTCCATCGACACGTCCCTCGGGGTTCATGTGACTGCTGTCAAAGTCTCGTTTTCTCGTCAAGACCGAGGACCAGTGGGCCCAGACCGTCGACCGCTCTGACGCGTCGATTCGACCAACCAGATTTTCAGGAATTCTTCAGTTTGCTCACTTGAAAGCGATGCCAGATCGAATTATATGTAAAGCAAGATGAGTCGATGGGGCTCACTCAGTGAAAGGAGATCTAACCATGAACGCAATGACTTTTGATCCTTTCGGCGACCTCGATCGCTTCAGAGGCGTCCTTCGTACAGGCGCCCAAGCGGTGCCGGTGGACCTCGTCAGAGATGGCGACAGGTACATGCTGAATGCCGACCTTCCCGGCGTCGATCCAGGTTCGATTGACATCGACCTCGATGGGAACTTGCTGACGATTCGCGCCGAGCGCACCGAATCGATGCACGCTCAAGCGAAGTGGATCGTCCAGGAGCGTCGCGGCGGCAGCTACTTCCGTCAGTTCACGCTCGGTGACGGCATCGACACCGAATCCATCTCAGCGAACTACGACAACGGCGTTCTCTCGCTGCTGATCCCCATCAGTGAGAAGGCGAAGCCGCGAAAGATTCAGGTAGCGGATTCCAACGAGCAGACGTCGCTCAGCGTCTGACAAGCGCCGCGTGACGTACAGCGGCGCGAATGGATCGCAGAGCCGCCCGGCTCTGCAGGATCCGTGAGGATGCCGGGCGGGCTGCTGGCTTACGCAGACGGCCGCCCGCCCCGCATCTTCTCGTCACCCTGGCTGACTGGGTGAAGAGACCGGGAGACTGGACAATCGCGGATTGCCGCTTGAATGGTCAGCGAGGGCCACCATCTATGCCCTCTGCTGACAAACGGCCTCATGCGAACCCGTGGGTCGCCCATACAAAGCTCGGCAGCGGATTGACGCTCGCGGATGACACCTGCTTCACCAGCAACCTACGTAGTGGCCTGGAAGATCACGGATCTCTTCGGGTTACACGGAGACCTCGCGACGCGACTCAGAGTGTCGGAACCGCTCGGGATCGTGGCCGACTGCACATTGCCGGCTCGTGGCAGCAGATCGAGTCCATACCGCAGACCCGAGCCCAAATTTGGGACATGTGCACCATGCGCCGCACCTGGCTTTCGGTCGACGGTGGAGTTATGACTGATGCAAGGACCTTCACTCGAAGCTCCCCTGTGACAACGCCTCCGCTCTCGCGGGCCACGCAACTCACCGTGGCCCTGAGCTTGATCCTCGGATCCGCACTGATCGCGGTTCCGCAGTACGTCGAATACTTCCGCGCGGGTGATCTCGAGCGAAAACAGCAAATCGCCCGGGGGCCTTGCCCACCGCCAGTAGTACCGGGAAAGCTGTGTCACGGACCACGAGAACTACCTCATCCAGGTCGAGCAGGTCCAGCATCTCCCAAGCCTTGCGGCCTGGCCGCGCAGCGATAGGTCGGCGTCCGGTCGCATCGACAACCGGTGCGCACCCACCGGGAGGACGGGCCTGACCACGCGCAGCTCGTTATCGAGATGCGGCAGCACGAGGTCCCAGATCAAAAGCCCGTGACACAGCACGACCGTGCGGCCGGAACCACCTGTGTCGTCGTACTCGGTGGTGCCGCCGAGCAGCTCGACCTGCCGCAGGCTCATAGTCTGTCCCCTCGTGGAGTCGCGCCCTGGCTTGGGCGAGCCGCGAGCCCGGTCCCTTCGGCGCCCGACTGCCGCCTCAACACCAGGCGCGAGGTGCGTTACACCTCAGCATCGCCCCACGCTGGCGGCGTCAAAGTCTCCGGGCGTGGCGAAGTATCGTGCCCGCGGGTAGTAGGACTTCATGGTCGACGGCTCGTCCCCGTACGTCGCCTTCTGGACCGACTGGTTGAAGTCCTGGCGCGCCAGCATGTTGCGGATCAGGACTATGCCCTCTGGGTTCGGGCCCCAAGACAGCCAGTTGACCCCGCAGCTACGGACTGCATCCTGCGGGCGATCGGCTGCTCGACTGATCACGAACGTCACATTCCCATTCTTGCTCCTCACCACTTGGTCGTCGGCCTTGCAGGCGACGAACCGCTGGGTGAAGAATTCCTCTTGGCAGAACGACCAGTAGCGAACCTGGGTCTGTTTCGGCATCCGCGTCTGGCCTTGACGCGTTCGCGGTGTCTCGGGCGCCTTGAAGGTGACTTTGAGTACCTTGCCGTATTTCAGATTGGTGATCCCGGCAACGTAGGAGTTGTGCACGTTCGAAAGGAATCCACCTGAGCCACCAAGAGCGGCAACCGGATCGAGCGGACCGCGCAACGTTCCGAGGTACGGGTTCGTCGTGAGGAAGTCCACGAACGCCGTTGGCAAGTTGACGAACTTGCGGAACGGAACCGATGGCAGGCCCCACGGTTGCACAGAATCCAGAGCTGGGACCCCAGAGGAGTCGGCGATGATCTCGTTGAGCAACTCAGAACCCGGCCGGCTCGCCTTATCGCACACCGAAGCTGACACGGGCTTGCCTGAACCGTCCTGCTCCAAGGTGACGGTGGGCAATGCCACCCCGCCCATTTCTCCAGTCTTTTCGTCGGGAACGTAGATCCGGTAGATGATCCCGTAGCCCACAGCGTTCGTTGCCTTGTCCCGACCAGCGTCCGTGTAGATGGTGTTGGGTGCGGGCTTCGACGGTGAGGCGGTGTGCTCGACGAAGACTGTGTATCGACGCTCGGCCACCTTTCGGTGCGCGCGAGGTGCGAACGGATTGGATGAACCCCGGTCTGGCCTGATATCGACGTCGGCCAAGGCCGCGAAGGGCCGCAATGCCGGGTCGTACGCATTGAACGACATGTACCGCGCGTGCGGGTACTGACCGGAGATGCGCACGCGCGTGCCGGGGATCGCGGGGATCTCGACTCCCCAGTAGGTTGCGGACTCGTCGGGGAACGCGACGTTGACCGTCCCCGGATCCGATTTCTCCAACGCGAGAACGCAGGTGAGGTCGGCCCCAGTGGCGGCTTGCGAAGCGAGCCCGCCTGGCACGATGAGGCTTGCCACGGCAGCGATCAGGCCAACGAGGAGTCCCACTGCGGCGCGGCGCACCCCGCGAAACGGATGCGTTGGTCGCTCGCTCATCGTGATCGCCATGTTTGCTCAACGAGCGGTTTGAAACAGTGTTATGGATCGGGTTTTATCGCATCTCCTGGTGAGGGCTTTTAGACGCGGACTTGATTCTGCTGGAGCAGCAAGCGCGTCGGACGCACACTCGAGACCGAGAGGATGCAGCCCCAAGGCCCTGGGTCTGAGAACGAGAAACCGGGATTCCAACCTGCACCGAATTCCGCTGAACTGGGTGCAGTTCGCGGAATTGCCCCTCCGTGCCTGCAATGCCAGCGCTACAGCTCTCGAGCCGCGAGCGCTTCCATGGTGAAGGCGCTCATCACTGCCGCAGTTCGATTGGTGACGCCGAGACGGTCGAAGATGTTTTCGATGTGCTTGCGTACGGTCGCCGGGGAGAGGAAGAGCGTCTCCGCGATCTGGGTGGTCGACCGGCCTGCGGCGACGAGCCGGAGCAGTTCCGTCTGGCGCGGAGTCAAGGCTCCACTGGTGGCTTCTGCGATTGCGGACGACCTCACTCGGGCGTGGAGCTCCGCGAGGTGCGGCCGCAGCAACGCCATCACCATGCGGTCCCGTTCAGTGAAATCGGACCCGCCGAGCCGGAAGAACACGACGCGGCGAGATCGCGTCCCCATCGTCGGCAGACAGCACATCAGCTCGTGCTGGAATCGGTTGTCGGCGAACGCATCGGTGTACATCGGGGTCGCCTGCCACTCCCGCTGGCTGTAGAAGTCACTGAGCATCGTCACGGAGCGGTCGTCTCCGGTGCGGGTCGGGTACGAGCAGCACGCGGTCGTCCAGTAGTGCTGCCAGAACGGCTCCGTTCCGTCGCTGACGGTGCGTGCCGTTGTTACCAGCCTCCCGTCGCTTTCCTGGTCGATGTCCGGCGCGGTGTGCGCGACGTCGAGGTCCAGGAACGACACAAGATCGCAGCGGACGAGCTCGGCGAGACCGAGGAGCATGGCGTTCGGGAGGCCGACCTCGTCCAGCGGTGCGGAGTGCTCGAGCGCAAGCAGCTCGCTCATCCGGGTCAGGTCTTCGGACTCAAGAGTGCTGGTCATGGTGCCACCACCTTCATTCGCACTCAATCGTACGGCGGATTTGACCCGTTGTGTCTGCCAGACCGCAAGATACGGCACCTGACGTATGGCTCGGAAGCGACCGCAAACCCAGGCTGGTGGTACTCCCGAGCACCGGGCTCGGACCGTATGAGGAGGCTCTCATGTTCGTTACGAAGGCCGTTCGAGCTGTCGCAATTCCAGTCATTCCGAACGCAGTCATGCGAATCGCGGCGCGAGGCGCACTCGCGATTGCTGTGATCGTCGTATCAGCCGCCGGACCCGCAGACGCTAGGCAGGACCCCGGCAGCCTCAATCCCAGCGCGAGCGCCATTCAACCGACACGTCACTGTCCGCTGACACGGGTGGGGACCCAGTTCACGCGGTGCGATGACCTGACCGGCGCCGGAGTGCCAGCACCCTCATGGGTGTCGGAGAGCTGAGCATCCCAAGCAATGCTGGCCGTCCAACTCAGGGCACGACATCCAGACGCTGTGCCGAGGTGCAGTGCAGACTAACGACATGCAGCTCGCTGAAGCTCCCATTCGCCTGGCGCGGCCCAGCCGGGACCTCGACGCGGCTCACCGGTTCTGGGTTCAGGGACTCGGGCTGCAGGTTCTGTGGCAGTCGGGTGCCGACACCGAAGGCGGGCATGCCCTGCTGATGGTGGGCGCGCCTGGTGCTGCCTGGCATCTCGAACTTGTCGATGACCCTCTCGCCCAGGACGAGAGCCGGCCGGGCCCTGAGGACCTGCTCGTGCTCTACCTCGGAGCCCAGTTCTCACCACTGCTCATCGACCGCCTGGTCGAACACGGCGGCAAACGGGTCACGTCGCGCAATCCGTACTGGGAACGCTGGGGCGCAACCATCGTCGACCCAGACGGATACCTGCTGGTACTCAGCCACCGCACTTGGGACTGACGCTCGTCACCGACACGGCCGGCTTCACTGGCAAAAGTCGTCAAAGCGCGGGACCTGCAGGCGGCCACTACGTTTAGCGGCATGCCACCGCCTGTAACCGATCTTCACGGGACCTCGCTGCCAGTGGGATCCTCCGGCTGGATCCAAGTTCGCGGAGCGCGTGAACACAACTTGCGCGACGTTGACGTGGATCTTCCCCGTGATTGTTTCGTCGTGTTCACCGGCGTATCGGGGTCCGGGAAGTCCTCGTTGGCGTTCGGCACGGTTTTCGCCGAGTCGCAGCGACGCTACTTCGAGTCGGTGGCACCGTACGCCCGTCGACTGTTGTCACAGGTCGGCGCGCCAGCGATCGACACCATCGAGGGACTGCCCCCGGCCGTCGCACTCCAGCAAGCACGTGGCGCTGCGAGCTCGCGGTCCACCCTCGGCACCTTGAGCTCACTGTCGGACGTCCTTCGACTGCTCTTCAGCCGCGCCGGAACGTATCCCGCCGGGGCCGAACATCTTCCCGCCGCGGCATTTTCAGCCAACACCGCAGTCGGCGCCTGTCCCACATGCCACGGAAGCGGAGTGGCGCGCAGCACCACCGAGTCACTGTTGGTGCCGGACCCGACCCTGTCGATCGACGACGGGGCGATCGGGGTTTGGGCGAACAAGGCGTGGGTGGGATTGAACGTACGGCGAATGGTCACCAAGCTCGGCATCGACATCCACGCGCCGTGGCACACGCTGCCGCAAGCAGATCGAGACTGGTTGCTGTTCACGGACGAGGAACCCCGCATGCTCCTCCAGGGCAACAAGCAGGGCGAGGCGAGTGCGTACCACGGTCACTGGTCGTCAGCCGAGAAGTACCTCCTCCGCAATCTGGCCAAGACGCAGTCGACGACGCAGCGCGAGAAGCTAGAGGCCTTCATCGCCGACGGCTCCTGCCCAACCTGCGGCGGCAAACGTCTGCGCCCGGCGGCCCTCGCGGTCACCTTCTCGGGGGTGGACATCGCCACCATGGCAGCGATGCCGCTCTCGGAGGTGTGCGCTCTGCTCGACTCCGGACTCGAGGAGCAGGCGCGGGGCACCGATCGCCACGGCGCCGCCGCGTCGTCGGCCGCTCGGTCTCTGGTCAAGGACTTCGGCGCACGCGTCGAAGCGATCATCGGCCTGGGTCTGGGCTACCTCTCGATGGACCGCAGCAGCACCGCCCTCTCCCCCGGCGAGCTGCAACGCGTACGCCTTGCGGGCCAGCTGCGCGCCGGACTGTTCGGCGTTCTCTATGTGCTGGACGAGCCTTCGGCGGGCCTGCACCCGGCAGACTCCGAGGCGCTCTATGCGGCACTGCGCGAACTGGTCGCCGCCGGCAACTCACTCTTCGTCGTCGAGCACGACCTGTCCATTGCCCGAAACGCTGACTGGGTCGTCGATGTCGGGCCCAGTGCAGGCGTGCTTGGTGGTCGCGTTGTACACAGCGGGCCCCCTGGTGGGTTGGCCAACGTCAAGGACTCGGCGACCGCCGAATTCATGTTCGGCCGCACCACCGCTCCCACTTTGGCGGCTCGAGAGCCGACCGACTGGATATCGCTCGACCACTTGTCCTTGCACAACGTGAGAGACGTCAGCGTCCGGTTACCGGTCGGCTGCATGACCGCCATCACCGGCGTATCAGGATCTGGCAAGTCCTCGTTGCTGACTGCGATCATCGAGCGCCTCGAAGCCGCTGACAAAGAGACCGTCGACCCTCGACGCCTCATCTCGATCGATCAGCGCCCAATCGGACGCTCCCCTCGCTCGAACCTCGCCACCTATACAGGCCTGTTCGACACGGTACGACGCATCTTCGCCAACACGCCCGATGCAGTCGATCGCGGATGGTCGGCAGGTCGCTTCTCCTTCAACGTCGACGCGGGTCGCTGCCCGACCTGCGAGGGAGAGGGATTCATCGCGATCGAGCTGGTCTTCCTGCCGACCAGCTACTCGATGTGTCCCACATGCCACGGTTCTCGTTACAACCCCGAGACGCTCGAGGTCCACTACCGGGAACGGAACATCGGTCAGGTGCTCGCGATGACCGTGCAGGAGGCGGCGACCTTCTTCGCAGATGTACCCTCGGCGCACCGATCACTTACCACGCTTTTGGACGTCGGACTTGGCTACCTCACTCTCGGGCAGCCTGCAACAGAGTTGTCAGGCGGCGAGGCTCAACGCATCAAGCTCGCGACCGAGCTCCAGCGCACGCGTCGCGAGCACACCATGTTTTTCTTGGACGAACCCACCGGCGGCCTTCATCCGGTCAACGTCCGCGACCTCGTACGAGTGCTGGGCCGCCTCACCGATGCCGGTGACACCGTGGTGATCGTCGAGCACGACATGCAGTTCATCGCGGCCGCGGACCGGGTGATCGAGCTGGGACCCGGCGGCGGTGACCGTGGAGGCACCGTTGTGGCCGAGGTCAGCCCGTCCAAGCTGCTGGACGTGGAAGACAGCATCACGGCCCCCTACCTAAAACGATTTCTCGCACGTTGAAACCAGATGGCCACCTGTGCGATCCGTTCTACAACGGTCCACTGCGAGCCAGAGCCACTTCATCCCGGGCCTTGTGGCTCTACTCGCCGAGATGATCGAGCTCGTTCAGCGCTTCGCGCGCGCGACGGAGCCGCGTTGGCTCGTCGACCTCCCACCACTTCGGACCGCGTTCACCCAGACCGTGCTTGGCGAGATCGACCCGGCGTCGCGCTGACTTGACTGCGGCCGCGTCCTCCCGCCTCTTCGCCGCACGAACGCCGGATCGGCCTCTGCCTAGATGAGACTTGAGCGCCTCGACCAGGTCTGACGGGAGGATTGGATCGGTGCGCCGCCAGCGGCGGTTCTTGACGACCATCCACCGCTCAGAGTCGTCCGCTTCGTCAGGAGGTTCGGGCATGCAGGCATCAGACAACGGCATCGGTCCGGCCGCAAGTGGACGCGTGGGTGAAGACTCAACCTGTGGTCAGCACCCACGTCAAAGGCCCGGACCTCACGGTCCGGGCCTTCATTTGGTAGTGCTCGCCTCTGTTAATCGCAACACCCTAATATCGGTTAATTCGCCTTCCGCTCGCTCTTCAGAGTCCGGGCCACGGAAACAACGAACG
>NZ_JBAVDI010000086.1:0-7365 GCF_049587115.1 Aeromicrobium sp.
GAAACGATCCGGTAAAGCCGCGAACCAACCACCGGCCGAGCCGAAGGCGAGGCAGGCGCCCGGGCGCAGCCCGGCACCGGCGAGAAACGATCCGGTAAAGCCGCGAACCAACCACCGGCCGAGCCGAAGGCGAGGCAGGCGCCCGGGCGCAGCGCGGCACCGGCGAGGAACGAGCCGGTGGAGCGGCGAGGAACGAGCCGCGCGCCCTACTTGGCGTACGAGTGGAGCCCAGAGACGAACAGATTGATCCCGACGAAGTTGAACACGAATGTCGCGAAGCCGACCAGCGCGAGAATCGCGGCAGCCTTGCCCTTCCATCCGGCAGTCGCCCGCGCGTGCAGGTAGCCGGCGTAGACGACCCAGGTGATGAAGGCCCAGACCTCCTTGGGATCCCAGCCCCAGTAGCGACCCCATGCGTACTGCGCCCAGATCGGGCCGGCGATGAGGGCCGCGAACGTCCAGATCGGGAACGCGAACGCGTGCACCCGGTAGGCGACCTGATCGATCTTCGCCGACGGCGGGATGCGCCACAGGAACCCGATCCGGTCCTCCACGGCCGTGTTGCGCTCGGCCCTGGACTTGACCAGATAGAGCACTGATGCTGCGGCACCAACCAGAAATGCCGAGCCGGCGATCATGGCACCGAGCACATGGATGACCAGCCAGTAGGAGTGCAGCGCTGGGACGAGCGGGCCGGGAGGCACGAACACCAGCGCCGACAGGCCCAGCACGACGGTGCCGAAGCCCGTGATGATCGGACCCACCCAGTCGATCGCCCACGTGCGGACCAGCACGATGTACGCAGTCAGCGCCACCAGGACCGCGGCGCAGCCGAACTCGTACATGTTGCCCCACGGCACCCGCTGCGCAGACAGCCCGCGAGCGATGACGCCGACCAGCAGCACGAGCCACGACAGTCCGGTCAGGGAGAAGCCGATGCTGCCCGCCATGTCGCTGCGCCCGGCACCGGTGTCCTGCTCCGCGGGCGGGTCACCGAGCTCCGTGCCGGCAGCCACGAGCTCGCGGTCGGGGGCGACGTTGCGGGCGAATCCCCACTGCGCCACGTACATGACGAAGGCCAGGGCAAGGATGCCGGTGGCGGACGCGACGGCATAGTTGGAGAACTGTTCGTACTGCGCGAGCGTCATGCTCTCTCCTCTGTCTCCCCGAGTGCCCCACGGAACCGCTCGAGGAAATCGTCCAGGTCGGCCGGCAGCTCGTCGCGGGGTACGCGATCAAGAACGGCGACGTCCACCACGGTACGTGAACCCTCCCGACGCGCGCGGATCCAGGTCCTGCGCGGCTTGATCGACAGCGATGCCATCAGCCCCAGCAGGCCTGCGACGATCCCGATCAGCGGCACCTTGACCAACGGTGACGAGCTGATCTGGAACCGAGCAAACTGCTTGAGCGCAACGAACTCGATCATGCCGCCGTCCGGCAGGTCCTGGACCTGCCCCGGCGACAGGCTGATCCGGTAGCCCTTGCCGGTGGGTGCGAGGTACTGCTTCATCGCGGTCTTGTCGAGGATGTACACAGACTGCGGCGTGCCGTCGTCCAGGCCCAGGTCGCCGTGCCAGACGAACAGTCCCAGCAGGGGGTTCGCGGCGGCCGGAAAGATCGAGATCGAGGCCCCGTCGGCGCCCGTGGCCGCAGTCGGCAGGAAGAACCCTTGAAAACCCAGCTGCTCGGGTTCGGAGTCGGGCACCTTGATCACGCCGTTGGAGGTGTAGGTCGAGTCGCTCGGCAGGAATGGCACCGCCTCGTTGAACACGACGGCACCTTGCGCGTCGGTGATCTTGAGGACCGGCGAGTAGCCCTGGCCAACGAGGTAGACCGAGGTGCCGTTGATCTCGAGCGGGTGATTGACCGTGATGTCGAACCGGCGACGATCGGAGCCCGGCTCCGGGGTGTAGGTGCCCTCGGCGCGGAACAGCCGTGGCGCACCGGCCTGTTGGCTCCCGAACGGCTGGAACTTCGCGGTCAGGTCGTCCAGCGCGAGGGAGAACGGCGGCAGCTGACCCGCATCGAACAGGGCCCCCGAACCGAATTCGTCGTACTGGGTCAGCGAGTTGGAGAAGCCCTGCCCCTCGGTGACGATGGCGGAGCCGCGATAGCCGAACAGCGTCCCGAACGCGACCCCGACCAGGACGACCACGACGCTGATGTGGAAGACCAGGTTGCCGGCCTCACGCAGGTAGCCCTTCTCGGCGCTCAGCTCCGCAACGCCCTGCTCCCGGTCGGCGGCGTCGATCCGCGCACGACCCAGTGAGCGGCGGCCGGCAGCGATGACCTCGGCGACCGTCGCCGAGGTCTCGAACGATCTCGAGGCGGGCAGGCGGGAGAAGTTGCGCGGCGCCTTCGGCGGCCGGGCCCGCAGCGCTCGAAGGTAGACGAATGACCGCGGGATGATGCAGCCGACCAGCGAGACCATCAGCAACAGGTAGATGGCGCTGAACCACGGGGACGCGTAGACGTTGAAGAAGCCGAGCTTGTCCAGCGTCGGCGCGCTGCCGGGGTGATCGATGAAGTACCGCTCGACCGCCCGGGCGTCGACACCGCGCTGTGGGACGAGCGATCCCGGGACTGCAGCAACCGCGAGCAGGAGCAGCAGGAACAGCGCGGTGCGCATCGAGGTGAGCTGACGCCAGAACCATCGAGTCAGCTCCCGGCGACCCAGCTCGCTGACGGCATTGGTGCTCATACGGGTGCCTCGAACCCGGTGACCCAGGACTGCATCTCGCCGACCAGGTGATCCCACAAGCCGGTTACGAGCATCAGACCCACCGCGATCAGCAGGGTTCCACCGGCGATCGAGACGAGACGTTGATTGCGCTTGAACCAGGAGAGTGCGTGCATGAATCGGCCGAACCCGAGCGCCGCCAGAACGAACGGGACGCCCAGTCCCAAGCAGTACGTGAACGCCAGGAATGCTCCCCGCGCGGCGGAGGCATCGTCCGCGGCGAACGACAGGCCCAGAACGGCAGCGAGCGTCGGGCCGATGCACGGCGTCCAGCCCAGTCCGAAGAAGACACCCAGGACCGGCGCGATGGCCAGGCCGACGGTTGGGACGGCGTGCACCCGCGACTCCCGCTGCATGAACGGTACGAAGCCGATGAAGACCACACCCAGCACGATGACCAGGACCCCGGTGACGATGGACAGCTCACGTTGGTACCGCTGCAGCTCCAGACCGACCGAGCCGAACAGCGCACCGCCCAGGACGAACACGGTCGTGAATCCCAGCACGAACAACAAGGCTCCTGCCAGCAGCCGGCCGCGGCGGGCCGACTCCAGATCCTGCGCCGCGACCCCGGAGACGTACGAGAGGTAGCCCGGCAGCAGCGGCACGACGCACGGGGAGAAGAACGAGATCAGGCCCGCCAGGACCGCGACGGGGACGGCGAGGAGCAGGTTGCCCGAGAGGATCGTGTCGCTGAACCAGTCGGTCACGGCGTGCTCTTCTGCACGTCGTCGATGACACCGGCCAAGGTCGAGGCGCGAAGCTTCGGATCCATGATCCGCGCCGCGACCCGACCCTTGGCGTCGATGACCCACGTCGTGGGGATCGCCTGGGTCGGCAGGCTCTTGACGAAGCCCAGCTCGAGGCTGCCACCCTGGTCGGCGAAGCTCGGATAGGTGATGCCCTGCCGCCGGTTGAACGCAATCGCTGTCGCCGGATCCGGGGTCTTGGTCAGCATCCCGATGAACTGCACGCCTTGATCGGCATACTCCTCGGAGACCTCTTTGAGAGCCGGCGCCTCGGCGCGGCATGGCGGGCACCACGGTCCCCAGAGATTGATCACCAAGGTCTGCCCGGCGTAGTCGGCGGTCGACAGCGGTCTGCCGTCGAGACCCTCTCCGGTCAGGACCGGCGCGGGCTTGCGATCAGCCGAGTCGACCAGGACCACCAGCCCACCCTTGCTGCCGTCGGCCCCGACGTAGCCGTCAGTGGTGCGATCTCTGCCACCGCCACACGCTGTCAGCAAGAGCAGCGCCGCGACCGCGACCCCGAGCACGACCGGGACGCGACGGGCCGGGCGATCGAGCAGGTGTCTCATGCGCCTCCGACGAACTTGTTCCGCAGGGCATCGGGGATCAGGTCGCCGGCCGGCTCGCTGTACTTCAGGCTGACGAAGGTGTCGTCCTCGAACGTCAGCGTCGTGAGGCTGGCGAGCGAGCACTGTCGCTTGCGCGGGTCGTGCGCGAAGCGCGCCTTCTCGTACGAGCGACGCGTGGTCCAGACCGGCAGCTGGTGCGAGACGATGACTGCCTCGTGACCGCGGGCGGCCTCCCGGGCGTCGTCGACCGCAGCGCGCATCCGGGCTGCGATCTCCTTGTACGGCTCGCCCCACGATGGCCGGAGCGGGTTGCGCAGGAGCCACCAGTTCTGGGGGCGCTTCAGGGCGCCGTCGCCTACGCCGAAGGTCTTGCCCTCGAATCGGTTGCCGGCCTCGATGACGCGGTCGTCGGTGAAGATGTCGAGCTTGAGGATGTCGGCGAGCGGTCTGGCCGTCTGCTGCGCTCGCTCCAACGGCGAGGAGACGAGGTGCGTGATGTCGTTGCCCTCGAGCGACTCGGCAACCTTCGCGGCCATCTCGTGGCCCAGGTCGGAGAGGTTGTAGCCGGCGATGCGTCCGTAGAGCACGCCGAGCGGGTTGTGGACCTCGCCGTGGCGCATCAGGTGGACCGTGGTGCGAGTGCTCATTCGGCTTCCGTCCTTCGCTCTGGGTTGACCGCTCGGGCGGCCGCCTGGGCGGCTCCGGGGAGCCCCTCGGCAATTCTAGAGAGTGCCTCCGAGTCGTGGGCCGCCGAGACGAACCAGCTCTCGAATGCACTCGGTGGGAGGTACACGCCGGCCGCCAGCATTGCGTGGAAGAACGGCCGGTAGCGCCACGTCTGCTGAGCCTGGGCGCCAGCGAAGTTCGTCACTGGCGTCTCGGCACCCCAGAACACGCTGAACATGTTGCCGGCGTTCTGGATCACGTGTGGGACGCCGGCGTCGGCGAGTGCCTCACCCACCATGGCCTGCAGCTGGGCCGACGCGTCGTCCAGCCGGGCATACGCTGCGGCGTCTGCGAGCTGCAGCGTCGCCAGGCCCGCGGTCGTGGCGATCGGATTGCCCGAGAGAGTCCCGGCCTGGTACACCGGACCGACCGGAGCAAGCATCTCCATCACGTCCCGCCGACCGCCGAATGCCGCCGCGGGGAAGCCCCCGCCCATGACCTTGCCGAATGTCAGCAGGTCAGGACGCCAGCCCTCTGGCTCACCATCCAGGCCCCAGTGGCCCGAGCGTGTCACCCGGAATCCGGTCATCACCTCGTCGCTGATGAACAGGGCGCCGTGCCGGGTGCAGGTCTCGGCGAGGAAGGCGTTGAAGCCACTTCTCGGGGGGACCACGCCCATGTTGCCGGCGGCAGCCTCGGTGATGAGGCAGGCGATCTGGTCGCCGTGCTCCGCAAACGCCGCGTCCACGGCGGCGCGGTCATTGAACGGCAGCACGATCGTGTCGGCGGTGACGTGGGCCGGCACCCCAGGTGTCTCGGGCAGCCCCAGCGTCACGACACCCGAGCCGGCCTCGGCGAGCAGCGCATCGACATGACCGTGGTAGCAACCAGCGAACTTGACGATCTTGTCGCGACCTGTGAAGCCGCGCGCCAACCGGATCGCCGACATGGTGGCCTCGGTGCCCGACGACACCATGCGCACCGACTCGACCGGAGTCCGTCCGACGATCTCCTCGGCCAGCAACACCTCCGGCTCGCTCGGCGTGCCGAATGACGTGCCGCGCCCCACCGCGTCTGTGACTGCGGCCAGCACCTCGGGGTGCGCATGGCCCAGCAGCATGGGACCCCACGAGCCGACCAGGTCGACGTAGCGATTGCCGTCGGTGTCGGTCAGCCAGGCGCCCGCTCCCGAGCGCATGAAGATGGGCGTGCCACCGACCGCGCGGAAGGCGCGAACCGGTGAGTTGACGCCGCCGGGCGAGACATTGCGGGCGCGGGCGAACAGCTGCTCCGACGCGGAGTTTGAATTCACGCCCTCCATTGTCCTCAACCGAATTCTCAGTTGGTCGGCGGCGTCATCTACGCGTAACTTGGAGGGGTCTGGACTCGTTGTGTTGGTGTTCGTTGACTTTGCGGCCCGACGTGGCTGCTGTAACATCGGTTTACGCTAAGTCGCGATACCGCGACAGCATGGAGGGCACGTACTTATGGGAGCTCGTACGCTCACACGTTGGCAGAAGGCCAGCGCTCTGGTCCCGATGGCGGTCCTGGTGGGAGCCTGGGGAGCCGCTCTTTCCAACGCGCAGCTTGCGACCGCGTCCGGCGACAACACCGGATCCGGCATACCGGCCGTCCCCGCGACGGCCTTCGAGCAACCCGCCAGCGTGCAGCCGACCCCGGCCGGCATCGACGAGAAGGCCGGCATGCCCGGCGCCGTCTCCACCTTGTCGACCAACGGCATTCCCTCCTCCGCGCTCTACGCTTACCGCCGCACCGAGACCTTGCTGGGCAAGGCCGACGAGTCCTGCAAGCTCCCGTGGAACCTCGTCGCGGCGATAGGTCGCGTCGAGTCGAACCACGGTCGTACCAACGGCAACTCGCTCAACGCCGACGGCGTCGCGACCCCCGGCATCTACGGCGTGGCACTCGACGGCAACAACGGCCGGGCAAAGATCTCCGACACCGACAGCGGCACGCTCGACAAGGACCCGGTCTACGACCGTGCGGTCGGCCCGATGCAGTTCATCCCCGGCACCTGGAAGTCTGTCGCCGTCGATTCCGACAACGACGGCCGCAAGAACCCGCAGGACATCGATGACGCCGCCACCGCGGCCGGCATCTACCTGTGCGCGGGCACCGACGATCTCTCAACACGTCCCGGCGCCGCGTCAGCGGTCAAGCGGTACAACCACTCCGACTCCTACGTCGACCTGGTCCTCTCGATCTCGGCCAAGTACGCCGAAGGCGACTTCACCCAGTCACCCAACGGCTACTCGACCGCTTCGGTCCTGACCTCCGCGTCGAACGACCAGACGCTGAGCCCGACGCAGCGCTCGAAGGCCAGGTCGGCCGAGCAGAAGGCCAACCGGCCGAAGCCGAGTTCCGGCGGCAGCACCGGCGGCACCCCGAGCGGCGGCGGCACCCCGAGCGGCGGCGGCAGCACCGGTGGCGGCGGCAGCACCGGTGGCACCCCGACTGGCGGCGGCACCCCGAGCGGCGGCGGAACCACCAGCGGCGTGACCGGCCTGGTGGGCGGACTCGTCGGCGATCTGACCGGCACCCCGACCGGCGGCGGCACGACCGGTGGCACCCCCTCCGGCGGAACCACCAGCGGCGGATCTTCCACGCTGACCTGGGC
>NZ_JBAVDI010000087.1:0-1691 GCF_049587115.1 Aeromicrobium sp.
TTCCGAAACTGTCCGTTCCCACGGCGGCACATGATTACCAACGAGCTGATCAGCGTGGCGGGTGACGCGGCGGACGCGTCCAGCTATCTGACCCTGTTCGAGATCACTCCCGATGGCATCACGGTGATCCTCACCGGCCGCTACGTCGACCGGTTGATCCGCACTGACGTCGGCTGGCGGATCATTGAGCGGACCTTGCAGAGCGACGTCGAATTCTCGATCTCGAAATCCTGACGTGACTCTCGACCGCCGACAGCCTCAGCCGAGATACGCGTCGACAATCCGGCTGTCGGCGGACAGCTGCTCACTGGCTCCCTCGACCACGATCGAGCCCTGCTCGATGACGTAGCCACGCGATGCCAGGGACAGCGCCCGGCGGGCATTCTGCTCGACCAACAGGATCGTCAATCCGCCCGAGGTGAGCATCTCAATCATCGCGAAGACCTCGTCCACCACGACCGGGGCGAGGCCGAAGGACGGCTCGTCGAGCAGGAGCACACTCGGGGCGCCGACCAGCGCCCGGGCGATCGCGAGCATCTGTCGCTCGCCGCCGCTGAGCGTGCCGGCAAGCTGATCGAGGCGCTGGCCGAGCTTGGGGAAACGCAAGAATGCGTCGTCGAAGGCGCCTGCCTCGTCGAGCCGGCTGGCCCCGCTCGCGAAACCGACCTGGAGATTCTCCCGCACGGTCATTCCGTTGAACACCGCACCGCCCTCGGGTACGGCACGAAGGCCGGAGCGGGCGATCTTGTGCGGAGATCGACCTAGAATCGGACCCGTCCCCTCCACCGTCACCTCCCCCGTTGCCGAGACCAGCCCCATGATCGCCTTGAGCAGGCTGGACTTGCCGGCGCCGTTGGCACCGACCAAGGCGACAGTCTCGCCGCGCCCGACGGTCAGGGAGACGCCCTCGAGGGCCTTGATGGCGCCATAGGAGACCTTGAGGTCGGTGATCGTGAGCATCAGGCGTGACTCCCCAGGTAGGCATCGATGACGGTCTGGTCCGTCTTGATCTGGTCCGGGGTCCCGGCAGCGATCTGCTTGCCGAAACTCACCACGGTGATCTCATCAGAGAAGCCCATCACGATGTTCATGTTGTGCTCGATGAGCAGGACCGTGATGCCCCAGCGCTTGCATGCCGATACGACGAGCTTGATCAGCTCGAAGGCCTCGACATGGTTCATTCCGGCCGTCGGCTCGTCGAGCAAGACCAGTTCAGGGTTCGTGGCAAGCGCCCGAGCGATCTCGACCCGGCGTTGTTCTGCGAGGTTCAAGGAACTGACCTTGCGACCGGTCAGGTCACTGAGGCCCATCATCTCCAGGAGGAGGGCGGGCTTGATCGGGCGGCGGCCGGTGGTGCTGCGCGCGTACCACTGGCCGATCGATGCGTTCCGCTCCAGCGACAGACTTGGCAGCAGCCTCGGTGCCTGGAAGGTGCGACTAAGACCCATCCGGGCTCGTGCGTGCGGACGCAGTCCGGTGACTTCACCGCCTCCGAACGTCACGACACCGGCGTCGGGCCGGAGCGCACCTGTGATGATGTTGACGAGTGTGGTCTTGCCCGCTCCGTTGGGACCGATGAGGCCGAAGACGGTGCCCCGCTGGACGTCGAACGAGACCTTGTCGAGCGCGTGGATCCCACCGAAGGAGATCGACACGTCACGTACCGAAAGCACCGGTCCGTCTCTCTCGCC
>NZ_JBAVDI010000088.1:0-2116 GCF_049587115.1 Aeromicrobium sp.
CCCGAACGCACCGACACTAGCAGCGGGTCGTGGGGGTCGCCGAGCGTCTTGCCGCGTGCCTGCTCCAGCGCGGCGAGGTGAGCGGTGACCTCTTCGGCCAGGCCGTCGGGCTGGCGACCCTCCGCCAGGTACGCCCGGCAGGCCTCGGTGCTGATCGTGAAGCCGGGCGGCACCGGCATCCCGAGGCCGGTCATTTCAGCGAGATTGGCGCCCTTGCCGCCCAGCAGATCCTTCTGGTCCATTCCGCCCTGGCTGAAGTCGTACACGAACGTCGTCATCCCGCGATCCTGCCGGGTGGCCAGGGTGACGTACAGGGCCTTAGGCCCTGTCCGCTTGTTACTAGCTGTCGTCGACCCGCACGCCTGGTGACCTGAGTCAGGTAGGCGGCGCGCTCGCCATCATCATGGCCGAAGCCGGAACCTCGGTGTTGATCGGCGCCTTCTGGCTCTACCTCGCTCAACGGAACTGGCAGGACTGACACGCGGCACTCGAGCCCAACTGACACACTCGCCCCATGGACTGGGACGCACTGGGCGAGGCGCTGGACGAGATCACCGGGCAGCCCGACTCTGCTCATCGTCTCAGCTCCTATCGCGATCTCCTGCAAGGTCTAGCCCCGGGCGAGGACGGCTGGGCCGAGGTGCAGATGTGCCTGGCCGACGAGCTGCTGACCGACGGGCATGTTGCTGAGGCCCGCGCGGCTTACCAGGCAGCGCTCGAGGACGGCGGACGGACGGTCCTGGCGCCGCAGGCCGGGTTGCTTGACACTGAGCTGACCCAGGACGACGATGCGCCAGTTGACGAGCTGCTCGCGCAACTTCTGACGAAGAGTCGTGCCGAGGGCCTCGTCGTCGGCGATTACGCGTGGATTGGCGAGTCATTGGAGGAGGCCGGGCGCCTGCGAGCCGCCTTGCGGTGGTTCACCATCCCCCTGCGCGACATCCAGCCCGGTGACATCGACCGCATGCCCATCGTCTGCCTCGACGGGCGTTGGCGGGTGCGGCGAGCGCTCGGCCTGCCCGTTGACGCGTACGACGAGGCTCACGACGTCTGGCACGAGGTCGATGCTGCCCGGTTCTGATCGGCTTCGGCGTCAGTCGACCGTGATGACGATCTTGCCGCGGGTGTGACCCTGCTGATTCAGCTCCCACGCTTTCTGCGTGTCGGCGAGGGTGAAAGTCTCCGCGATTTCGACCGTGAGGGTGCCGTCGTCGAACAGGCCGGCGAGCTCCTCCAGGTCGTCGACGTCGGGGGTGACAAACACGTACTCGCCGCCCATCTCCTTGACGACAGGGTCGATGACCGAGACGATTCGTCCCGCCGACCCCTCAGCGAGCAGGTCTGGGCTCACCGCAAGGTCTCCCCCGTTGAGGTCGAGCACCGCGGTCACGCCCTCGGGAATCTCAGACCGAACCCGGTCAACCAGTCCTTCGCCATAGACGAACGGCTCGGCACCGAGGTCGCGCAGATAGTCGTGATTGGCTTGCGAAGCGGTGCCCAGCACGCGCGCGCCGAGTGACTTGGCGATCTGCACCGCAAACGAGCCGACACCGCCGGACGCGCCGTGGATCAGGATCGTGTCGGACGGCCCGATGTCGAGACTGTGCACGAGCGACTGGAAGGCAGTCAGCCCCGTGAGCGGGATCGCGGCAGCCTCGGCGAAGCTCGAGTTGACCGGCTTCTTGGCCAGCGTCCGGATCGGCGCAGACACCTTTTCCGCATAGGTGCCGCCGTGGACGGCGTCCTTGCGGACGTAGCCGAAGACCTCGTCGCCCGGCTCGAGCGTCGTCACAGCCGGCCCGACCTGCTCGACGACTCCGGCGACGTCCCAGCCCGGCGTGACCGGGAAGAACGTATCGAGGGCTCCGTCCATGCCGCCGGTGGCGAGTTTCCAGTCGACGGGATTGACCGAGGTCGCCTTGACCGCGACCATGACCCAGTCGGGTCCGATCTTGGGCTCGTCGACGTCGGTCAGCTCGAGGGCAACCGGGTCGCCGTAGGCAGAGTAGGTGATGGCCTTCATGCCCTGTCCTCACGCTGGCTGAAGGGCTGCTCGGCCGTGTCGGTGTGGGCCAGCTCGTCGATCGATTCCTCGATGTCCGGCCCGGTGCTGTAG
>NZ_JBAVDI010000089.1:0-7486 GCF_049587115.1 Aeromicrobium sp.
GGACTGGAGCGTGCAGGACCTGCTGGCGCACGTGGCGGGCGTCGCCGTCGACGTCGCCGCCGGCCGCATCGAAGGCGCGGGTAGCGACCCGTGGACCGCCGCGCAGGTGAGCGCACGTAAGGACTGCACGGTGAACGACCTGCTCACCGAGTGGGAGCAGGCGCCGGTGACCGACGCACTGCTGACGGTGGACGCGATGCAGGCCGCGCAGGTGGTATTCGACCTAGCGACCCACGAGCACGACCTGCGCGGAGCGCTGCTGCTCCCCGGCGAGCGGGCCAGCGAGGGCGTCAACGTCGGCTGGGAGTGGGCGACGACGGTGCTCGGGCAGCTGCGGGACGGCTACGGCGAGGGCGGCCTGGTGCTGACGACGTCGGAGGGCACGCGCACCACGTGCGGCTCGGCGCCGGTGGACAGCGGCGTCACAGCCGACCGCTTCGAGCTGTTCCGGGCCATGACCGGTCGGCGCAGTGCGGAGCAGGTGGCCGCCTGGCAGTGGGAGGGCGAACCGGCCGTGGAGCGCTTGTGCCTACTGCCGGCCCGCTCAACCCCGCTGCAGGAGTGACGTGAGCGGCCAAGTCAGTGCACGCCAGCACCTCGTCGCGCACCCCCCGAAGAGACCTGGATGCCAGACCCTATTGGGGGGACGGCTGCCAGCGGGCTCATGCGCCAAGCCCTGGGGCTCGCGACGCCGACGCCGGGCTCAAGGTGAAGTCCCGGACCAACATCTCCAGGTCGCCTGGCCGACGACCGCGCCGCCCCGCGCCGACGCGACAATCAGGCACGTGCGCGGACGCGTCAGGGCCTGATCCGTGCACGCCAAGAGCCGGGTCGCCGCTTGGCGTGCGCAATCGCAAGGATCGCCGACTCCTCGCCGGTGACGAAGTAGACGACGGGGTACGGGAAGCCGCTGACCCGCTTGGACCGCACTGCTGGCTCCCGCTCCCAGCCCGGCCAGACGCTCCATGTCTCCGGCGAGTCGACCGCAGCGTCGATCGCCTCGCGGACCGCGATCTCGAAACGTGCGCCTAAACCGAACTCACGCTCGTCGTACCACTCGACTTCAGCGAAAAATTCCGCCTTCGCCTCCGGGTGGAAGCCGAAGCCGCGGGTCATGCGTCGCGCGCGGCCTGGCGTGTAGCTCGTCGATCAGCAAACTCAGCGAATACATCCTCGCCGCGAACCATCTGCACGTCGCCGCTGACCATCTCCTCGACGCGGGAGCCGATCTCAGCCGTCCACGACTCGGCCACAGTTTCTTGGCCGACCGCCTCGAGGGACTCGAGCAGCCGGAGCGCCACATCCTCACGCACCGAAGGAGGCAGGGACATCCTCGCCTCGAAGAACTCCGACGCGCTCAGCGACATGCAATCAGTCTACGGACCAGCTCGAACAGCCGAAAGGAGTCCAGCGCATTTGACGTCCGCGAGGGCGGCTCGTCAGCTCTGCCCCACGCCGGCTCTGACTCCTGCGCTGAGACGACGCACATCGAAGCCTTCGTCTCCTCATCCGGAGTCTCACCACAGAAGCTCTTGGAATTCTTGCGGACTTTTTGCGGACTAGAGCCCCCGAACCGAAGCGCGATATCGCTCTGACCTGCGCAAACGTCGCTGACTCAGTAGTACCAGGGGTACGAGCTGAAGTCCGGCGCGCGCTTGTCGAGGAAGGCGTCGCGGCCCTCCTGGGCCTCGTCGGTCATGTACGCAAGCCGGGTCGTCTCACCCAGCAGCACCTGCTGCCCCACCAGCCCGTCATCGATCATGTTGAACGAGTACTTGAGCATGCGCTGCGCGGTTGGCGACTTGGCGTTGATCTTGGCGCCCCACTTGAGCGCCTCGGCCTCCAGGTCGGCGTGCGGGACGACCTTGTTGACCATGCCCATGCGGTGCGCGTCGGCTGCGGAGTACTCGTCGCCGAGGAGGAAGATCTCGCGGGCGAACTTCTGGCCGACCTGACGGGCAAGGTAGGCCGAGCCGAAGCCGCCGTCGAACGAGCCCACATCAGCATCGGTCTGCTTGAACTTTCCGTGCTCGGCGGACGCCAATGTCAGGTCGGCGACGACGTGCAGGCTGTGGCCGCCGCCGGCAGCCCAGCCCGGCACCACCGCGATCACGATCTTGGGCATGAAGCGAATGAGACGTTGCACTTCGAGGATGTGCAGGCGGGCAAGCTTGGCCGGGTCGACCGTCGCAGCCGAATCGCCCTCGGCGTACTGGTAGCCGGCCTTCCCGCGGATGCGCTGATCGCCGCCGGAGCAGAATGCCCAGCCACCATCCTTGGGCGACGGCCCGTTGCCGGTCAGCAGCACGCAGCCGACGTCGGAGGACTGTCGCGCGTGCTCCAGCACCGCGAGGAGCTCGTCGACCGTGCCGGGCCGGAAGGCGTTGCGCACCTCGGGACGGTCGAAGGCGATGCGAACTGTGCCGTGCTCGACTGCACGGTGGTAGGTGATGTCCTCCAGTGCCTCGAAACCGGGGATCTCTTTCCAGGCGGATGGGTCGAAGATCTCGGAGACGGTCATGCCCGCGAGAATATCGCGGGCCCGTGCCGCTGCGCCCCCGCGGACCGGCTCAGCGGGCCTGGACGCTCGCCGCGAGCGACACCATGTGGCCCAGCCGGGCCAGCTCGGAAGCCAGGAACTCAGGTCCGCCGCGCCGGCCGACGACCACGACGAACACGTCTCCTCGGCGATCGCGAGCCGGTGAAGCGGCCAGGACCGTCGAGTCCCACTCCGGCACGTCCCGAAGCACCTCAGCTCCACGGATGCCGAGCCAGGCGGCCGCCGCCGGCACCAGACGCGGCGCAGTGGCGGACTTGGACATGACGACCGGCTCGCCGTCGACCCGGTGCAGGGCCATGGCCCAATCGGTCCGGAACGTCGACGGAATGACCTCGATGAGGCGGGCGACCGCTTGCTGAGGATCCTCAGTGAACCGCTCGACCGCCTCGAGGTCCATGCTCAGATTGGCACCGGCGTTGTAACGAGAGATCCAGGCCACCGCGACGCCGTCGAGTGCGTGGCAGGCAGTGATCAACGCATCGGGCATGACCCGCGCCGGGAGCTCCAGCAGGACATCGTCGATGACCCGGCCGTCGGGGCGGCGCTCCACGATCTCGATCGCCTCGATGTCGGCGCCAGCTACACCGAGGGCCGTCGCCAGCGCACCCAACGAACCAGGCACGTCGGGCAGCTCGACGCGAAGCAGGAAGGCCATATGACCATTGTCACCGCCAGTCATTTCGTTGGCGTTACGCGGGTAGCGTGGTGGGGTGAACCCCTCCACCCTCCGCACTGTGTTCCGTACCGTCGCGATCGCCGAGGCCCTTTCCTGGGCCGGCCTGCTGATCGCCATGTTCTTCAAGTGGGTGGTCGCGGCCGATCCTCACACCGGCGCGCAAGGCGGCGTTCCGATCATGGGTCCGATCCACGGCGCCATCTTCATCGCATACCTCGCGGCGTGCCTCCTCGCTCGGCGGTCGTTCGACTGGAGTCTCAAGACGACGCTGCTGGCCCTGGCCGCGAGCATCCCGCCATTCTTCACCTACGTCTTCGAGGTGCTCGCCGACCGCAAGGGTCTGCTGGGACGCCCGGTCTTCGTGACCTCCGCCTGACCTGTCAGGCGCTGAGGCTGCCGGGCCCGGGAGGCCTGGGTGGAGGACGATGAAAGGCGTCGACGCCCGGCAGGCGCAGCCAGCTGCGCGCGATAGTGCGGCGAGGCGCACGGCACCGGACCGAAGTCGATAGCCTGTGCGAGATCCGAAGGAGAACAGGTGAACGAGCACACCCGCGGCGCCGGTCACGTGCAACGTGTTGGTGGGTCTCGCCTGCTCGTCGAGCCCCCCGTCCGATTCCTCGGGCCGATCGTGCTGCGCTCAGACACGCGCATCGGAGCATTCACCGAGTTCGGTCGCGACATCGAGGTGCAGGCCGCGACGATCGGCCGCTACTGCGAAATCGGGCCTGGGAGCCTGCTGGGCGCCACCGGCCATCCGACGACGTGGCTCAGCGTCTCGGCATTCCAGTACAAGAAGACGACCTGGGGTTGGCACCCGGCGGCGGACTCCTCCGAGGTCGTCGACCCGGAGGCCGGAGGCCGCCAGAGCTTCCGCAGCGTCGCGGGTGACCTGGCGACGATCGGCAACGACGTCTGGCTCGGTGCCAACGTGGTCGTGCTGCGCGGCGTCAACATCGGAGACGGTGCGATCATCGCGGCCAATGCTGTGGTGACCCGCGACATTCCGCCGTACTCGGTAGCCGGCGGCACCCCAGCCAAGGTCATCCGGTCTCGCGTGCCCGATGACCTTCGCGACGAGCTCACGGCGCTGCGCTGGTGGCGGTTCTCCCCCAACCAGCTCTCCGGGATCCCGTACGACGATCCGGTCGCGGCCGCCGAGCTGCTTCGCGCCCGGGTCGAATCCGACCTCGCCCCCTACGACCCGGGCTACGTCGAGATCGTGAAGCCACCCCCGGCACCCGCACCCGGGCGCCGCCGCTTCCGCCGGGGCTAGCGGATCAGCCACCCGACCTGACGAGCTGGACCAGAACGCCCTGACCCTCGAACGTACGGGACTCTGCCACCCGCAGACGCAAGGCTGGCTCGTCGAACAGGTGGTCGGCAATCGTCGTCAGCTGTTCGGCAGTCCCGATCTGCAGGATCGCTGAGCCTCGTTCGTGCAGGTGCGCGCCGATCAGCTCCAAGCAGGTGCGGGCCAGGTCCAGACCATCGGGGCCGCCGTCAATCGCCGGCAACGGATCCTTGGGGAATTGCGACGTGTCCTCGCTGGGCACCCAGGGTGGATCCGCAATGATCAGCGAGAACCGCTCGTCAGCCGCGATCACCTCGTCCATCGGCCCGCAGCGAATGTCGATCTGGCCAGACATTCCAGCGCGCTCGACGTTGACCGCAGCGTGCTCGCAGGCGGCCTCGGAGGCGTCGACCATGACCATCCTCCGGACCTCACCGACCACGGCAAGCAGTCCGATGTGACCCACCCCGGAGCACAGCTCGAGGGCCGGCCCCTCGGGCGCGTCCTGCAGCAGGCCTGACGCCCAGGCGGACTGCGCCGTCGTCCATCGTCGCGGCCGGAGCACACGCTCGTCGTACGAGATGATCAGCGGTCCGAACTCGATCTGCTCGATGCGGACTTCTTCCACGTCGAGGGCCATGACTACCCCTTCGTCGACCTGCTCCGTCTGCGATAACGGCACGGCCCAGTTACCCAGCCCGCGCGCGCCCAAACTCCGATCAGTGGCGTCCGGTCCCGAACCGCGATTCACTAAGGCATGCGATCCATCTGGAAGGGCGCGATCACGTTCGGACTGGTCAACGTGCCCGTCAAGGTCTACAGCGCCACCGAAAGTCACGACGTTTCGCTGCACCAGGTCCATAATCAGGACGGCGGCCGCATCAGGTATCAGCGCCGGTGCGAGGTCTGCGGCAAGATCGTTGCCTACGAGGACATCGACAAGGCTTATGACGACGGGGCGCGCACCGTGGTGCTGACCGACGAGGACTTCGCCTCACTGCCGGCCGAGCGTAATCATGAGATCGAGGTCGTCGAGTTCGTCCCGGCGGACCAGGTCGACGTGATGCGGCTGGACAAGGCCTACTACCTCGAGCCCGAGGAGCGCGCGCTCAAGCCGTACACCCTGCTCCGGCGTGCGCTCGAGGATTCGGACCGGACGGCCATCGTCCAGTTCGCGCTGCGGCAGAAGACTCGGCTGGCGGCCCTGCGCGTGCGCGGCAACGTCCTCCTGCTGCAGACCATGCTGTGGGATGACGAGGTGCGAAGCCCTGCGTTCGACGTCCTTGCCACGACTCCTCGGATCAGCCAGAAGGAGCGTGACATGGCGGCGCAGCTCGTCGACTCCCTCTCAGAGGACTTCAATCCGGCGGCGTTCACGGACGACTACCAGGAGCAGCTGCGCACGTTGATCGAGGCGAAACTGGAGAAGGGCGCAACGCTTGACACCGAGGCCACGTTCGGCGAGCCCGACGAAACCGCAGATGCGGATGTCGTTGATCTGATGGAGGCACTCAAGCGCAGCGTCGACCGCAAGAAGGCCAGCAAGAAGACCGGCACCACGAAGCCGGCCAAGAAGACTTCCGCCAAGAAGCCAGCCAAGAAGAAGGCCGCGTCCTAGCCTGTCTTGGTTCCCCCCGCCGCGACCGGCGGACGGGGCGGCGGAGTGAAGGCCACGTTGGGCGAATTCCGATGATCAACGACCCACTCGGCGACGTACCGAAGCTTGACGTTGTGATCCTGCGACTGCCGGCGTAGGAACTCGAAGGCTCGATCAGCATCCAGGTCGTAGCGTTCCATCAGGATTCCCTGCGCCTGACCGATCAGCTTGCGGGCATCGATGGCGACCTGCAGTCCAGACTCGTTGAGGGCATTCGCGATGGCGACTGCCGCGTGCCGCACGAAGATCGCTCCCACCGCTACGTCATCGTCGTCGAACGCTCCCAGCCGCTCCGCATACAAGTTGAGGGAGCCGTAATGTCGATTGCGGGTCTCCAGCCGCAGACTGAGGGCACTGTGGATGCCGAGTTCGGCCACGGCCGGTCCCCAGTGCAGCCACCGCTCGTCGGCGGCCACGTCGGGCGATAGATAGAAGGCCTCGCCCTCGATCGCATCGAGACACGGTCCTTCATCATGGATGATCTGCAGGTTGTGTGACTCTGCGACGCGCTGAGAGGTCGCTGCGGCTGTCTCGATCTGGTTGCGCGCGTGAACCAGCATGACGCCGGCGTCATCGCAGTGCGTGGCAACCCGTGCGTACTCGGCAATGCGCTCGATGGTTCGCTCGGGGCTGGGCTCGTCCTGCAGATCCAAAGCCATCTGCGAGAAGAACGTCGAGCTGTCCACGAAGAGCTCCTCTGTTGGGGCGGGCGGGTCAAGCGAACCACACGATCTAGGTCAAATCTATAGCCCGCCGTCGTGCCGGTTTGTGTGGCGCATGGTTGGGTACTTTTCCTGCCTCACGGGACGAGCGTCGCGAGTAGTCGGGGAAGGCCGGATTGATGAATGACGAAACCGATCTGGCTGGAACGACCGTGACGTTGTTCGGCGATCGCGATCAGCTGGAGGACGCCCTGAGCCTTGAGCTCGCGCGACGTGGCTGCAGCACCCACAGCGTGACGACACAGACCGGATGGCTCCGATCCGCGACCCACGCGGTGCTGCGACTCGACACTCCATCCGGAGCTGCTGCACTGGCTCAGCTCGCCGAGACAGATCAGCCGCGTTCTCACGTCGTTGCAGTGTGCTCTGAGAAGTCCGACCAGAACCACACCCGCCGGATCGTGGACCTCTGCCGAGCCTGCGGCGTCCGACATGACGTGTCACTGATCTGGCATCTGGCACCCGCCACCAAAGCGGTCCGCGACGTCCGAAGCAGCAATCCCACCGATGCGCTGGCCGCAGCGATCAGCGACGAGGTCACGATCCACCTCGCTCCCGGACGGCCGGCATCGTACACGAC
>NZ_JBAVDI010000090.1:0-9545 GCF_049587115.1 Aeromicrobium sp.
CGCAGGTAGGGTCGCAGCCATGTTCGAGGTGACCATCACGCGGCTGGATCCGGACGTGGCGCTGCCGGCGTACGCGCACCCTGGCGACGCTGGCGCCGATCTCGTGACGACGATCGACGTCGAGCTCGCACCGGGCGCCCGGGTGCTGGTACCGACTGGAGTCGCGCTGGCGCTGCCGGACGGCCTTGCGGGATTCATCCACCCCCGGTCGGGGCTCGCGCTTCGTCATGGACTGTCGATCGTCAACACTCCGGGCACGATCGATGCCGGGTATCGTGGAGAGATCAAGGTCCTGCTGATCAACCACGACCCGCACGCGTCGGTGACGTTGTCTCGCGGTGACCGAATCGCGCAGCTGGTGATCCAGCAGGTCGAGCGGGTCACGTTCGTCGAGGCCGAGACGCTGCCCGACTCCGCCCGTGGTGCCGGAGGATACGGTTCTACCGGCGGTCATGCGGTCGCCGGTATCCAGGGGGAAAGCGACTGATGGCACTTCGGCGCAAGAAGCAGCGGGTCGACGACCAGGTCGAGGAGCAAGCCGACTCCGTCGAGGCGCCACCACAGATTCGGGAGAACGGTCCGTGGGACGCCTCGGAGAAGACTCCGGACGACGACGAGCCGTACGTCGACCTGGGCGCGCTGATCGTGCGCGGGCACGATGACTACGCCATCCAGCTGCCGACCGAGGCCGACACCGAGGACATCGGATCGGTCGTGCTGGTCACTGCCGACGCCGCGCTCGAGCTGCGCGCCTTCGCCGCAACGCGCTCGGGTGGGGTCTGGAACGAGGTGCGGGACGACCTGATCATCGAGGTCGAGCGACTGGGTGGCCAGAGCGAGCAGGTCGCGGGACCGTTCGGCCCCGAGCTGCGGATCCGGGTGCCGGTCGAGCTGCCGGACGGTGAGGAGGGTTTCCAGCCCAGTCGTATCGTCGGGATCGAGGGGCCACGCTGGCTGCTTCGGGGGACGTTCCTGGGCGAAGCGGGTCTCAACCCGAGCGATGAAGGAGTCCTGATGGACGCACTGCGCAACGTCATCGTCGTGCGGGGTGAGGAGCCTCGGATACCGCGCGAGGCATTGTTGCTGACACTGCCCGCTGACGCGGTCGTGACCTCGGACGAGGAGTAGAATTCAGGCATGGGACGTTTCAGCAGAACGCTGGAGAGACTATCCAGTGAGAACATCGAGGCGGGCGAGCTCAAGAGCGACGCCGCCAAGGCTGGCTGCCAGCTCATCGTGTCCCAGGAGGACCGCTCGTTCGTCACGATTCATGGCGTCCTGCGCTCAGTGACACTGCGGCCGGTCGATCAGGTCACGGCCCTCGAAGCCGAGCTGTACGACGGGTCCGACAGTGTGACCCTGATCTGGCTCGGGCGCCGCAGGATCGAGGGCGTGGCGGCCGGCCGGCAGCTCAAGGCGCACGGCCGAATCGGCATGCGAGCGGGCGACCGGGTCATCTACAACCCGCGCTACGAACTCGAGGCATGACGCAGCCCGACGGTCCGCGGGTTGCTGGCGCGCACGACACCGTCGAACAGCTCGTCCGCGCCCAGCTGGCGAAGGCCCTCGGTGGTCGACGCGGCATCGTCGAGAGCGCCGTGCCCACCGTCCTGTTCACCGTGTCGTGGATCATCTCGCACGATCTCCGGGCCTCGTTGGTCATCAGCATCGTGGCGACCGTCGGGCTGCTGGTCGTTCGCCTGGCGCAGCGCTCGACCGTGCAGTTCGTGATCAATTCCTTGTTGGGCATCGGCATCGCGGCGCTGTTCGCATCGCGGTCCGGCGAGGCGCGCGACGTGTTCCTGCCCGGCATCCTCTACAACGGCGGCTATGCGGTCGTGTTCATCGTCTCGATCCTCGTGGGGTGGCCACTGCTGGGCTTCATGATCGGCAGCGTCATGGGCGATCCCACGGCTTGGCACAGCGACCGCGGTCTCGTGAAGCTGTGCTCGCAGCTCACCTGGATCATGGCGCTGCCGTGCGTCCTGCGGGTGCTCGTGCAGTACCCGCTGTACGCCACGGATCACGTCGCGTTGCTGGGCACGTCCAAGATCGTGCTCGGTTGGCCACTGCAGATCGCCTCGTTCGCCATCATGGCGTGGTTGTTGGGACGCAATCACACGCCGATCCAGCCCGAGCGTGCCTGAGCCCGCCCGCCACCTGGGCGGACCTGGGTGCTCAGCCCTTCGGGGAGAGAAGCTCGCCGAGGTTGTCCTCGGCGTCCTCGGGGGTCACGAAGAGGAGCTCGTCGCCGGCCTCGAGGGACCGGTCAGCATCGGGGGTCTGGATCGAGTTGTCCCGCAGGATCGCGACCAGGACGACGTCGCCGGGCCACGGCACCTCGCTGACCCGCTTGCCGACGAACGGCGAGTTCTCCGGCATCGTCAGCTCGACCAGGGTCGTGTTGCTCTGCCGGAACGTGAACAGCCGCACCAGGTCTCCGACCGTGACGGCCTCCTCCACCAGCGCCGACATCAGTCGCGGGGTCGACACCGAGACGTCGACACCCCAGGACTCACTGAACAGCCACTCGTTGCTGGGGTGGTTGACCCGGCCGACCGTGCGGGGCACGGCGAACTCGGTCTTGGCCAGCAGCGAGCAGACCAGATTGACCTTGTCGTCGCCGGTTGCCGAGATGACGACGTCGCAGGACTCCAGCTGCGCCTCTTCGAGGGAGGACAGCTCGCACGCGTCGGCGAGCAGCCACTGGGCGTCCGGCACGGCGTCCGAGCGGATCGCCGAAGGCGACTTGTCGATCAGCAGCACACTGTGCCCGTTGTCGATGAGCTCCTGGGCGATCGAGCGGCCAACCGCTCCGGCTCCGGCGATCACGACGCGCATCAGTCGGCCTCCGGTCCGGACTCCAGCACGGCATGGGCGTGCTGGGCGGTGTCCTCGCGCATGAACAGGCTCAAGTAGTCGCCTTCCTGGATCACGGTGTCTGGTCGGGCGATGACACCCGTGCCGAGCCGTCGCAGGAAGGCCACACGGACGTCGGCAGCCTCCTCGAGCTCAGCGATCCGGCGACTGATCCACGGGAACGGGGCATAGACCTGGTCGAGGCGGACCTCGCTGGACTGGTCACGCCAGGCCGGCTCGGAGCCAGCCGGCAGAAGCCGGCGGAGCACCTGGTCCGCGGCCCACGGGACCGTCGCCACGGTGGGTACGCCCAGTCGCTCGTAGACCTCGGCACGGCCCGGATCGTAGATCCGAGCCACGACGTTGTCGATCTTGAACTGCTCGCGAGCAACCCGCGCCGAGATGATGTTGGAGTTGTCGCCGCTGGACACCGCGGCGAAGGCATCGGCCCGTTCGATGCCCGCACGGATCAGGACCTCGCGGTCGAAGCCCATGCCGGTCACGGTGGTCCCCTTGAAACCGGGCCCGAGGCGACGGAATGCGTCAGGGTTCGAGTCGATCACTGCGGTGGTGTGGCCGCGTGTCTCGAGGCTGCGACTGAGGGCTGAACCGACACGGCCGCAGCCCATGATGACGATGTGCACGCAGGCGACGCTACACCGCAAGCAGCGTGGTCGCGCACGTAAGTACCCACGGGTCTAGCATCGACTCTCGTGGGTATCACCGAGGTTGCCAAACGAGCATTGGTCGGCCGCAAGCTCCGCAGCACGCAACTCGGTGAGACGTTGCTGCCCAAACGCATCGCGCTTCCAGTCTTTGCCAGCGATGCGCTCTCCTCGGTGGCGTACGCGCCGGATGAGATCTTCCTGACGCTGTCGCTCGGCGGACTCTCGGCGTACGCGTTCAACTGGAAGATCGGCATCGCCGTGGCGCTGGTGCTGGCAGTCGTCATCGCCTCCTACCGTCAGAACGTGCACGCCTATCCCAGCGGCGGCGGCGACTACGAGGTCGCGACCGTCAATCTGGGTCCGACCGCCGGACTGACCGTCGGCAGCGCGCTCCTGGTCGACTATGTCCTGACTGTCGCGGTGTCCATCTCGTCGGGCGTGCAGAATGCGAGCTCGGCGCTGCCCTGGCTCAACGGTCACGAGGCGAGCGCGGCCAGCGTGCTCGTGCTGCTCCTGATGGCGATGAACCTGCGTGGAACCAAGGAGTCCGGCAAGGCCTTCGCAGTTCCGACGTATCTGTTCATGCTGGCGATCCTGATGATGGGCCTGTGGGGATACGCCCGCTACCTGACCGGCAACCTCCCCGAGGCGCCCAGCGCGGGCTTCACGATCGCCCCTGAGAGCCAGTACGAGAACGGCGTCACCGGCATAGCGATGGTGCTCCTGCTGGCCCGTGCGTTCTCCTCGGGCTGCGCGGCGCTGACCGGCGTGGAGGCCATCAGCAACGGAGTCCCGGCGTTCACGAAGCCCAAGAGCAAGAATGCCGCCACCACCCTGCTGCTGCTCGGCACCCTGTCGGTCACCATGCTGATGAGCATCGTCGTGCTCGCCGACCTGATGAAGCTGAGGTACGTCGAGGATCCGGCCACCCAGCTGCTCAAGAACGGGAAGCAGATCGGTGCTGCCTACGAGCAGGACACCGTGATCGGGCAGCTCGCCAAGACGCTCTACAGCGACTTCACGCCGTTGTTCTACTTCACCATCGCGTGCACCGGCGTCATCCTGGTCCTGGCGGCGAACACCGCGTTCAATGGCTTCCCCGTGCTCGGATCGATTCTCGCCCGCGACGGATACCTGCCACGCCAGCTCGACACCCGTGGTGACCGCCTGACGTTCAGCAACGGCATCATCTTGCTGGCTGTCGCCGCCATCGTCCTGATCCAGGCCTTCGATGCCGAGGTCACCAAGCTGATCCAGCTGTACATCGTCGGCGTGTTCGTGTCCTTCGTGCTGAGCCAGCTCGGCATGATCCGGCACTGGAACCGTCACCTGACCACGGAGAATGATCCCGAGGCGCGGCGTCGCATGCACCGGTCACGCACCGTCAACTCGATCGGTCTGGGCATGACGTTCGCCGTCCTGATCATCGTGCTGGTCACCAAGTTCCTGGCCGGCGCGTGGATCGCCATCGTGGCGATGGTCGCGGTGTTCATGCTGATGCGCAGCATCGGCCGGCACTACGACCGGGTCTCCACCGAGCTCGAGATCGACGACACCGACGTGATGCTCCCGTCACGGGTCCATGCGATCGTCCTGGTCAGCAGGTTGCACAAACCGACCATGCGGGCTCTGTCGTACGCCCGCGTCTCCCGCCCCAACACGCTCGAGGCGCTGACGGTGGAGTTCGATCCCGCGGCGACCGAGGAGCTGATGGCGAAGTGGGACGAGCTGGCGATCCCGATCCCGCTCAAGGTGATCAATTCTCCCTACCGCGAGCTGGTCCGCCCCGTCGTCCGTTACGTCAAGGAGCTCCGCCGGCAGAGCCCCAGGGACATCATCACGGTCTACATTCCCGAGTACGTCGTCGGACGATGGTGGGAACAGCTGCTGCACAACCAGACCGCACTGCGGCTCAAGGGCCGACTGTTGTTCATGCCCGGCGTGATGGTCACCAGCGTTCCCTACCAGCTCAGCTCCGCGGGACGGGCCAGAAGGCGATTCGGACGGGAGCGACCGGTACCGGGAGACGTGCGACGAGGATTCCGGGACCGCGGATGAGCGACCCGATCGTCGACGTGGGACCTGTGGCCCACGGTGGGCACTGTGTCGCCCGTCTGGACGGTCAGGTCGTCTTCGTGCGACACACCCTGCCGGGCGAGCGGGTGCGGATCCGCATCACCGATCGTTCGTCATCATTCCTGCGCGCCGACGCGATCGAGATCATCGAGCCGGCATCGGGCCGGGTCGAGGCCCCGTGCCGGTACGCCGGCCAGTGCGGCGGGTGTGACTTCCAGCATGTCGACCCCGCGGTCCAGCGGGCGCTGCTCGGCGATGTCGTGCGCGAGCAGCTGCGGCGACTCGCCCACATCGATTGGGAGGGTGAGGTCGAAGCAGTCGAGCCCTCCTCGACGGGCTGGCGTACCCGCATGCAGTTCGCGGTCGATGAGGCCGGACGGCCCGGTCTGCGCCGGCACCGCTCGCACGAGATCATCGCGGTCGAACGCTGCCTGATCGCCCACCCCGATCTGCCCGAGGTCCTCGGACGCAGCTGGGACGCCGATTCGGTTGAAGCGATCGTGTCATCCACCGGCGACCGACTCCTGGTGACCGATGCCAGCATCCCGGACGATGTCGAGGCCGCCGTCGATGGTGTGGTCGCCGTGGACGGGACGGTTCGTGGCGGGAAGGGTTCTGTCGTCGAGCAGGTGCTCGCCGCCGACTTCCGGGTCTCGGGCTCCGGTTTCTGGCAGGTGCACCCCGACGCGGCAGCGACCCTGGTCGAGGCGGTCGTGGAGGGCGCCCAGGTCGAGCCGGGAGACACAGTTCTCGACCTCTACGCCGGTGTGGGACTGTTCACGACTTTCCTGGCCGATGAAGCCGGCGAGGATGGTGTCGTGCTGAGCGTGGAATCCGATCGAGGCGCCTCCCGCGACGCCCGGCGCAATCTGCATGACCTGCCGCAGGTCCGACTGGTCGGTGAGACCGTCGAGCGGGCGCTGGGCCAGGGGTCGCTGGGGGAGTCCGTCGACGTCGTCGTCCTCGACCCACCGCGCACCGGCGCCAAGAAGGCCGTTCGCGGCATCGCCGGCCTGGAGCCGCGCCGAATCGTGTATGTCGCGTGCGATCCTGCGGCTCTCGCGCGTGACCTTGCGGCGTTCGACGCGCAGGGCTACCGGCTGGACGGACTTCGCGCCTTCGCGTTGTTCCCCATGACGCATCACGTCGAGTGCGTGGCGGTCCTTGTCCGGCGGTGACGGCACCGCGGGTCGAGCTGATGCGGCCGTGAGTGCCATGCTCCTGGGTGTCGGCAAAATCTGGACGGACCGGGTACGTGACGGTCGCCGACTCATCGGCTATCTACGATCGATGCGATAGGAGCAAGTCATGACCGGTTACCGGACCATCCGTCAGCTGAGGCGCGCGGCCCTTGGTCACGATGCTCTGCTCTTCAGCGCCGCGTTCACGGCCGGAGCGTTGGCCTACACGTTGAGCCGGGTTGCCCGTGAGCTGACGGTCGACAGTGCCGGGCGGGAGTTCTGGTCGATCGGTCTGTCAGACGATCTGATCCTGAGCGGTCTGATAGCCGGTGAGCTGTTCGTCATCTGGAACAACGGGCTCCGGCAGGGACTGCGCGGGCACAGTCTGGGCAAGCACCGGGTCGGGCTCGCAGTCGTCGACGTCGGTGACGACGCGCCGACGGGTGCCCTGCGCGGCCTGTTGCGCGGAGCCGTGATGGCGGTCCTGCTGGATCTTGCGGCCGCCGCGATCCCGATCGGGCTGCCGACCGTGCTCCGGAGATCGACCCCCGAGAGCTGGCACTTCGGCGGCGCGGCCTATCTTGCGCTGCTGGTGCTGCTGATTCCGCTGCTGCTGTCGTCCGGCCGTGGGTTCGCGGACCGGATCGCGCAGACCAAGGTCATCCGGGCAAGCGGTTCCGACGCCGTCACCTCGGCCGGACGAAGCCGTGTGCTGGTGGCGATCGATGTGCTCGGTGTCCTCGGCCTGCTGACCGTCGCGATCTCGTACATCGCCTACTACTCGCCCTTGTTGCGCTTCCCGCAGCCCTTCTGACCCGCAGGGACGGCGAGGTGGGCAATCGTCTCGACCTCATGTATCTTGATGTCAAGAGAGATTTGCCCCGGGTTAGGCCTACCTGACCATGCGTGGAACAGCGATGCTGGGCAGGATGGAATACGACGCGAAGGAGAAGACGATGGCCGTCGACAGCTTTGGATCCAAGGACTCCCTCACAGTCGGGGACTCCACCTATGACTATTACCGCCTGGACGCGGTGACCGGTGACGGACTCGACGTGTCGAGCCTCCCGTTCAGCCTCAAGGTGCTCCTGGAGTCGCTGCTGCGCACCGAGGATGGCGCCGACATCACCAAGGCAGACATCGAGGCGCTGGCCGGGTGGGACGCCGAGGCGCAGCCCAGCAAGGAGATCCAGTTCACGCCTGCCCGCGTCATCATGCAGGACTTCACCGGCGTGCCGTGCATCGTCGACCTCGCCACGATGCGCGAGGCGATGGCGGACCTCGGTGGAGACGCGACCAAGATCAATCCGCTTGCCCCGGCCGAGATGGTCATTGACCACTCGGTCGTCGCCGATGTGTTCGGCACCCCCGAAGCCTTCGCCCGCAATGTCGAGATCGAGTACGAGCGCAACAACGAGCGCTATCAGTTCCTCCGCTGGGGCCAGGGCGCCTTCGACGACTTCAAGGTCGTCCCGCCCGGCACCGGCATCGTGCACCAGGTCAACATCGAGCACCTGGCCCGTGTCGCGTTCACCCGTGAGGTCGACGGCGGCAGCACGGTCGTCTACCCGGACTCCTGTGTCGGCACGGACTCCCACACCACGATGGTCAACGGCCTCGGAGTCGTCGGCTGGGGCGTGGGTGGCATCGAGGCCGAGGCCGCGATGCTCGGTCAGCCAATCAGCATGCTGATCCCGCGGGTCGTCGGCTTCAAGCTGTCCGGCGAGCTACCCCAGGGCGCCACCGCGACCGATCTCGTGCTGGTCATCACCGAACAGCTCCGCAAGCATGGTGTCGTCGGCAAGTTCGTCGAGTTCTACGGACCGGGTGTCGCCGCAGTCCCGCTGGCCAATCGCGCCACGATCGGCAACATGAGTCCCGAGTACGGCTCAACCATCGCGGTTTTCCCAATCGATGACGAGACCACCAAGTACCTGCGCCTCACCGGCCGCAGCGAGGAGCAGATTGCCCTGGTCGAGGCCTACGCCAAGGCGCAGGGTCTGTGGCACGACGCCGACCGCGAGGCCCGCTACTCGGAGTACCTCGAGCTCGACCTCGGCGACGTGGTCCCCTCGATCGCGGGTCCCAAGCGCCCGCAGGACCGGGTGTCGCTGACCGAGAGCAAGGGTGCGTTCCGCACAGCCCTGGCCGATTACGCACCTCAGGACCTCGATGGCTACGACGAGGCCGTCGACGAGTCTTTCCCCGCCTCGGACACGCCCAGCAGGAGTGGCAGCGGCACCAACGGTGACAAGCCGCACGCACCGGCGCCGAGCGGAGCCGGTCGCGCCCGGAACCCGCAGCAGGTGACCCTCGAGGACGGCACCGAGTTCGAGATCGACCACGGCGCCGTGACGATCGCCGCGATCACGTCGTGCACCAACACGTCCAACCCTTCGGTCATGATCGGCGCCGCACTGCTGGCCAAGAAGGCGGTGGAGAAGGGCCTGCAGCGCAAGCCCTGGGTCAAGACGACCCTGGCCCCCGGTTCCAAGGTGGTGACGGACTACTACGAGAAGTCCGGCCTGACGCCGTACCTCGACAAGCTCGGCTTCAACCTCGTCGGCTACGGCTGCACGACCTGCATCGGCAACTCCGGTCCCCTCATCCCCGAGGTCAGCCAGGCCGTCAGCGACAACGACCTCGCAGTCGTCTCGGTGCTGTCGGGCAACCGCAACTTCGAGGGCCGGATCAACCCCGACGTGAAGATGAACTACCTGGCGTCGCCGCCGCTGGTCGTCGCGTACGCGCTGGCCGGCTC
>NZ_JBAVDI010000091.1:0-1818 GCF_049587115.1 Aeromicrobium sp.
CCGCCGGCGCCGGAGCGGGCCGCCGCGCGTTCGCCGACCCCTTCGGGGATGAGGACGTCGATCTGGGCACGGTCGCGACGCCAGCGGTGCTGAAATCCGTCGCCGGACATGTCGGGGGTGAAGCCCATGTCCTTCAACGCGCTGGTGAAGGTGACCAAGATCGTCGGGGAGGTCCGGATGTTGACGACCGTGTCGACGTCGTTGGTTGGACGGATCGGCAGGACGCCGCGCTCGGCGCAGTGCAGGTGCACCAGCTGGCCGCCAATGAGGGTCCAGTCGGAGCTGACGAGCTCGTAGAGGTCCATGAGGGCGTGCCAGGACTGCTTCTGGGCCTCACTCATGGCAGGAAGTTCGACGGTCTCAGCCACGGCCGGCTCCGACTGCGTAGGCTCCGCGTGCGACGAATTGGGCGTGCAGGTCGACGACCGTGCGGACGGCTTCGCTCTTCTCGCGGACACCGTCATGCTCGGCCAGGTCGGCAGCGAGCGCGAGTGGGGAGCGGGCGACATCCTCGAGGGTGAGTGCCGGGTTGTCGGCTTCTGAAGAAACGACGTGGAGTATGACGTTCGCGCGGGAGCGGTGTGCGGGGGAGAGCAGGTAGTCGTCGATGAGGACGTCGAGATCGCCGGAAGACACGTACCCTTCCGCGACGGCGCCGGCGGAGAGGTTCGACTCGGGAAGCGAGATGCCGGAGAGGTGGACGCGCTCGTCGTCGCGGACGTCTGGCAGGTCGCGCGGGGAGGCGCTGAACAGGGCGCGTTCGGCCCGGTTGCGAAGAGCGTGCCCGAGGTGGGCGGCGGCCTCGTCGAGGTCGTCGGAGGAGGCGTTGGCGAGCAGGTTCCGCAGCCGCGACCGAGCGCGGGAACGGGCCGAGGGGCTGAGTTCAGCGGCGGCAAGGTCATGGGCAGCGACGGCGAGCAGGTCCCAGGCGGATTTTGACGACAGGGGGCGCCCAGGTCCGACGTGGTGCCTGACGCGACGCAGGTCGTCCTTCTCGATGGCCCACTGGTTGCCGATCTTCTCAGCGGGCAGGGAGCCTGCTCGGATGCGCTGATGGACGCGCTGAGGGTGGACGCCGAGGATGTCGGCGGCTTCGGCCACGCTCACGCGCGCACTCGACATGATGCCACTTTCCTATCAGTCACCAGAGGTTTGCGACAAACCTATAAAAATATATAGATTTCATGCAAGCCTGTCGGCGCGACAGACGTAGGCGATCGTCGTGTAGTGCTCTATGACGGTGCCGCCGAGGCGGTCGACGGCCTTCGTCGCGGTGGCGATGTGGTCCTGCGTCCACCCGTTGAACGTGCTCAGCAGGTCGGCCATGTGGCGGGTGGTCACCTGATGGCTCCCGCGCCAGGTGTGCACCGCCTCGAGCCGGAAGAGTCCGTCTCGGGTCAGGGCGCGGGACCAGTGCTCCCGGTCCAGAGGAGTGCCGATAGTGGCTGGTGGGCTGCCGAACATCTTGTCGATCACCGCGCGGAACGGTGTCGGCGGCGCCTCGGGATCGGAGAAGACGTGCCAGAACGGCACGAACGAACCGCCTGGGCGCAGGCAGTCACGGATCCTGGGCAGGACCACGGCCAGATCGACCCAGTGCAGGGCGGTCGCGCACACGACGCCGTCGTAGACGCCGGTCGGGTAGGTGGCGTCCTCGGCGGTGCTCCCCTGGACCCGTACGCCCGGTAGGTCCTGGCGGAGTCGAGACGCCAACGCCGGACCCGGCTCGATCGCCTCCACGCTCGCGCCTCGCTGCACCAGCGGCCCGGTGGCCTGTCCGGTGCCAGCCCCGATGTCCAGCACGCGTGCGCCTTCCTG
>NZ_JBAVDI010000092.1:0-2109 GCF_049587115.1 Aeromicrobium sp.
GTGTCCTTCATGCGGGGCGCCGACGCGTCCGCGGGCACGATCAAGTCCGGTGGCGCGACCCGCCGTGCGGCCAAGATGGTCGTCCTCGACGTGGACCACCCCGACATCGTCGAGTTCGTCGAGACCAAGGCACGTGAAGAGGACAAGATCCGCGCGCTGCGTGACGCCGGCTTCGACATGGACCTGGGCGGCAAGGACATCGTGTCCGTGCAGTACCAGAACGCCAACAACTCGGTGCGCGTCAACGACGAGTTCATGCGTGCCGTCGAGGAGGGCACCGAGTTCGGTCTGAAGGCGCGTGGCGACGGTTCGGTCATCGAGACCGTCGACGCCCGCGAGCTCATGGGCAAGATCTCCAAGGCTGCCTGGGAGTGCGCCGACCCCGGCATCCAGTACGACGGCACGATCAACGACTGGCACACCTCGCCGGAGGCCGGCCGGATCACGGCGTCCAACCCGTGCTCGGAATACATGCACCTGGACAACTCCTCGTGCAACCTCGCGAGCCTCAACCTGCTGAAGTTCCTCAAGGACGACGGCTCGTTCGACACCGAGACGTTCGTCAAGGCGACCGAGTTCATCATCACTGCGATGGACATCAGCATCTGCTTCGCGGACTTCCCGACGCAGGCGATCGGCGAGACCACGCGGGCCTACCGTCAGCTCGGCATCGGCTTCGCCAACCTCGGCGCCCTGCTGATGGCGTCCGGCCTGGCGTACGACTCCGACGGCGGCCGCGCGCTGGCCGGCGCGATCACCTCGCTGATGACCGGCACCTCCTACCGCCGCTCGGCCGAGCTCGCCGGCGTGGTCGGACCGTATGACGGCTTCGCCCAGAACGCCTCGGCGCACGAGCGCGTCATGCGCAAGCACCAGGCCGCCAACGACGAGATCCGCACGCTGCACTCGATCGACATCGCGGTGCACCGTGAGGCCGCCAAGCAGTGGAAGCTCAACCTCGAGGTCGGGCAGAAGAACGGCTGGCGCAACAGCCAGGCGTCGGTGCTCGCGCCGACCGGCACGATCGGCTTCATGATGGACTGCGACACGACCGGCATCGAGCCGGACTTCTCGCTGGTCAAGTTCAAGAAGCTCGTCGGCGGCGGCTCGATGCAGATCGTCAACCAGACGATCCCCGCGGCGCTGAAGAAGCTCGGCTACGCCGGCGAGACGATCGAGGCGATCGTCGAGTTCATCGCCGACAACGGCCACGTCGTCGACGCGCCCGGTCTCAAGCCCGAGCACTACTCGATCTTCGACACCGCGATGGGGCAGCGCTCGATCGCCCCGATGGGCCACGTCAACATGATGGCCGCCTGCCAGCCGTTCCTGTCCGGCGCCATCTCCAAGACGGTCAACCTGCCGGAGTCGGCAACGGTCGAGGAGATCGAGGACGTCTACTTCCAGGGTTGGAAGCTCGGCCTCAAGGCGCTCGCGGTCTACCGCGACAACTGCAAGGTTGGCCAGCCGCTCTCGGACGGCAAGGGAGCCAAGGAGTCGGGCTCGACCAAGGTCGAGGTCAAGGAAGTCATCGTCGAGAAGCCGATCCGTCGTCGCCTGCCGAAGTCACGCCAGGCCATCACGACGTCGTTCTCCGTCGGTGGGGCCGAGGGCTACATGACCTCGGGTGCCCACGAGGACGGCTCGCTCGGCGAGATCTTCATGAAGCTCGGCAAGCAGGGCTCGACCCTGGCCGGAATGATGGACGCCTTCTCGATCGCGATCAGCATCTCGCTGCAGTACGGCGTGCCGCTGGAGACCTTCGTGCAGAAGTTCACCAACATGAAGTTCGAGCCGGCCGGTATGACCGACGACCCGGATGTCCGTATGAGCCAGTCGATCATGGACTACACGTTCCGTCGCCTGGCCCTGGACTACCTGGACTTCGACACCCGTTCGGCACTCGGCATCCACTCGGCCGACGAGCGCCAGCGTTACCTCGACACCGGCTCCCACCAGCCTGTCGACAACGCCGGCACCACCGCCGCCGAGCTCGTCGAGCCCAGCAGGCCCGTTGAGCCTGTCGAAACGGCCAAGCCCGTCGAGACGGCCAAGGTCGAAGCCCCCTCGGTCTCGAGCGACTCTCACGAGGCGGCCGCAGCCAAGCCC
>NZ_JBAVDI010000093.1:0-17973 GCF_049587115.1 Aeromicrobium sp.
GGGTGCCGGTGTACTGCAGCGTTCGGTCGAAGCGCAGAGACGGACGATCGCGAAGGGAGCCGGAGTCGTCGACCGATGCCACCACGAAGGGATCCAGCATCTCGGTCAGCGCCGTGCGCTGGAATCCGACTGTCACGGACGTGGGGAAGCGGTAAACCTTCCACGTGACCGAGCCCGGGCCGAAGATGCCGTAGTCAGCATGCGGAGACACCGGGTACGTCATGCAACAAACTGTGGCTGACATGTTGCATCTGGTCAAGAGCTGGTGTGATCGCGGATCCCGGATGGGCCGAGCAGGAGAGGCACCAACGTCCGCCGCGCGTACGCTCGTGCGCCGTCGGCCGATCGCACGTCGATCGCGTGCTGGGCCGGCAGCAGGATGAATGAGGCAAACAGCCTGGCCATCGTCTCGCCGACCTGATCCGCGTGGAGGTGCGCGCCGACGCCATCGGCCTGCGCCCGTCGTACACCCGCGGCGACGAACGTGCTGCCGAGGGCCAGCAGGGCAGCTCCGTCGGCCAGGCCGGCCGCAATGAGGTCCTGCGGCTCGAACGCCGCCGTCCGCCGGATCACGGGATGGGCTTCGGCGAGGCGCAGCGCCGCGACGAATCCCTCGACGAGCTGGTCGGCCGAGTCCTCGACGCCGGCGATCGCCAGCAGGATGCCCTCGGCCATCCGAGTCCCTTCGCGCAACGTCATCGCCTGAAGCATCGAGTCGCGGTCGCCGAATCGGCGATAGACCGTGACCCGGTTGACGCCTGCTCGTCGCGCGACGCCGTCGATCGTCAGGGCGCCGATTCCGCGGGCTGCGCTCTCCGTCACGGCTGCGTCGAGGATGCGCGTTGCGGTGGAGTCCCCGGGGAGCTCCGAGGCCTGACCCGCGAGAGCGCGACCGAGCACACCACCTAGGTCCATGCGTGCAGGGTATCGCCGTGGGAGATCCTCACCGCAACGCGCGGCGGAACGACCGACTCGGTGCGCCAAGCAACGAATCGGTGAGCCTACTGCGAGGTAGGTTAGGGTGACCGGCAACACATTCCCCCAGTACGTACGTGAAGGACCACCGAATGCCAGCTCCAGTCGCCACTCCCGAACAGCTCGCTGTGATCGAGAATCGCGCGCCCAGCGTCTCCGCCCTCTTCTTCGACCGGGTCAAGCAGAGCGGCCCTCGCGAGGCCTTCCGCTATCCCGATGAGAAGGAGGTCTGGCAGTCGCTGACCTGGGATGAGACCGGGACGCGCGTCACCCACCTGGCCGCTGGTCTGGTCTCCTTGGGGATCCAGGCCGAGGAGCGGGTGGCGATCGCATCGGGCACGCGCCTGGAGTGGATCCTGTCCGACCTCGCCATCATGGCCGCCGGTGGCGCGACCACCACGGTCTACCCCACGACGATGGCCGGCGACGTCGCCTACATCCTGGCCGACTCGGACAGCCGTATCGTGTTCGCCGAGGATGACGAGCAGGTCGCCAAGCTGCGGGAGAAGCACTCCGAGCTCCCGTCGATCGTCAAGGTCGTCGTCTTCGACGGCAGCGGCGACGGCGACTGGGTCATCAGCTTCGACGATCTGGAAAAGCTTGGCGCCGACTACCTGGCCGAGCACCCCAGCGCCATCACCGAGCGGGTCGCCGCGACGACCAAGGACTCGCTCGCAACGCTGATCTACACCTCCGGGACGACCGGTCGCCCCAAGGGCGTTCGCCTGGCGCACGACGGTTGGGTCTATGAGGGCGCCGTCATGGTCGCCGCCGACATCCTGAGCGAGGACGACCTGCAGTTCCTCTGGCTGCCGATGGCTCACTCGTTCGGCAAGGTGCTGCTGTCGACCCAGCTGGCGATCGGTTTCGCCACGGCGATCGACGGCCGCGTGCCGCGCATCGTCGACAACCTCGCAATCGTCAAGCCGACGTTCATGGGCGCTGCACCGCGCATCTTCGAGAAGGCTTACGGACGCATCGTCGGCATGACCGAGGCCGAGGGTGGCGCCAAGCTGAAGATCTTCAAGTGGGCTGAGGGCGTCGGCCTGGAGCACTCCCGCGCGGTACGTGCGGGCAAGAGCGTCTCGCCGGTCCTCAAGGCGAAGTTCGCCGTTGCCGACAAGCTGGTGTTCTCCAAGGTGCGGGAGCGCTTCGGCGGTCGGGTCCGCTTCTTCATCTCCGGTGCTGCAGCGCTGTCACCGGACATCGCCGAATGGTTCCACGCTTCCGGCGTCCTGATCCTGGAGGGCTATGGCCTGACCGAGAACTCGGCCGGCGCCTTCGTCAACCAGCCCGACAACTTCAAGCTGGGATCGGTCGGGATGGCATTCCCCGGCAGCGAGGCGAAGATCGCGGAGGACGGCGAGATCCTCATCAAGGGCCCGCACGTCATGCGCGGTTATCACAACCTGGACTCGGAGAGCGCCTCGACGCTGACCGCGGAGGGCTGGCTCCACACCGGCGACGAGGGCCGCATGGATGACGACGGCTTCCTGTACATCACGGGACGCAAGAAGGAGCTGTTCAAGACCTCCGGCGGCAAGTATGTGGCTCCGCCACACATCGAGGGCACATTCAAGGGCATCAGCGCCCTGACGAGCCAGATCGTGGTGCACGGCAACGAGCGCAACTTCTGCTCCGCATTGATCACCCTCGATCCCGATGCGGTGTCCGAGTGGGCCGCTGGTCACGAGATGGCCGGCAAGTCGTATGCCGAGATCGTCAGCTCGCCGGAGATGCATGACGTCATCCAGGCGCAGATCGACGAGCTGAACACCAAGATCAACCGCTGGGAGACGATCAAGAAGTTCGCGATCCTCGACCACGACCTGTCAATCGAGTCCGGCGAGATCACCCCGAGCATGAAGGTCAAGCGCAATGTCGTCGAAGCCAACAACAAGGCGATTCTCGACGGCTTCTACGCTTAGCGAGTGAACTCGACCGAAGGCTCGCTCTCCCAGTCGGGGGAGCGAGCCTTCGGCATCTACGTGCACGTGCCGTTCTGCTCGGTTCGCTGCGGCTATTGCGATTTCAACACCTATACCGCGGACGAGCTGGGGGAGGGTGCGACGCGTGCCTCCTACGCCGACACCGCGATCCTCGAGATCGAGCAGGCCGGTCGTTCGCTGCCGGACGCCCCGCCTGTCCAGACGGTGTTCTTCGGTGGTGGCACCCCGACTCAGCTGCCATCGGATGATCTCGTCCGGGTGCTGCACAGGGTCCGCCGCACCTTTGGGTTGGCCGAGGATGTCGAGGTCACCACGGAGGCCAATCCCGACAGCGTCACGCCGGAGTCGCTCGCGACCCTGCGGGAGGGCGGGTTCACCCGAATCTCGTTTGGGGTCCAGTCGGCCGTACCCCACGTGCTGGCGACATTGGACCGCACGCACGACCCCGCCGGCGTTCCACAGGCGGTCCGCTGGGCGCGCGAAGCAGGGTTCGAGCAGCTCAGCGTCGACCTGATCTATGGCACGCCGGGGGAGTCGATGACCGACTGGCGAGCCAGCGTCGAGCAGGCCATCGCGCTCGAGCCCGACCACATCAGCGCGTATGCGCTGATCGTCGAGGACGGCACGGCATTCGCCCGCAAGGTTCGGCGAGGCGAGGTGCTGATGCCGGACGACGACGAGACCGCCGACAAGTATGTCCTTGCCGACGAGCTGTTCTCAGGCGCCGGTCTGGACTGGTACGAGCTGTCCAACTGGGCTCGCGACGAGGCGGCCCAGTGTCGGCACAACGTGCTCTACTGGCGCAGCGCCGATTGGTGGGGGATCGGACCGGGTGCGCATTCCCACGTGAACGGCGAACGCTGGTGGAACGTCAAGCACCCCGCGGCCTATGCGCAGCGGCTCACGGCCGGCGAATCGCCGCGACACGACGGTGAAACGATCGACGCCGCGACCGCGCGCGTCGAGCAGATCATGCTCGAGACCCGCCTTCGCTCGGGTCTGAGGCTCGACTCGTTGGGAACGACGGCCCGCGCCGCGGTCCCCGGGGTCGTGGCCCGTGGACTGGCCGACGTCGCGGACGACCGACTGGTGCTGACCCGCTCGGGCCGGCTGCTGGCCGATGCGGTCGTGCGTGATCTGGTCGAGCAGGGCTAGGCGGAAGCCGTCACGAAATCGATGAGCTCCTCGACGCGGCCCAACAGCTCCGGCTCGAGGTCGGTGTAGGAGTCGACCCGGCTCAGGATGTGTTTCCAGGCTCTGGCGATGTCGGCCTGATCGCGGTGCGGCCAGCCCAACGCCTCGCAGATGCCGTGCTTCCATTCGGTACCGCGCGGGATGACTGGCCATGTGGACATGCCCAACCGATCGGGCTTGACCGACTGCCAGACGTCGACGTACGGATGGCCAACGACCAGGACGTGCGCCCGCGAGGAGATCTGCTGGGCGATGCGGGTCTCCTTGGACCCCGGCACGAGGTGGTCCACCAGCACGCCCAGCCTGCGATCGGCCGTCGGTGCGAACTCTGCGACGACCGCAGCAAGGTCGTCGATGCCGCCGAGGTACTCGACCGCGACGCCCTCGATCCGCAGGTCATCGCCCCACACCTTCTCGACCAGCTCCGCATCGTGACGTCCCTCGACATAGATGCGGCTGGGCAGAGCGACTCGCGCTCTGGCGCCTGCGACGGTGCGAGAACCCGACGCCGTGCGTCCGGACGTGGCCTTGGTCCCGGCCGACGGGGGCCGGAGGTGGACGGGCTTGCCGTCGAGCAGGAAACCGGGGCCGAAGGGAAATGACCGGCGGACCAGGCGACGGTCCTCCAGGATCATCATGCCGAGGTCCTTCTCGATCACCATGATCTCGCCGCAGAAGCCGGTGGTGGCGTCCTCGACGACCATCCCGTGCTCGACGACGACATCGACGGTGCGCCCGCGCGGGGGCTTCTTCCAGTCCCCGGACAGGACGTCGGAGCCGTAGCGGTCAACCATGCAGCGCCCCGAGAAGTCGTTGGTGGAGGGCCTCGACGTCGTCCTTGGTGACGCTCGCCGGGAGGATGTCTGGCGTGCCCTCCATGAGCCCGAGCGCGAGGTCGACCGCGACCGGCCAGCTCGGACCCACGTGTGGCGGCAGCTCATCGGCCCACAAAGCGCCGATCGTGACCCATCGACGGGTCCGCTCCTGGTCGATATGGGTGACGGTCATGACGAGCTCCCCGCCGTTCGGCCCGTCGCCGAGATGTGCGATCTCGGCGAACCAGCCACCGCCCAGGTCGACCGCCCACACGGCGGACATGTTTCCGCCACGCGTCTCGTGGGCAATCGTCGTCCCATCCGCGAGGCGTACCTGGTACGGGGTGAAGGTGAGCGATGTCTCGTCGCCTGCGACGGCGATCGCCCCGTTGGCGCCCTCCGTGATTGCTCCCACCTCGCTAGACTGGCACTTGACCGATGAGAGTGCCAGCACGACGCGCGGAAGGGGAAGCGATGTCTGATGACCGCCGACTTGACGTCCTCCGGGCGATCGTCGAGGACTACGTCGCGACCCAGGAGCCGGTGGGTTCCCGCTCTCTGCTGGACCGTCACCAGCTCGGCGTCTCGCCGGCCACGATCCGCAACGACATGGCGGCGCTCGAGGACGAGGGCTACCTCACCCAGCCGCACACCAGCGCCGGTCGCATCCCGACGGACAAGGGGTACCGGATGTTCGTCGACCGGCTCGCGTCGGTCAAGGCCCTGTCGCCGGCCGAGCGCCGGGCCATCGAGACGTTCCTGACCGGTGCGGTGGACGTCGACGACGTCGTCCAGCGGTCCGTGCGGGTCCTGGCGCAGCTCACCAACCAGGTGGCGATCGTCCAGTACCCCTCCCTCACCCGCTCGACGGTCCGACACATCGAGATCGTGGCGCTCGAGGGCGCCCGGGTCCTGCTGGTCGTCATCACCAGCAGCGGCCGGGTCGAGCAGCGCATCATCGAGCTGGTCACGACTCCCGGCGAGCACCTGATCAGCGACCTGCGATCCCGCATCACCCAGGCCACGGTTGGTCAACGCCTCCCGGAGGCCTCGCTCCGGCTGGCTGACCTGATCCAGACCTTCGAGATGAACGACCGGCCCATCGTCACCGCGATCGTCACGACCCTGACGCAGACCTTCTCCAACGAGCGCTCCGACGAGCGCATCGCGGTGGGTGGCACGGCCAACCTCGCCCGCTTCGGCAGCGATTTCGACACCGCGATCAAGCCGGTGCTCGAGGCGATCGAGGAGCAGGTGGTGCTGCTCAAGCTGTTGGGAGAAGCGACCGGTGGGCTCACGGTCCGCATCGGCAGCGAGACCGGTCACGAGAGCCTCGCCAGCACGGCCGTCGTCTCCACCGCGTACGGACTGGATGACCAGGCTCTTGCGACACTCGGGACGGTGGGCCCGACCCGGATGGACTATCCAGCCACGATGGCTGCCGTCGGCGCCGTCGCCCGTTACGTCGGCCGCATGCTGGCCGACAACTGACCCCCTTTTCGACCTGATCAAGGACACCTAGGACTCATGGCACAGGACTTCTACGCAACACTCGGCGTCGAGCGCGATGCTGGCGCGGACGAGATCAAGAAGGCATATCGCAAGCTCGCCCGCCAGCTGCACCCGGACGTCAACGAGGCGGCGGACGCGTCCGATCGCTTCAAGGAGGTGACGCTCGCCTACGAGGTGCTCTCGGATCCGCAGAAGCGTTCGACCTACGATCGCGGTGGCGACCCGCTGAGCAACGGGGGAGGAGGCGGCGGCTTCGGCGGCCAGGGCTTCAACTTCGACGACATCATGGACGCGTTCTTCGGGCAGAACGCCGGACGAGGTCCACGATCCCGCTCGCAGCGAGGGCAGGATGCCCTGCTGCGGCTCGAGGTCGACCTCGCTGAAGCTGCTTTCGGTGCGACCCATGAGATCAAGGTCGACACCGCCGTCACCTGCACCACGTGCGAAGGCAGCGGTGCAGCCAACGGCTCAGAACCCGTGACCTGCCGCACCTGCCACGGCCACGGCGACGTGCAGCACGTCCAGCGATCGCTGCTGGGTGACATCCGTACGTCCCGGCCGTGCCCGACGTGCCACGGTTTCGGCTCGGTGATCCCTGATCCGTGCCCGGAGTGCGCAGGCGAAGGCCGGGTGCGTTCGCGACGCACGATCTCGGTCACGATCCCCGCTGGCGTCGACCAGGGCACCCGCATCCAGCTGACCGGCGAAGGTGAGGTCGGCCCCGGCGGCGGACCTGCCGGTGATCTCTACCTCGAGATCAATGTGGCCCGGCACCCCGTGTTCCAGCGCAAGGGCGATCAGCTGTTCTGTCAGATCACCTTGCCGATGACCGCAGCGGCTCTTGGCACGCACCTGGATCTGCCGACCCTCGAGGCCGACATGCCCGAGCCGGACGGTGCGACCCAGGTCGAGCTGGATGTCACGCCCGGCACGCAGTCCGGCGACACCCTCACCATCAAGGGGCACGGCGTTCCCCGCCTGCGTGGTCCCGGCCGGGGTGATCTCAAGGTGCAGGTCGTCGTCGAGACACCGGAGCGCCTCGACGAGGAGCAGCGCGCCCTGCTCGAGCAGCTCGCGCAGCTGCGTGACGAGGAGCGTCCCGAGGCGCTGATCGCCAGCAACAACAGGGGTGTCTTCGGCAAGCTCAAGGATGCGTTCAAGTGAGCTCGACAGCCGACCCGGACTGCCTGTTCTGCAAGATCGTCACTGGCGAGATTCCCGCAGAGATCGTGTCCCAGACCCCACACACCGTCGCGTTCCGTGACGTGGACCCGCAGGCCCCGACCCACGTCCTGGTGATCCCTCGCAGGCACGAGCCGGACATCGGCAGTCTCGCGGCCGTCGACGCCGAAGCGACGATCGCCCTGCTCGCCGAGGCCAGGAAGATTGCCGAGGCCCACGCAGAAGGGTCCTACCGGCTGGTGTTCAACACGGGCGCCGAAGCGCATCAGACCGTGTTCCACTGCCATGCGCACGTCCTGGCCGGGCGTGCGCTCGGCTGGCCCCCCGTTTGATCAACAGCCTCGCGCGGCCCGGGAGGCGGCGACTGGTGCTGACTGCCGAACTGGCGTGTCGTGACGGCGATTGCGTACGATTGGGACCACATGACTGACGACACCACGCCTACTCACGCGTTCTCGATCCCGTCGAGCGTTCCGGCAGTAGCCCTGCTGGGTCCGGCCGACGAGTTCCTTCGGCTGATCGAAGACTCCTTCGAAGCGCGCATCCATGCCCGGGGTGACACCATCACCGTGGCCGGCTCGCCGGCCGAAGCCGCGATGGTCGAGCGCCTCCTCGACGAGCTCGTCACGATTGTCCGCACCGGACAGCACCTGACCCGCGAGACGGTCGAGCGCAGCATCGCCATGCTGCGCACCGAGACAGAGGAGAAGCCGGCTGAGGTTCTCAGCCTCAACATCCTCTCCAACCGCGGCAGGACGATTCGCCCCAAGACGGTCAACCAGAAGCGCTACGTCGATGCGATCGACAAGCACACGATCGTGTTCGGGATCGGACCTGCCGGCACCGGCAAGACGTACCTCGCGATGGCCAAGGCAGTGCAGGCGCTGCAGGCCAAGGAGGTCACCCGGATCATCCTGACGCGACCTGCCGTCGAGGCCGGTGAGCGCCTCGGCTTCCTGCCCGGCACGCTCGGCGAGAAGATCGACCCCTATCTGCGCCCGCTGTACGACGCGCTGCACGACATGATCGATCCCGAGTCGATCCCCAAGCTGCTGGCGTCCGGGGTCATCGAGGTCGCGCCGCTGGCCTACATGCGCGGCCGCACGCTCAACGACGCATTCATCATCCTCGACGAGGCGCAGAACACGACCCAGGAGCAGATGAAGATGTTCCTGACCCGGCTCGGCTTCGGGTCGAAGGTGGTCGTGACGGGTGACGTGACCCAGGTCGATCTGCCGTCCAGCACCAAGAGCGGGCTGCGGGTCGTGCAGGACATCCTGGACGACGTCCGCGACATCCACTTCTCCCGGCTGACCGCCTCGGACGTCGTCCGGCACAAGCTGGTCGGACGCATCGTCGCCGCCTACGACGAGTTCGAGGCGGGTGCAGATTCCCATGAACGTCGACGTACTCAATGAGTCCGGGGTCGACGTCGACGTCGTCGACCTGACCCGGCTGTGTCGCTTCACGATGCGACGGATGCGACTGCATCCCGCGACCGAGCTGACGGTGCGGCTGGTCGATCCCGACACGATCGCGGTGCTCAACCAGCAGTGGATGGGCAAGACCGGGCCGACCGACGTGCTGTCGTTTCCGATGGATGAGCTGACGCCGGGGCGCGTGGGCGTCGACAGCCCCGAGGGCTACCTGGGTGACATCGCGCTGTGTCCCCAAGTCGCCGAGCAGCAGGCGCCGGCCGCGGGCCACGCCACGCAGGACGAGGTCGATCTGCTGACGGTGCACGGCATCCTCCACCTCCTGGGGTACGACCACGCTGAGCCTGAGGAGCACAAGGAGATGTTCGGCCTGCAGGGTCGGCTGCTGCTCGAGTGGCAGCAGCTGGCCCAGGGCCACGACCCAGAGCAACCGTGACGGGCCGACGATGAGCTGGGTTCCCATCATCGGGTCGGTGCTTCTTGCCCTCGTCGCTGGCACGCTGGCGAGCGTGGACGCGGCGATCTCGGCGTTCTCCAAGGCCCGGGCCGAGGAGCTCGAGGACGAGGGCCGAGGCGGCGCAGGGCGCCTGGCGCGGATCCTCGAGGACCCGGCGCCCTATCTCAACTCGGTGCTGCTCATTCGCGTGCTGGCCGAGACCTCCAGCATCGTGCTGGTAGCACTCTTCGTGGCCGATCACGTCAGTGGTTTCTGGCCGCGGTTCAGCATCGCGGTCGGAATCATGGTGGTCGTCAGCTTCGTCCTGATCGGCGTCGGACCACGCACCCTCGGGCGGCAGCACGCCGAGTCGGTCGCGCTCGCCTCGGCGCTGCCGGTCATCGGTCTGACGACGCTGCTCGGACCGATCCCGCTCGTGCTGATCCTGCTCGGCAACGCCGTGACGCCGGGCAAGGGATTCCGTGAGGGCCCGTTCGCGTCCGAGGTCGAGGTTCGTGAGCTCGTCGACCTCGCCGCCGCAAGCTCGGTCATCGAGTCCGACGAGGGCAGGATGCTGCAGTCGGTGTTCGAGCTCGGCGACACGATCGTGCGCGAGGTCATGGTTCCCCGCACCGACTTGGTGTTCGTCGAGCGTCACAAGACTCTGCGGCAGGCGATGTCCCTGGCCCTGCGCAGCGGCTACTCGCGAATGCCGATCGTCGGTGAGAATCTCGACGACGTCATCGGTATGGCGTACCTCAAGGACATCACCAAGCGAGTCTTCGACAACCACGTGGCTGAGACCACTGAACGCATCGAGTCGATCGCGCGACCATGCCTGTTCATCCCTGACACCAAGCACGCCGACGATCTCCTCAAGGAGATGCAGGCGCAGCGCACCCACGTCGCGATCGTCGTCGACGAGTTCGGCGGTACTGCCGGAATGGTCACGATCGAGGACATCGTGGAGGAGATCGTCGGCGAGATCACCGACGAGTACGACACCGAGCCGGAGGCGAGTGAGCAGCTCACCGACGGCTCCTGGCGAGTCAGCTCCAGATTCGAGGTCGACGACCTGGAGGATCTGTTCGACATTCCGATCGACGACGAAGACGTCGACTCGGTTGGTGGGCTGATGGCCAAACATCTGGGCAAGGTCCCGATCCGGGGGAGTGTCGTCGAGGTCGAGGGTCTACGGTTCGAGGCCGAGGGCCCGTCCGGCCGGCGCAATCGAATCGGCCGCGTCCTGGTGAGCCGACTCGATCACCACACTGCTGACCAATCGAAAGGTCCAGATCATGGACATCAGTCCTGAGGACGCCAAGCTCGTGACGCTGGCACGTACCTCGCGCGCCCGGACGTCTGCGCGGCATGGAGCGGCCGTGCGAGACCAGGACGGGCGTACATACGCCGCCTCGACGGTCGACCTGCCGTCGGTCAAGATTGACGCCCTGGACCTCGCCGTGGCCATGGCGGTCTCCTCCGGCGCCACCAGCATCGAGGCCGCAGCTCTGGTCGCAGAACGAGAGCCTGAGCCGATCATCAGGGGCACCGCGGTGCGTGATCTGGCCGGCCACGGCATCAGCGTCATCATCGCCGACCCCACCGGTGATGTCGTCCGGGTGGGTACGACGTGAGCGAGTTCAGGTCCGGGTTCGCCTGCTTCGTCGGTCGCCCCAATGCCGGCAAGTCCACCCTGACCAACGCCCTCGTGGGCGGCAAGATCGCGATCACCTCGTCCAAGCCGCAGACGACCCGCCACGCGATCCGTGGATTGGTCAACCGCGAGGATGCGCAGCTGATCCTGATCGACACCCCAGGTCTGCACAAGCCGCACACGCTCCTGGGCGAGCGACTCAACGCACTGGTCCGCTCGACGTGGTCCGAGGTGGACACGATCGGAATGTGTCTGCCGGCCAACGAGTCGGTGGGCGAGGGCGACAAGTTCCTGATCCGCGAGCTCGCGCAGATCCGCCGCAAGCCGGTGTTCGCGATAGCGACCAAGACCGACTTGGTCAAACCCGAGAAGCTGCGCGATCATCTGCTTCAGATCCAGCAGGCGGGCATCGACGCTGGCCTCCAGTGGCAGGAGATCATCCCGGTGTCCGCGGTGGCCAACGAGCAGGTCGATCTGCTGGCTGGTCTGCTGATCGACACCCTTCCGCCGGGTCCGGCGCTGTATCCCGAGGGACAGCTGACGGACGAGCCGGAGGAGACGCTGATCGCCGAGATCATCCGTGAAGCGGCGCTGGAGGGTGTGCGCGACGAGCTTCCGCACTCCATCGCGGTCGTGATCGACGAGATGGTGCCACGTGAGGGTCGACCCGCTGACAAGCCGCTGATCGACGTCCGGGTCAACGTCTACGTCGAGCGCGACAGCCAGAAGGGCATCATCATCGGCAAGCAGGGCGCCCGGCTGCGCGAGATCGGCACCGAGTCGCGCTCACAGATTGAGAAGATCCTCGGCACTCCCGTGTTTCTGGACCTGCACGTCAAGGTCGCCAAGGACTGGCAGCGGGACCCCAAGCAGCTGCGCAAGCTCGGGTTCTGAGCCGCTTTCCGCGCCGGCGACGCCTGATCATCTGATGCGCGTCACCTGGCGGTGAATCCGAGGGTTCCGGTTGGCTCCTCGTCGGTCACATCGACGCTCTCGACGACGGCGCGTGGGGGACCATGATGCGCCCACTCGAGCATGGACTCGACTGCGATCGGCGCGCCCTCGAAGACGGCCTCGACCGAGCCGTCCGAGCGATTCGAGACCCAGCCGTTGACGTGGCACCTCCGCGCCTCCTGCTGGCAGGTGGCGCGGAAGAAGACGCCCTGGACCGTCCCGCGCACCACGACGCGGCGGCGGATCACGCCCGCACCGGCTGACCGGTCACGTCAGCAGACCCGGTCCGGCAGCGCGAAGTCCGGCGACGGCGGCGAGCACCAGCCGCTTCCCCGTCCTACGATGTCGGTGCACTCGACAGCTGCCACCCACGGGATTCGCCCCTCACTGCAAGCGGCGGGGGACGCATCCTCCGCCGTGGTGATGATCTTGTTTCGTGCCGGTCAGTGTGCCAGCCTCAACGGTCGGCGTCCGGGATTGGCCAGCGGGGTGGGTGCAGGAGGAGTCGAGAATGGATCCGCGGGAGGCGCTGAAGGAGACTGCGTTCTGGCTCGAGCGCGAGCGGGCCACGACGTACCGCGTCGAGGCGTTCCGGAAGGCGGCGACTGCCATCGAGGGCCTTGACCCTGACCAGGTGGCGGCTGCGGTGACAGATGGCCGGCTCAGGCGGTTGAAGGGAATTGGCGATCGTACATTCGGTGTCGTGGCTCAGGCGGTCGGGGGCCAGGTTCCTGACTATCTCGTTGATCTCCGCGAGCGCGGAGCGGCACCTCTGGCGACAGGTGGGGCGGGGTTGCGGGCCCAGCTCCGCGGTGATCTGCACAGCCACTCGAACTGGTCCGACGGTGGTTCCTCCATCCAGGAGATGGCCCGCGCCGCGGTGTGGCGGGGTCGTGAGTACCAGGTGCTGACCGATCACTCGCCGAGACTGACGGTGGCCAACGGGCTGACAGCGGAACGGCTCGCCGAACAGATCGACGCCGTCGCCGAAGTCGACGCCGGGTATGACGACTTCAGGCTGCTGAGCGGCATCGAGGTCGACATCCTCGACGACGGTCGCCTCGATCAGTCCGTCGACCTGCTCGGACGTCTGGACGTCGTCGTCGCCAGTGTGCACTCCAAGCTCTCGATGGGTCGTGAGGCGATGACTCGACGAATGGTCACCGCGATCAGCAACCCGCACACCAACGTGCTCGGACACTGCACGGGACGACTGGTGGAGGGATCGCGCGGACGGCGGGACGAGTCGAGCTTCGACCCCGAGATCGTGTTCGCGGCCTGCCAACAGTTCGACGTGGCGGTCGAGATCAACTCTCGGCCTGAACGGCAGGACCCGCCGCGGCGGTTGCTGCAGATCGCGCTGGACCTCGACTGCACCTTCGCGATCAACACCGACGCGCACGCCCCGGGCCAGCTGGACTTTCTCGATTACGGCGCCGAGCGTGCCGATGCCAATGGGGTCCCTGCCTCCCGCATCGTCACTACCTGGCCGGTCGACCGGCTGCTCGCCTGGTCGCACGACAAGCGCTGAGCATGGGCAGACCGAGCGTCGGAGCAAGGCGGAACGGTGTCAGCTCATCAGGAGCGCGGCCACGGTGCCGCCGAGCTCGTACGCTGCATCGAGATCCGACTGCTCGACATCGCCCATGACCTCCAGGACCGCCGCAGACTGGACCCATGGCAGAGCGCCGACGATCGACTGCACCGACCTGACGGCGCCGGTCGTGTCGTAGCGACCATGCACCCACAGCCCGTACGGCTTCTTCCCATCCGATCCGGGACTGGCAGACCCGTCGTCCGACAGCGCCCCGCCCAGCTGCAGGAAGAAGGAGTCAAAGAAGTGCTTGACCGCACCGCTCATGTACCCGAAGTTCGCCGAGGTGCCGATGAGGTAGCCGTCGGCGCCGAGCAGATCCTCGAGCTGGACGTCGAGCGCGAGGCGTGAGACGACCTCGACTCCCTCGATGGCTGCGTCGGAGGCGCCCGCGACGACCGTCTCGGTCAGGAGCCGGGTGGCTGGAGTGGGGGAGTGGTGGACGATCAGCAGCCGAGCCATGGTCCCAACGTAGTCGCCGAGGTCGGGCGGTGCGGTGCTCCGGGAGCTTCGCCCGAACTTCCAGGGGCTCCGCAGGTGAATCTTTTTGGGCGAGGCTGCTCCCGCGCTCGCTGGGCAGCCACCGGTCGCACGCTGTCGCCACCTGCGACGTGAGTGGCTCCTCCGGCGAACCCGCAGCTTCGTGATGGCTCCTGCTGCTAAAGTACGCACCATCATGCGGAACCAGAGCCTGCTCCTTCTCTGCCGCGTCGAGGTCCTCTAGGTCGGACCCCTCGGCGCGGAGTTTGTCACGCACCGGCCGCACATCAGCCAGACAAACCCTGAGGAAGCCCGATGAACCCCTACGTGTCCACGCCGCAGCAGGCCAGCGGCATGCCGTACCAGCGCTACGCCCCGTTCGTTCCGGTGGATCTGCCCGATCGCACCTGGCCTTCCAAGAGCATCACCCAAGCGCCTCGTTGGTGCGCAGTCGACCTGCGCGACGGCAATCAGGCGCTCATCGATCCGATGACCCCGGCCCGCAAGCTCGCGATGTTCCAGCTGCTGGTGCGCATGGGCTACAAGGAGATCGAGGTCGGCTTCCCGAGCGCGAGCCAGACCGACTTCGACTTCGTCCGCCAGCTCATCGAGAGCAACCTGATCCCGGACGACGTCGTTATCCAGGTGCTGACGCAGTGCCGCGAGCCCCTGATCGACCGGACCTTCGAGTCGCTGGTGGGCGCCAAGCAGGCCATTGTGCACTTCTACAACTCGACGTCGACGCTGCAGCGACGCGTCGTGTTCGGCCTGGACAAGGACGGCATCACCGACATCGCGACGCAGGGTGCGCGGCTGTGCATGAAGTACGCCGAGATCCACACGCCCGACACCCGGATCTCGTACGAGTACTCACCTGAGTCGTACACCGGCACAGAGCTGGACTATGCGCTGGAGATCTGCAGTCGGGTCATCGATGTGATCGACCCGACCCCGGACTGGCCGTTGATCATCAACCTGCCGGCGACAGTCGAGATGGCCGTCCCCAACGTCTATGCCGACTCGATCGAGTGGATGCACCGCAATCTCCCGCGTCGCGACAGCATCGTCCTGTCACTGCACCCGCACAACGACCGGGGGACCGGTGTGGCCGCGGCGGAGCTGGGCTACATGGCTGGCGCCGACCGCATCGAGGGTTGTCTTTTCGGCAACGGAGAGCGCACCGGCAATGTGTGCCTGGTGACCTTGGGGCTCAACCTGTTCAGCCAGGGCATCGACCCGCAGATCGACTTTCGTGACATCGACGAGGTCCGTCGCACCGTGGAGTACTGCAACGAGCTGCCGGTGCCCGAGCGGCATCCGTACGGCGGCGACCTGGTCTACACCGCGTTCAGCGGCTCGCACCAGGACGCCATCAAGAAGGGTCTCGAGGCGCTCACGGTGGGCGCGCAACACGACGGCGTACCGGTCGAACAGGTCCAGTGGGCCGTTCCGTACCTTCCCATCGATCCGAAAGATGTGGGCCGCTCCTACGAGGCCGTCATCCGGGTCAACAGCCAGTCCGGCAAGGGTGGCGTCGCGTACATCCTCAAGAACGATCACCAGCTCGACCTGCCCCGCCGGCTGCAGATCGAGTTCAGCCAGGTCGTGCAGGGACTCACCGAGGGCGAGGCCGGTGAGATCGAGCCCAGCGCGATCTGGGCCGCGTTCCAGCGCGAGTACCTCCAGCGCGAGTCGCCGTACTCGCTGCAGAGCTACAGCTCGGTGAGCTCGGCGGACGGTGGTGACGAACAGGTGGTCGAGCTGCAGGTGCGGGGCCGGGTGCAGGAGTTCCACGGTGAGGGCAACGGCCCGGTCGCAGCGTTCATCGACAGCTTGCGCCAGGCCGGCGCCGACATCCGGCTCCTGGACTACTCCGAGCACGCGCTGTCATCGGGCGGCGATGCCGTGGCCGCGGCCTACATCGAGTGCAACGTGGCAGGTGAGACCGTGTGGGGAGTCGGCATCCACGAGAACATCGTGACGGCCTCCCTGCGTGCCGTGGTGTCCGCGGCCAACCGGGCCGCTGCTCAGACGATTCCCAGCTGACGGCGATCTCGACAGATTTTCGGCCGGTCACTGTACCGCTCGGTACAGTGACCGGCCGATCTTGCGATAGCCTCGGTGTGACGCCGACCACCCTCGGCGCACCGTGTCCCGTGGTGCGATCCACCGCGGCGTGAGGAGGATTCGTGGCCCGCATCATCAATCAGGTCGCAGTGTTCGGTCTGGGCAAGGTAGGCGAGCTCGTCGCCGTCATGCTGGGCGAGTCGGGGTTCAAGGTCGTCGGCTACGACGCCACTCCTCGCGACGATCTCGGATTCGAGGTCAAGCCGCTCGACGTGCAGGACACCGCGGCACTGCGGGAGTCGTTGCGCGGCGTCGACGCGGTGGTGTCATGCCTGCCCTACCACCTCAACATCGACGTGGCCGAGGCCGCGTCCGAAGCCGGCACGCACTACTTCGACCTCACCGAGGACGTGCCGACGACCAACCGGGTCATCGAGCTCGCCGGTCACAATCGCGGTGCTGCGTTCGCTCCGCAGTGCGGGCTCGCGCCGGGGCTCATCGGCATCATCGGCGCCTCGATCGCCAAGACCTTCGACGAGATCCGGTCGATCGAGCTGAAGGTCGGGGCACTCCCGCAGAACCCCACGGGCCTGCTCGGCTACGCCATCAACTGGTCGCCCGAGGGCGTCGTCAACGAGTACCTCAACGACTGCGAGGTGCTGCGTTCGGGCAACCGCCAGATGGTGCCGGCGATGACCGAGAAGGAGCGGGTGTTCATCGGCGGCATCGAGCTCGAGGCGGCGCTGACCTCCGGTGGACTCGGCACGATGTGTGAGACGTACGAGGGCCAGGTGCACCGCCTCGACTACAAGACACTGCGCTATCCCGGACACTTCGACCAGATGCACTTCCTGTTCGACGAGCTCAACCTGCGCAACGAGCGTGAGCTGGTCGGCCGGATGCTGGTCGACGCGAAGCCTCCCGTCAACGACGACGTCGTGTTCATCCACGCTGCCGTCGAGGGTCGCAAGAACGGTCACCCGTTCCGGGAGAATCATGTGCGCGCCTACAAGCCGCTGGAGATCGCCGGCCGGGTCTGGCGGGCCATCTCGTGGACCACAGCCGCCTCCGCGGTCAGCGTCGTCGAGCTCGTCGCGGACGGCGTGCTCGCGCAGGGCGGCTTCATCAAGCAGGAGGACATCACGCTCGAGCAGCTGTTCTCCACCCAGGCAGGACGCCACTTCGCCGAGCAGGGAGAGGTCTGACATGGCAGACGTCGCACATCGCACGCAGGAGATCCTCGACCGGCTCGGAGTCGGCGACCCGTTCGTCGCCGACGGCGACCTGGTCAGTCGCTCGCCGATCGACGGGAGCGAGCTTGGTCGGTTGCGGTCGCACACCGCCGACGAAGCCGCTGACATGATCGGCCGGGCACAGGCCGCGTTCGAGCAGTGGCGCAGCGTGCCGGCTCCGGTCAGGGGACAGTTCGTCCGTGAGCTCGGTGAGCTGTTGCGAGAGCACAAGGACGATCTCGGTGCGCTGGTCTCGATCGAGGCCGGCAAGATCGTGTCGGAGGGCCTGGGCGAGGTCCAGGAGATGATCGACATCTGTGATCTCGCGGTGGGCCTGTCGCGCCAGCTGCACGGCCTGACGATCGCGACCGAACGTCCCGGGCACCGGATGATGGAGCAGTGGCATCCGCTGGGTGTCATCGGCGTCATCTCGGCGTTCAACTTTCCGGTCGCGGTGTGGTCGTGGAACGCCGCTCTGGCCTTCGTGTGC
>NZ_JBAVDI010000094.1:0-20534 GCF_049587115.1 Aeromicrobium sp.
ACTTCATGCCGCCAGCATGCACCATCGACGAAGCCGCAAGCTGTATCGCCACGGGCGGCCTGTTCAGGTGTCGTCGATTGTTCCGAGCTCTGGCGCTTCGGGCGGGACAGCGGCGGTCGAACCGAACGGCGGAACGACCGGAGGCTCGCTCGCAGCGGCCTTCTTGGCCGGTGCCTTTTTGGCCGGCGCCTTCTTGGCCGGGGTCTTCTTCGCAGGGGCTTTTTTGGCGGGCGCCTTCTTGGCCGGGGTCTTCTTCGCGGGCGCCTTCTTCGCGATCGCCTTCTTCGCGATCGCCTTCTTCGCGGGCGCCTTCTTCGCGGGCGCCCTCGCCACCGTCACGTAGGTGTCCGTCGGTGCACCGCCCGGCTCGTCGTCGTGGATCGACGGGGAGCCAGCGACCCAGCCTCCCGCAGCCTTCTGGGCATCGTGGAGCCTGCGCCCCCACAGCTCGTGCAGAAGCCAGCCCAGGACCAGGCCCAGCACGGCCGCAAGCACGAGCCACACAACGATCTCACCGAGCGTGTAACGAGACATGGCTCAACCTCTCTTCACGATGAACTCGACCCGGCGGAGCTGGGCACCTTCCGGATCGGCCGGTGATCTCGGGTCGGATCCGTACACCCTGACGTCGATTCGATCGGCGGCGACGCCCTCCTGGACCAGACGCTCCTTGACGGCTGCGGCCCTGGCGAGCCCCAGTCGGGCGTTCGCGATCACGTCCATCGGGCCGGTGTCGCTGGCGACCACGAGGTCGACTCGTTGATTGCGGCGCAGCACGTCCGCGACAGCGTCAAGTGTGCGCGCGTGATCCTTGTTGAGGGTCGACCCCCGCCCGGAGAAGATCAGTGCCGACACATTGAGCACGGTGGCGTCGATAGTGGAGAGCCCACCCGGAACGACATCCAGCCGGTTGAGCAGACGCAGGTCAGGGACAGTCGACCGGACCCGCCGTCTGATCCGATCCACACCGGCTGCGCTCTCGATCGAGCCGGACACGGTGATCGTGCCGGACCCGTCGACACGGAGCCGGAGCCTCTTGACGCCGGCGAGCTCGCCGAGCAGTTCGGGGATGCGGTCGACCCAGGAGGCCGCGCCGAGATTCCGGTCGATCGTCAGATCTCCCTTGACCCGAACCGCGAAGATCTCGGCGACGGCCACCTTGATCCCGGCGGCCGCGTCCGGATCCGGCACGGCGCCCAGCAGCGTGACGCCGGTCGCGGTCCGAGCCAGGTCGAGCCTCGCGACAGGTGTCGGCAGTGCCCGTCTCGGAGCTGCCCGGACGACATCCACACGGCGGACGCCATCAACGGTCGCGACGACCACCCGCGCCGTGGTCAGATCGCGGGGGGTGCCGCCACTGATCTCGGCCTCTCGCCCGCGGAACTGGACGGCAACGCCGGACAGCCCTGCGGCCATCAGGGCCCGCTCGGACGCCGATCGCAGATCTGCAGCGGTCGATCTCGCACCGACCAGCGCACCGATGACGATGACCCCGACAAGCATGGCCGCGACGAACGCGGCAAGGCTCTTGAGCCTCTTGTCCGACACTCCCGCTCCCCACCTGCCATGCCTCCGACGAACATTCAGACTATCGCCCGCTCGATGCGACGAACAGGCAGTCGCAAGCGGATGTCAGTGGTGGCTGCGACGATGGAATCATGAGCGGCCCGCTGAGCAGATTCGCCCCGGCCACTCGTCAGTGGTTCTCGGAGTCATTCGACACGCCGACGCCCGCCCAGCTGGGCGCGTGGGATGGCGTCGCCGGCGATGAGCACGTCCTGGTCGTCGCCCCGACCGGATCAGGCAAGACCCTCGCGGCGTTCCTGTCCTCGATCGACCGGCTGATGCACGCAGGTGAGTCCACCGGCACCCGGGTCCTGTACATCTCCCCCCTGAAGGCGCTCGCGGTCGATGTCGAGCGCAACCTGCGGTCCCCGCTGGTCGGCATCACCCGGGCGGCGGCCCGGCTCGGCGACGATTTCCGCGAGGTGTCGGTGGGCGTGCGCTCGGGAGACACCACGCCCCGCGACCGACGTGCACTCGTGGCACATCCGCCCGACATCCTCATCACGACGCCCGAGTCCCTGTTCCTGATGCTGACCTCTGCAGCTCGGGAGACGCTGCGCACCGTCGACACCGTGATCATCGACGAGATCCACGCGGTCGCGGGGACCAAGCGCGGCGCCCACCTCGCGCTGTCGCTCGAGCGGCTCGACGCACTGCTGCCGCAACCCGCTCGCCGCATCGGCCTGAGCGCGACGGTCCGACCGCACGACGAGGTGGCACGATTCCTGGCTGGTTCTGCCAACGTCACCGTCGTCGCGCCAAATTCGCCGACCCGTCTGGCACTGGAGGTCGAAGTGCCGGTCGACGACATGACCCAGATCCCCGCGGTGCGCCGAGATGAGGGCAGCGGTGCCCGATCGCTGCAGGACGAGCAGCCTCGCGGCAGCATCTGGCCGCACGTCGAAGAAGCCGTGATGCATCGAGTGCTCGCTCACCGCTCGACGATCATCTTCGTCAACTCCCGTGGCGTCGCTGAGCGGCTCACGGCGCGCCTCAACGAGGCCTACGCGGCGCACATCGACGACACCGCGGAGCCAGCAGACTCCCGGCGACCGCCGGCGCAGCTCATGGGCGGGAGTGCGAAGACGTCCGGCACGGAGGCAGTCCTGGCGCGGGCCCACCACGGATCGGTCAGCAAGGAGCAGCGCGCCCTGATCGAGGACGAGCTCAAGTCCGGCCGCCTGCGGTGCGTCGTGGCCACCTCGAGTCTCGAGCTCGGCATCGACATGGGCGCCGTCGACCTCGTCGTCCAGGTGTCGTCGCCCCCTTCGGTGGCCAGCGGGCTGCAGCGAGTGGGGCGAGCAGGCCACCAGGTCGGCGAGATATCGCAAGGCGTCACGTTCCCGACGTCTCGTCAGGATTTGCTCGGTGCCGCCGTCACGACCTCGCGGATGCAACACGGCCTGATCGAACGCCTCGACGTCCCCGCCAACCCGCTCGACATCCTCGCGCAGCAGACCGTCGCCGTCACAGCGCTTGAATCGGTCGATGTCGAGGAGTGGTTCGACACGGTCCGCCGCAGCGCTCCGTTCGCGACGCTGCCTCGCTCGGCCTACGATGCGACGCTCGACCTTCTCTCAGGTCGATATCCGTCCGACGAGTTCGCCGAGCTTCGTCCACGCCTGATCTGGGACCGTGATGCCGGCACGATCACCGGCCGACCCGGAGCCCAGCGCCTCGCGGTGACCAGCGGGGGCACGATCCCCGACCGCGGCATGTTCTCGGTCAACCTCGCGGCTGGCACCGACGACACCGGCAGCCGCAAGGTCGGCGAGCTCGACGAGGAGATGGTCTACGAGTCGCGCATCAACGACGTGTTCGCGCTGGGTGCGACGAGCTGGCGAATCCAGGAGATCACCCACGATCGGGTCATTGTCACGCCCGCATTCGGGCAGCCGGCACGGCTCCCTTTCTGGAAGGGCGATGCGATCGGTCGCCCCTACGAGCTGGGTGAGGCGATTGGGGGATTCGTGCGTGAGGCGTCTGCCCTCACGCCAGACGAGCTCGCCGAGCGCATGTCGACACTGGGCCTGGACCGTCGTGCGTCGGACAATCTCGGCACCTACCTGCGGGATCAGCGGGAAGCGACCGGGCAGGTCCCCTCCGATCGCACCCTGCTGGTCGAACGCTTCCGTGACGAGCTCGGCGACTGGCGGGTCGTGCTGCACTCTCCGTTCGGGCGGCGGGTGCATGCCCCGTGGGCGCTGGCGGTCGGCGCACGCATCATCGAGCGATATGGCATGGACGGCTCGGTCGTCGCGAGCGACGATGGCATCGTTGCTCGCATTCCAGACACCGAGACCGAGCCACCGGGCGCCGAGCTGTTCGTGTTCGATGGCGACGAGCTCGACAGGATCGTCACCGAAGAGGTTGGCGGTTCGGCCCTGTTCGCCTCCCGTTTCCGCGAGTGCGCGGCACGGGCGCTGCTCCTGCCCCGCCGCAACCCCGGTTCCCGGGCACCGTTGTGGCAGCAGCGGCAGCGCTCGGCGCAGCTTTTGGACGTCGCTCGCAAGTACCCCGCATTCCCCATTCTTCTCGAGACCGCGCGCGAGTGCCTGCAGGACGTCTACGACCTCCCAGCCTTGATGGCGCTCACCCAGCGGCTGGCATCGCGCGAGGTCAGCATTGCCGAGGTCACGACCGAGCGTGCCTCCCCGTTCGCGCAGACTCTGCTGTTCGGCTACGTCGCGGCCTTCCTCTATGAAGGCGATACTCCATTGGCCGAGCGTCGCGCCTCCGCGCTGACCCTCGACCCGACCCTGCTGGCCGAGCTGCTGGGCCGTGCCGAGCTCCGCGAGCTGCTCGACCCCGAGGTCCTGGAGCACACCGAGCTCGAGCTGCAACGACTCACGCCCGATCGGCTCGCCAAGGACATCGAGGGGGTCGCCGACATGTTGCGCATGCTCGGCCCGTTGACGACTCCCGAGGTGACGGCTCGGCTCCGACCCGAGGGCGCGGCGCATGCGCAGACGTGGCTGACCGAGCTTCAAGAGGCCCGCCGGGCGATCGAGATCGCGATGGCCGGCGAGCTGCGCTGGGCCGTCGTCGAGGACGCCGGCCGGCTGCGCGACGCCCTCGGGGTGGTCGTGCCAGCCGGTATCTCCGAGGCGTTCCTCGAGGCCACCGCCGACCCGTTGACCGACCTGATCTCGCGGTACACCCGGACACACGGGCCATTCACCACCGAGGAGGTTGCCGCCCGATTCGGGCTCGGGAGCGCGGTCGCAGCTCAGGTACTGCGCCGACTCGCGCGCGACGGCCGGCTGACCGAGGGCGAGTTCCGACCACAGACCACCGGCAGCGAGTGGGTCGAGCCCGGTGTGCTGCGCCGGCTCCGCTCGCGTTCGCTGGCTGCCGCTCGACAGCAGGTCGAGCCGGTCGAGCCGTTGGCGTACGCGCGCTTCCTTCCCTCGTGGCAGGGGGTCGGCGGCACCCTGCGTGGGACGGACGGCGTGCTGTCGGCGATCGACCAGCTGGCCGGGTTGGCTCTGCCCGCCTCGGCCTGGGAGTCGCTCGTGCTCCCCGCTCGAGTTCGCGACTACTCCCCTGCGATGCTCGACGAGCTCACGACGGCCGGCGAGGTCATGTGGTCCGGCGCCGGTACATTGCCGGGCAACGATGGGTGGGTGCAGCTGCATCCCGCCGATCTGGTGTTGCGCGCCGCCGGGGCGCAGGAGATCGAGCCCGATGCGCTGCAGTCAGCGGTCATCGACGTCCTCGCCGGCGGAGGCGCCTTCTTGTTCCGCCAGCTTGCCGACGCCGTCGGCACCGACGACCACGGTGCGTTGACCCAGGCCATGTGGGATCTCGCCTGGGCTGGCCGGGTCAGCAATGACACCTTTGCACCGGTGCGCTCGCTGGTCGGTCGCGGTGGCGCGCACCGGACAACTCGGGCGACGCCACGCGCCCGCATTCACGGGCGTCGCACGCGATCGCCCCGGGTCGCGGCGCAGGGGCCGCCGACCGTCAGCGGCCGGTGGTTCGCGCTTGCCGAGACCACGGCGGATCCGACTGGCCGCCAGCTTGCCCGCACCGAAGCACTCGTGGGGCGCTACGGCGTCGTGACACGGGGATCGGTCATGGCCGAGCAGACTCCTGGAGGGTTTGCTGGCATCTATCGCGTGTTGCGCGAGCTGGAGCAGACCGGGGCCGTTCTTCGCGGCTACTACATCGAGACTCTCGGCGCTGCCCAGTTCGCTGCCTCCTCGACGGTAGACCGCATGCGTGGCCACGTCAGCGACGACGACCGACCGACCGACAGCCCCGCGCTGACGCTCGCGGCGACCGATCCGGCCAATCCGTACGGAGCCGCCCTCCCGTGGCCGGAGCGGCGCGCGGACGACGAGTCGAGCCGGCACCGGCCCGCCCGCAAGGCCGGCTCATTGGTCGTGCTGCACGATGGTCGGGCCGTCCTCTACCTGGAGCGCGGCGGGAAGAAGGTCCTCGTCCTCGACGAGGATCCGGCCCGACTCGCCGCAGCGGCCGCCTCCCTCGCGTCGACTGTCCGCGCACGACGGATCGGCCGACTCTCGATCGAAACCGCCGATGGGCGCCCAGTCTCGTCGACGGCCCTCGGCGCGGCGCTGCTCGAAGCCGGGTTCGAGCCGACGATCAAAGGACTGCGGCTCGATGCCTGAGGGAGACACGGTCTGGCGGACCGCGCACCATCTGCACGAGGCACTGGCCGGCCGGATGCTGACCCGCACCGACTTCCGCGTGCCGGCATTCGCGACCGTCGACCTCAGCGGCGAGGTCATCGACGAGGTCGTCAGCCGCGGCAAGCATCTGCTGATCCGGACTCCCAGGCACTCGATTCACTCACACCTCAAGATGGAGGGCGCGTGGCACGTCTACCGGCTCGGCGCGGACTGGCGTCGACCCGGCCACTCCGCTCGCGCCGTGCTCGACAACGATGAGTGGCAGGCGGTCGGCTACTCGCTCGGGATCCTCGAGGTGCTGGACCGGCAGGACGAATCATCCGCGGTCGGACACCTCGGTCCCGACCTCCTTGGCCCGGATTGGAATCTCGACGAAGCCGTGCTTCGGGTCAGCGCCGATCCCGAACGACCGGTCTTCCTCGCGCTGCTCGATCAGCGCAACCTCGCCGGGTTCGGCAACGAGTACGTCAACGAGCTGCTCTTCCTGATGGGCTTGGCGCCGACCCGGCCAGTGGGTGAGGTCGCCGACGTGCAGCGGGTCCTGTCCCGAGGCCAACGCATGCTCGACGTCAACAAGTCTCGGGTCGAGCGCTCCTTCACCGGCAGCACACGACACGGTGAGGACCGTTGGGTCTACCGCCGCGAGCGGGCCCGCTGCCGCCGGTGCGGCACCCGGCTACGGCACGGCACGCTGGGCGATCGGCCGACGACCGAGCGCAACATGTTCTGGTGCCCGACCTGCCAGACGTGAGTCTCAGGCCGAGACCGAGGACCGCGAGCGCACTCCGAAGACCATGCTCTGCTCCAGATCGGTCCTGCGCATGTCGTACGAGTCGAGGAACCAGTTCTGACGGATCGTCCACGGCGAGGAATTGCCCTGCTTGGGCAGCGTGCTCGCGACCCGCTGGACGTAGCCCGAGGTGAGGTCGAGCAGCGGACGTTCGCTCCCGGCTGCGCCACTGGGATCAGGCATGCCGAAGTCGTATCCCTTGGCATCGAGGTGGTTGATGAGCTTGCAGACGTACTGCGACGTCAGATCCGCGCGCAGCGTCCACGAGGCGTTCGTGTAGCCGACACACCACGCGAGGTTGGGCAGGCCGCTGAACATCATTCCCTTGTAGACGTACAGCTCGTGCGGATCGATCGCCGCACCATCAACCTCCAGCGAGAGCTGACCGAAGGTGACGACCTGCAGGCCCGTCGCCGTCACGATGATGTCCGCGTCGAGGTGCTCTCCGGACTCCAGCTCGATTCCGGCAGGGGTGATCTGTTTGATGTGCCCGGTCGCGATGGAGGCCTTGCCCTGGCGCAAGGAACGGAACAGGTCGCCGTCCGGGACGATGCACAGACGCTGGTCCCATGGGCCGTACGTCGGCGAGAAGTGAGTGTCGACGTCATATCCCTCGGGCAGCTGCTTGCGGACTCCCTTGAGCAGGAGCTTGCGCGAGGCCGTGGGGAAGCGTTGGCAGAACTGGTACATGCCGACCGAGAAGCCGGCGTTGATCCGCCTGATGGTGCGGTGGGCGAGGCCATCCGGCAGCGTCTTGCGCAGGAAGTCGGCGACCTTGTCGGTGGCCGGGAGGCCCATGACGTACGAGGGGGAGCGCTGCAGCATCGTGATGTGCTCGACGTCATCGGCCATCGATGGCACGAGGGTCACTGCGGTGGCACCGCTTCCGACGACGACGACCTTCTTGCCCGCGTAGTCCAGATCGGTGGGCCACTGCTGCGGGTGGATGACCTGTCCCTCGAAGGACCCGATGCCGGGAAATTCCGGGGTGTAGCCCGCGTCGTAGCTGTAGTAGCCCGAGCACAGATAGAGGAAGTTCGCGGTCGCGACCGTCTCGGTCCCGTCCACCAGCGAGGTCACGGTCCATCGGGCATCGTCGCTGGACCACGACGCCGACACGACCCGGTGGCCGAAGCGAATGTGCGAGTCGATGCCGTAGTCGGCGGTCGCGCCCTCGATGTAGGTGCGGATGTCGTGACCGTCCGCGATCGACTTGGGGTTCTTCCACGGACGGTAAGGGAAGCTCAGGGTGTACATGTCCGAGTCCGACCGGATGCCCGGGTAGCGAAACAGGTCCCAGGTGCCGCCCACCGCGTCGCGCGCCTCGAGGATCGCGTACGACTTGTCAGGGCACTCGGTCTGCAGGCGGTACGCCGCTCCTACGCCCGACAAACCCGCGCCCACGATGATGACGTCCACATGTCCTGCCGCCGCGCTGTTCGAACTCATGATGACCTTTCGGATACCGTTGGTATCTGGAACTCTAACTCACCGCAACCTCGCTGACCACTGATCCCTTGATGTGATCTTGCGGGCGGACCCTAGGATCACCGGTATGACTGAACAGGCCGCCGCAGACGCCCGGCATGATCACCTGGACTCCACCGCAGCTCCGCGCAACGACGCAAGCCCTGGCCTCGGCTGGCTGCTCGCCGTCGGCGGCGCCATCGGACTCCTGTCGGCCGCGATCCTGATCATCGAGAAGATTCACTTCATCGAGAACCCGGACAAGGCGCTCAGCTGCGACGTCAATGCGTTCGTGAGCTGCGGCGGCGTCATCAACACTGATCAGGCGTCTGCCTTCGGCTTCCCGAACCCGCTGATCGGAGTCGCTTCTTTCGCGATCGTGGCGACTCTCGGCGTGCTGCTGATTGCCCGGGTGCGGCTGCCGGGCCTGGTGTGGCTGGGCCTGCAGGCCGGCGTGCTGTTCGGGATCGGCTTCGTCACCTGGTTGCAGTACCAGAGCATCTACGAGATCCAGAAGCTGTGCCCCTGGTGCATGGTGGTCTGGAGCGTCATGATCCCGATCTTCGTCTGGACCACCGCCCGCAACCTGCGTACCTACCTGCCCGCCAACCCGGTCAGCCGGTTCGTCTCCAACTGGACGTCGTTGATCGCGATCCTGTGGTTCGTCGCGGTCGCCTCGGCGATCTGGTTCAAGTTCGGCGCCGACCTCTGGGCCTAGTCAACTGCCCTATGACGCCGCATCGGCCACCCGATCCAGGACGGTCGCAAGCTGGATGTCGCGCGCCGTCACCCCACCGACGTCGTGGCTGCTCAGCCGAATGTCGACGCGGTTGTAGACATTGGTCCACTCAGGGTGATGGTCCATCTCCTCGATCGGTCCCGCCGCGCGGTTGATGAAGCCCAGTGCGGCGCGGAAATCGGCGAATTCGTACGTCCTGACGATCGCCTCGCCCTCCTGCGACCAGTTGGGCAGCGACTCGAGGGCTTGTTCGATCCGGGCATCGGTGTAGGCGGGCATACTCCGACGATACGTGCGGATCCTCGGTGAGTGCGCGAGATGGATCTTTCCAGCCCGCCATGGCAGGGGTATCTTCGTCGCACGGGACATCGGCGACGTCCCCGTTCGGGCCCCCTCCGCGTCCGAACGCAATGCCACCAGGAGGCCACGTGACAACCCCTGACGCGAACTTCATCGGACGCATTCCAGATCTCTACGACCAGCTGCTGGTACCGATGATCTTCCAGGGAGCGGCCGACCTGCTCGCCGATGCGGTGGCCGCGCTCGCTCCTGACGACGTGGTGGAGACGGCCGCCGGAACCGGCGTCCTCACCCGGGCGTTGGTCGACCGGCTGCCCGAGGCGCGGATCACCGCCACCGATCTCAACCCACCCATGCTGGACCGGGCACGACAGCGGTTCAGCGATCCCTCGATGGTCCAGTTTCAGCAGGCAGATGCCCTCGCGCTGCCATTCTCCGACGACTCTTTCGACGTCGTGGTCTGCCAGTTCGGCGTGATGTTCTTCCCCGATCGGATCGCCGGCCACCGCGAGGCGCGGCGCGTGCTGCGTCCGGGCGGGCATCTCGCGTTCAACGCGTGGGACGACGTCGAGCACAACGAGATTCCCGGGGTCATCGAGGCGGCGCTCTTCGACGCCGTTCCCGACCCCGCACTGACCTTCATGAGCCGCACCCCGCACGGGTACTTCGACCCCGACCTGATCCGTGCGGATGTCGAGGCTGCCGGGTTCACGACACTGTCGCTGGAGCCCGCCGAAGGAATCAGCCGTACGACCGCGGAGGAGGCGGCGCTGGCCTTCTGTCAGGGAACTCCGTTGTGCGGCGCCATCACGCAACAAGGCGACATGACGCCCGAGGAAGCCACGTCGATCGCGACGAAGGCGCTGCTGACCCACTATGGCACCGGGCCGATCGAGGGGCGTATCCGTTGGTACCAGATCCTCGCGACGCCGAACAACGGCGAGACCCCGCCCGCGTGACCACTTTGCCTCCGGACAATGAGGAAGACCCCCAACCGAAACCGGTGGGGGTCTTCATCGTGTGTGGAGCTGCGGGGAATCGAACCCCGGTCCTATGGCGCTGAATCAGGGCTTCTCCGGGTGCAGTCCGTCTAGTCGCTTTTCTCAGCCCCGGCACTCGAACGGACGCGTCGCCGACAGGCTCAGTCGCAGAAAAGTCCCGACCACACGCTGCGACGCCGTGTGATCAGCAAGTCCCCTAAATGAGACTGGCGATCCGGAGCGGGAACGCCCCCGGGCCAGCCCTTCACCTATCGCTTAAGCAGCGAGGGTGAAGTCAGTGCGCTTTGAATCGGCACTTGTTGGTTTCCAGAGATCGTTTAAGAGATAACCCTGGATCCTCTACCCGCTTCACCTGAATCGAACGACCTTAGTCGAAACCGATCAGCCCCTCTTGAGTTGTCAATCGCTGCCGAAGCAACAACTTCATCCTACTCCTTCACAACGACGAATCCGCCTGCGTAATTCCTGACCGCTGTTTCTCGTAGCCGCTCAATCGGTTTGCACCGCCGCTGGACTGACCTTCGGGCCGTGGATCAGCGCCGCGGCGAATGCCGAGGCGATGGCCAACATGCCGGCGCAGATCAGCATGCCGGTGCGGAATCCAGGGTCGAACACCGCCGGGTCGGCAAAGTCCCGCCCCGAGATGCCAGCGATCGGGGGAACCGCCGCAACAGCCAGGAGCGACGCAGTGCGGGCTACGGCATTGTTGATGCCCGAGGCCACGCCGGTCTGGGTCACGGGCGCGGCTGCCAGGACCGCCGTGGTCAGCGGCGCCACCAGGATCGTGATGCCAGCGCCGAAGACAGCAGATGCCGGGAGCACGTCGGTCCAGAAACTCGCGTCCGCACCGATCCGCAGCATCAGCAGCAGGCCAGCGGCGGCGATCAGCGGGCCGAGGGTCATGGGCCAACGCGGGCCAACCCGTGAGCCGAGCGCACCTGCCTTTGACGCGAACAGCACCATGGTGATCGTCAGCGGCACGGTCGCCAGTCCTGCGACGAGCGGCGAGAATCCCGAGACGTACTGCAGCTGCTGCACCAGCAGGAACAGGGCAGCGCCCAGTGCACCGTATATCGCGAAGGTGCAGATGTTCGCGGCCGTGAAGACCCGATCGGTGAACAAGCTGAGTGGCACCAGCGCATGCGGGGTGAGCCTTTGATGGATCACGAACACGACCATCAGGACGGCGCCGGTGAGGCCCCAGGTCCACGACTTCTCCACCAGTCCATACGTGAGCGCGGCCAGACTGAGCGCCGTCAGGCCTGCCCCGCCGTAGTCGATCTTGCCCTGGTCGCCCGTCGTCTCCGGCACGTGGCGGACGGCGATCCACACGACGATCACAGCCAGCGGCAGATTGATCCAGAAGATCCCGCGCCATCCTGTGGTGTCAACGAGCCAGCCCCCGACCAGGGGCCCGATCGCGGTGGTCACGCCGGCCAACCCGGACCACGCGCCGATCGCTGGTCCCCTGTCCTGGGGTGCGAACGAGGCCGAGATGATCGACAGGCTCCCCGGGGTCAACAGCGCGGCCCCGATGCCCTGCAATCCCCGAGCCGTGATCAGCACCTCGACCGTGGGCGCCAGGGCACACAGCAGCGACGAGGCGGCGAACCAGACGACGCCGGTGACGAACACCTTCCGTCGGCCGAGCCGGTCCCCCAGCGAACCCCCGACGAGTATCAGAGCGGCCAGCGTCAGCGTGTACGCGTTGACGATCCACTGGACCCCGGCGGCACCCGCGTCGAGGTCGGCATTCATAGCCGGCAGGGCCAGACCCACGACCGATCCGTCGAGAAAGGCCATGCCGGAGCCGAGAATCATCGCCGTCAGGAGCCACCTCCCTTGCGGTGTGCCGAGCCGGATGGTTCCGGCGCTCATCCCGACACTCCGAACAGCTCCGAACCGTTGTGCCACAGGACGCTCCGCATCCAGTCGTCCCCGAGATCCAGCCGCTGCAACGCCTCCACCTGGTGGACGTACGGGTACGGGATGTTGGGAAAATCGGTGCCGAACAGGATCTTGTCCTGCAGGTCACGGAGGCGGGGTACGACATCGGTGTGCGTCGGGGGTCCCCAGAAGTCTACGAAGGCCATCGTGGTGTCGAGTCGCACCTGCTCGTGCTGCTCCGCCAGGTCGAGGAACTCCGCGATCTCCGGCATTCCCAGATGGGCGATGACCAGCGCGAGCCCGGGATGTCTGGACAGCACGTCGGCGACCTTCGACGGCCCCGTGTGATCGCCGGGGGTTGGCCCGGAGCCGGCGTGCAGGACGATCGGCGTGCCGCTCGCGGCCAGCGCCTCCCAGACGGGATCCAGCAAGGGGTCGTTGGGCGCAAAGTTACCGACCTGGACGTGCACCTTGAAGACCTCGACGCCGTCAGCGATGAGCTCGGGCACATACGTGGCGGCCTCCGGCTCGGGGTAGAACGTGGCCGAACGCAGTGAGTCGGGCACCCGATCGGCGAACTCTGCCGTCCAGTCATTCATGAACGTCGCGATGCCCGGTCGGTGAGCGTAGGACAGCGCGGAGAATCTGCGCACACCCATGGCGCGCAGCTGCTCGACCCGTTCGTCATCGCTGCCGCGATATCTGATCGGCCAGGCGCGTCCGAGCAGTGGTCCGGCGGAATCGAAGTAGGCCCACACCTTGGCGAGGATCGCCGGCGGCATGAAATGGGTGTGGACGTCGATGAGTCCGGGAAGCCCGAGCGCGTGAAGCACGGCAGGCAGGTCTCCGTCCTCCAGCGCCACGCCTACATTCCTTTGAGTCGGCGTCCGAGGTCGCGCTCGGCCTCGCGGGTTGCGTCGCGCTCGGCGATCGCGTGTCGCTTGTCGTAGGTCTTCTTGCCCTTCGCGAGGGCGATCTCGACCTTGGCCCTGCCGTCCTTGAAGTACAGCGAGAGCGGGATGATCGTCAGCCCCTTCTCGCTCGTGCGCCGCTCGATCCGGTCGATCTCCTGGCGGTTGAGCAACATCTTGCGCCGTCGGCGAGTCTCGTGATTCGTCCACGTGCCCTGCGTGTATTCCGGGATGTGGACGTGCAGCAGCCAGGCTTCGCCCCGCTCGATCTCGCCGAACCCGTCGACCAGGGATGCGCGACCAGCACGCAACGACTTCACCTCGGTGCCTGTGAGGACCAGACCGGCCTCAAAGGTGTCCTCGATGTGATAGTCGTGGCGCGCCTTCTTGTTCTGCGCAACAAGCTTGCGCCCGGTTTCCTTGGCCACCCGGAAAGGTTACAGCCAGCCCGCTGGGTTCACGGTGTAGCCGTTGGTGATGACCATGAAGTGCAGGTGGCAGCCAGTCGAGTAGCCCGTCGAGCCGACGTAGCCGATGACCTGTCCACGCGAGACCCGTGACCCCGTGCCGCGGGCGAAGCCGGACAGGTGGTTGTAGGTCGTGACAACGCTCTTGCCGCGCTTGATGCCGTTGGCGAGGATGATCCGGTTTCCGTAGCCGCCGTTGTAGTACTGCTGAATGATCGTGCCGCTCGCGGCGGCCCGAACCGGGGTGCCGCAGCCAACGCCGAAGTCGGTGCCGTCGTGCAGTTTGTAGACACCCGTCACGGGGTGCACACGCATGCCGTAGCTCGAGGTGATGGGCCCATTGACCGGATAGGACAACGTCCCGCCGCCGTCGCCGCCGGAGCTGCTGCCTCCGCCGCCACGCTTGCGCTTCCTGGCGAGCTCCTGGGCCGCGAGGGCGCGGAGCTTGGCGCTGAGGGACTCACGTTCGCGGACCAGCTTGCGGTACTCGACTTCGTCCTTCCTGCGCTCCACCGCGGCTGAACCGCGGGCCTTCTCACGTGTCGCGACGAGGTCGCCGACGACCGCCGCCTGGCGCTCCGCCGACGCCTCGAGATTTTGCTTGCTGACCAGGTTGGCCGCAGCCTGGCGGCGCTGCTCCGCGACCCTGTCGCGCAGCGCTCTGACCTTTCGGCGATCCAGCTTGAGAATGACCTTCGTCGCCGCAAGGTTCTGCATCGTCGCGACTTGTGCGTCACTGACGGAGTCGTTGAGGTTCATCTCCTCGGTGAATGTCGTCGGGTCGTCGCCGCGCAGCAGTCCACTGAATGCGCGCATGCCCCGATCGCCCTGCTGCAGATTCTCGACGGTGAACTGCTCGACCGCCCCCTCGGACTTGGCCAGCTGCGCCGCGCCCTTCTTCAGTTTGGCTATCGCGGCGGCGAGATCGGCCTCGGAGGCCGCGAGCTTGGCCTGCATCTGCTCGTCCAGCGCCTGTGCCACCGCGAGGGCTCCCCGGGTCTGGCCGAGCTTGGCCTCCGCGCCGGCCAACTTCTTCTGCGCGGCCTTGAGAACCGAGACGGCGGTCGCGTACTTCTCGCTGGAGTGATCGAGATCCTCCTTGGCGCCGCCGATCTGCCCGCTGACACCCCGCTTCTGTCTCTCCAGATCGCCCTTCTTGTCCGCGAAGGACGGTGCTGAAAGGGTGGCGACAAGAGCGGTCGCGAGCAGCGCTGCCGTCAGCGCCTTGCGAGAGATGGAGAACATGACCTCGACTTTGGGGGAAGTTTCCTCACGGAGCTGAGGACTGTCGATCGTGAAGTGTCAACCTCCACTTTAAGGTACGAGCCTCATACGTCAAGGTATTTACGGGTCATCACGAGTGTCGGGACCAGCGCGAGCACCAGTGCGAGCACCGTCGTGAGTCCTGCCACCACGAAAGCCTCGTGCCAACCGACCCACGTCGTGATCTGCCCCAAGGTGTCACGCAGGTAGCCGTAGACCACGAAGTAGGTGAAGGCCGCGAGGCCGGCCGCAGCGAGCGCCGCCGAGATCAGGGCAGCAATCAGCGACTCCAGGACGAATGGCAGCTGGATGTGCCAGCTCGATGCGCCCACGAGTCGCATGATGCCGATCTCCCGCCGTCGGGCGTACGCGGTCATGCGGATGGTGTTCGACACCTGCAGGATCGCCGCGAAGATCAGCAGCAACGAGGTGGCGATCGCCGCGTACTGCATCTTGCTGAGCGCGCTGAACAGCGGCCCCAGGAGCTTCTTGAGTGAGTTGACGTTGCCGACTCCGTCCATGCCGGACACCTGGCTGACCACGCCGTCGAACTTGTTGGCGTCCTTGAGCGTCACGAAGTACGACTCGGGGAACGAGTCGGGCCCGAGAGTCTCCAGCGCCTTGCGGCCGGTCTCGGACTGTCCCAGCAGTGCCCGCGCGCGACTGAAGTTGTCAGCCGGGGTGCGGACCTCGTACGACTTGACCTCGGGATTGGCCCGGATCGCGTCCTGGACTGCCGCCTTCTGATCGTCGGTCGCAACGCCACCGATGCAGTTCTGGCTCGGCGAGTTCTTGGTGCACAGGTTGACCTGCAGCTGAAGCTTGTCGCCGAAGTACTTCTCGGTTCGGTCCGCCTGGCTCTGGATCAGCAGGCCGAGCGCGGCCAGCAGCAGCGAGACCGTCATGGTGACGACCAACGAGATCGTCATGGACTTGTTGCGCGACAGGCTCTGGCCCAGCTCGCTCAAGGTGCTTCGCATCGCGCCTCCTAGTTCTGGTAGCCGTAGATGCCGCGGGCTTCGTCACGGATGATGAGCCCGTTGTCGAGCTCGATGACGCGCTTGCGCATCTGGTCGACGATCGACGAGTCGTGCGTCGCCATGACCACGGTGGTGTCGGTGCGATTGATCTGGTCGAGCAGCTTCATGATGCCGACACTGGTGTTGGGGTCGAGGTTGCCGGTCGGCTCGTCGGCGATGAGGATCATCGGCCGGTTGACGAAAGCACGGGCGACGGCCACTCGCTGCTGCTCGCCACCGGAGAGCTCGTCGGGCATGCGGTGGCCCTTGCCGTCCAGCCCCACCATCTCGAGGGTCTCGGGCACGAGCTTGTTGATCTCGCTGCGTGGCTTGCCGATGACCTGCAGCGCGAACGCGACGTTCTCCGTCACGGTCTTGTTCGGGAGCAGCCGGAAGTCCTGGAAGACGGTTCCGACCTGACGGCGCAGCTTGGGGACCTTCCAGCCGGAGAGCTTGTTGATCTCCTTGCCCGCGACATAGACGCGACCGCTGGTCGGGCGGGCCTCGCGCAGGATCAGCCGGAGGAAGGTCGACTTGCCCGAACCGGATGAGCCAACGAGGAAGACGAACTCGCCCTTCTCGATCTCCAGGTCGACGGCGTCGAGCGCAGCACGCTTCTGGCCGGGATAGGTCTTGGTGACCTTGTCGAATCGAATCACCCGTCGAGTCTAGGCAGGTCGGTCCACTGCCCGGGGAAGGCTCGCCCCTGCAGACCGCTGGGGCACGTGGTGTGAGACCTGCTCACGGGCAAATTGGAGGCGCTGCGGCTAGCGTGAACAAATGCGCCTTTCCCTGCCCGATCCCCGCGCCGCCCTGGGACTAGTGGACGAGATGACATCGGTCCTGCCACGTCTGCTTGCGCTCCTGACCATCGCCGAGCGCACTCTGGCCCGGGTGGACGGGCTACTCGATCGGATCGATGCAACCCGCGAGTCCGCCGATGCCGTGATCGAGCGGACCGACGTCACGGTGACCAAGGCGAACGCGTTGATCGTCCGGGCCGCCGGCACCCTCGGCAGCCTCGATCCGACTGTCGACCGCGCGCAAGGCCTCCTCGACTCCTTTGCTCCGGTCATCGACGAGCTCCAGCCGATCCTTGAGCGCCTCGTGAGGTCCACGAGCCCCGAGGAGGTCGCAGCCGTCGTCCGCCTGGTCGACCACATGCCGATGCTCGTCGACAAGCTGACCGAAGACATCCTCCCGATCATCGAAACCATGGGAACCGTGGCGCCCGACATCCACGACCTGCTCGACACGGCCCATGAGCTCAACGAGATGCTCGTGAAGATCCCCGGGATGGGCCGGATCAGACGGCGTGTTGACGAGCACCAGTCCGCCGAGGACTCGGAGGACTAGACGCCCTGTTCGCGCCGCCAGCGGATCCCGGCCTCGACGAAGTCGTCGATCTCGCCGTCGAGCACGCCCTGGGTGTTTCCGGTCTCGAACTCGGTCCGCAGGTCCTTGACCATCTGGTACGGGTTGAGGACGTAGTTGCGCATCTGGTCGCCCCACGAGGCCTGCACGTCACCGCGGAGCTCGTCGAGATGCGCTCGCTCCTCGGCCTTCTTGAGCGCCAGCAGCTTGGCCTTGAGAATCACCATCGCACTGGCCTTGTTCTGCAGCTGGCTCTTCTCGTTCTGGCAGCTCACGACTGTCCCCGTGGGGATGTGGGTCAGGCGTACCGCGGAGTCGGTCGTGTTGACACTCTGGCCGCCTGGTCCGGACGACCGGAAGACGTCGACCCGGACATCCTCCTCGGGCAGGTCGATCTCGTCGGTCTCCTCGAGCACCGGCACGACCTCGACCGCTGCGAACGATGTCTGCCGCCGGCCCTGGTTGTCGAATGGGGAGATACGGACCAGGCGGTGGGTTCCGGCCTCGACCGACAGCGTGCCGTAGGCGTACGGTGCCTTGACCGCGAACGTCGTGGACTTGATCCCGGCTTCTTCGGCGTACGACGTGTCGTAGACCTCGACGGAGTAGCCGTGGCGCTCGGCCCAACGGATGTACATGCGCTGCAGCATCAGCGCGAAGTCAGCGGCGTCGACGCCACCGGCGCCCGAGCGGATCGACACCAGTGCGTCACGCTCGTCGTACTCCCCCGACAGCAAGGTGCGGATCTCGAGGCTGTCGATGGCCTTCTGGACGCGGACGAGCTCGCGCTGCACCTCCACGGCGGCCTCGGAGTCACCCTCCTCGAGCGCCATCTCGTGCATGATCTCGATGTCGCCGAGTCGCTCGCGCAACCCGGTCACGCGTTCGACCTCGGCCTGCAGGACGGACAGTCGCCCGGTGACGCGCTGCGCGTTGGTCTGGTCGTCCCAGAGATCGGGTGCACCGACCTGCTCCTGCAGGTCGTCGATCTCCTTGCGAATCGCGTTGAGATCGAGGACCTTCTCGATCGAGGTCAGCGTCGCGTCGAGGGCCTTGGTCTGCTCTGTGAAGTCCGGTGTTGCCACCCGTCGAGGTTACAGGGGAACCTCAGATGCTCTTGCGGCGGAACTCCGGGGCCTGCGTCGGGCCGTTGGCACCGTGGGACTTGTCGCTGCCATCGTGCTCGGCACCCTCGGCGGTCGCATGGTGCTGGTTCTTCTTCTTCGCCAGCGCCTCACGGAACTTGGCCTTCATGTCGGACTTCTGGTCGTTGCCTTCTGAATCAGCCATGCGCCCACCTTAAGCCCAAGTGTGATGGGATCCATCCATGAGCGAGGAGTGCCTGTTCTGCGGAATCGTCGCCGGAACGGTACCGGCGTCCCTGATTCTCCAGACCGACGAGGTGGTCGGATTCCTCGATGTGCGACCGCTGTTCAAGGGCCACACCCTGCTGGTCCCCCGACAGCACGTCGTGACGCTTCCCGACCTGCCCAAGGAGCAGCTCGCGCCGCTGTTCTCGGCCACGCAACGCGTCGCGGACGCCATCACCGAGGGCCTGGACGCCCAGGGCACGTTTGTCGCGATGAACAACGTGGTTTCGCAGAGCGTCGCCCACCTGCACGTGCACGTCGTGCCGCGCACCAAGGGCGACGGTCTGCGGGGCTTCTTCTGGCCCCGCACGAAATATGCCGATGGCGAGGCCGAGTCATATGCCTCCCGTCTGCGCGCCGCTCTGGCCACGTGAGCCACGGTCAGTCGGCGATCCGGAGCTGTGACGTCGCCTCGGCGACGATGGTGGTCCGCGAGGTCCAGCCCGGCGGCGTCAGGGCCAGGCCAACGGTGCGTTCGAGGCGCACGTGCACCCGGTCACGGCGGGTGCTGACTGCCACGACCCGGATGCCAGCACCGGTCACGTACCGCCCGACCAACTGACGCGCTTCGGAGTCGGCGAGCCTGATCTCACCATGACGGTAGAACGCCTCGCGACTCAAGCCATCCGCCGCCACGAGCGCCGCTCCGTCTGCCACGTTGTCCAGCTGCTGGCGCTGCAGGAATGCGGCCGACACGTTGATCACGACCACCGCGAGCAGGCCGAGAAACATGAAGAACCCGATCGTCATGACAGTGATCTGACCGTCGTCGCGCCTCATCGTTCAGCCCGGAAGGTGCCGTACGGCTCGATGTGGGTGCTGTCGACCGCGATGCCGCCCAGCTGTGATCCTAGGGAGCTAGGCGTCAGCGGGAGTGGCTGGATGGTCTGTACGACAACCAGCACCGATGAGCCCGGCCGGAGGCAGTCGTGCGGTGTGGGCAGACAGCTGATCTGCACGCTCGCGCCGGAAAGTCCCTGGTCATCCATAGCAATCCGGGCGGTGAGCTGTGCGCGCCGTTCCCCCGTGGCAACATCCGGAGCCTGCAGGAACGCCCTCGCTGCCGACCGACTCGCGGTCGATACGCCGTACGACGCGCGTTGGGTGTCGAACACCGCAACCAAGACGTAGAGAAACGGCACCAGCAGGAGCAGCGAGAGCCAGATGAATTCGATCGTCGCAGTTCCATCGGCCTCATTCTTCACGGCTCAACCTGACGCACGGCGTGACCTTGGACCGTCACCGGTACGGCGGGACCGAACAGGCCCAAGGCCGGCACCCGAGCCCTGACCACGATCTCGATCCCAGGGACACCGCCCACCACGGCGCTCGTTGCCGTCACGTCGTCGGCATAGCGGTCAGCCAAGGCCTCGCTGATCAGTCGCTTCGCTCGCGCCGCACCATCTGCTGGCGTGGCGCCCAGAGGAGCCGCGGCACGCGCGCCCTCCGAGGCCGCGGCGGATGCGGTGTTGCGGACGTGCAGGACAAGCGCGACCTGCGCGACCCCCAGCACGAGCGGCACCAGCAAAACCATGATCAGCACGAAGTCGACCACCGCCGAGCCACGCTCGCGACGGGCCACGGAAGCGTTACGCACGGGTCAGCCTCCGACCGCCGACAGCGCCTGGGTCATCATCTGACGTAGTTGAGGGCCGGCGGCCGCCGTCAGGATCGCCACCAACCCCGCACTCATGACCGTGATCATGACCCAGCCGGGAACGT